>JAAYJV010000166.1 GCA_012522755.1 Candidatus Hydrogenedens sp.
AAATGCATACATAAGCCATGGTCTTTTCCCGGGTCTCCTGCCAATGTGGAAATTGGCGTTCCCAGGCTGCGCGACCCAAGGTCTTTAATTTATCAGTGTCCATCAGTGGTTCTAAAAGTCTCTGTGGTAAAAAACATCATTTGGTTGCGGCTGTGCTGCAGCATGTGTGACCTGATTGATCTGGTTCAATTCGAAAAGATCATTGGGTTGCAGTTTTGCTGTGCTGTGTTGATTGAGTCCATTCAATGCCCCATTCCCGTAGGTTTGATAAATCAATCTCTTTTCTTTTACACTTGATATCGGGCCTGAGGACAGCGAAAGCCGTCAGATTCACAGGTTCGGATTAAATCAAATTATAGAGGAGATCTGTCATGTCTAAAAAAGCCATTGGTGCCGTTACCTTTGACCTGTGGGACTGCATGTTCTGCGATGAGACGGATGAGCCCAAGCGCGCTCTGGCGGGATTGCCCCCGAAAAAGGTTGCCCGCCGTCAGTTGCTTCATGAGGCTCTTGAAGCGGAGGCACCCATAGATCGTGCTCTGGTGGATCTCGCTTTTGATACGGCTGATGCGGCTTTCCGCAAAGTCTGGCACGAAGAGTTTGTGACCTGGACCACCCGTGAGCGTGTGGAGGTGATCCTTGCGGCATTGGAAAGAAGCCTTCCCGAAGCATCTCTGGCTCGGGTGGTGGACGGGATTGAGCGCATGGAAGTGGATATTTCTCCTGACATGGCTCCGGGTGTGCGTGAATCTCTGGCGCAGCTGAAAGAAAAATACAATCTGGCTGTCATTTCCGATGCCATATTTTCGCCGGGCCGTTATCTGCGTCAGTTGCTGGAAAAACATGACATGCTGAAATATTTTGATTGTTTCGTTTTTTCCGATGAAATAGGGAAAAGCAAACCGCATCCGGCTCTTTTTGAGGCTGTGGCCAATCATTTTGATATTCAGGTGGACGAGATTGTTCATATTGGTGACAGGCCGCACAATGATATCGGCGGACCTCATGCCGTAGGTGCCCGGGGGCTTCTGCTTACGGTGGTGAAAGACCGGCCTCTGGACGGACATGTTCCCGATGCAGTCTGTGACGATTACGCCAGGCTGGCCGATGTGCTGGCTTCCATGGAACCCTGAGACTGACCAGGAATTTTCTGACCTTCTTCGGAAAGTATGAACTATGGCCATTTTTGACCTGCCACTGGAAGAGTTGAATGACTATGAGGGGCGCAACCCGCGACCGGCCGATTTTGATGTCTACTGGGATACGGCTTTGGAAGAGATGCGCACCCTCCCGTGCTCAGTGGAGTTGATCCCAGCCGCTTTTCAGACTTCTTTTGCGGAGTGTTTCCATCTGTATTTCACCGGTGTCCGGGGGGCGCGTATTCATGCCAAGTATCTGCGGCCCCGTGGGGCTGAAAAGTCCCACCCGGCCCTGCTTCTTTTCCACGGTTATACGGGAAGTTCAGGGGACTGGACGGACAAGCTGGGCTATGTGGGTCAGGGCTTTTCTGTTGCCGCTCTGGACGTGCGCGGTCAGGGCGGTCTTTCTGAAGATCCCGGCGGGGTACGGGGTAATACTCTGAACGGTCAGATCATCCGCGGCCTGGACGATGCTCCGGAAAACCTCTTTTTTCGTCAGGTTTTTCTTGATACGGCGCAGCTGGCTTCCATCGTCATGGCCTTTGACGAAGTGGATCCGACCCGTGTCGGTGCCATGGGCATGTCCCAGGGAGGCGCTCTCAGTCTGGTCTGTGCGGCTCTCGAACCACGGATAGCCCGTCTTGCGCCCATGTGCCCCTTTCTCTGCGATTATCAGCGTGTTTGGGAGATGGATCTGGCTGTGAACGCCTATGGCGAAATCAAAGAATATTTCCGCCGATTTGATCCCTGTCACGAACGGGCCGAGGAAATTTTCACTCGCCTGGGCTATATTGATTGTCAGCATCTGGCCTGTCGCATCCGCGGAACCACTCTGATGGCTGTGGGGCTAATGGATGAGATCTGTCCGCCATCGACACAGTTTGCCGCTTACAATAAAATACATGCGCCTAAAGAATGCGTGTTGTATCCGGACTTTACCCATGAGGCCTATCCCGGTTTTCAGGACAGGGCCTTTCAATTTTTCAGTGAGATGAGCCTGGATAATTTCTGAGACAAGAAAAGGCCGGTGCTGGTATTGCTCCGCACCGACTTTCTTCTCATGACTTTCCGGCTCCCTGTAAGCCACAAGATAGAGTAAAGGACTTGACCATGACTTCGAAGAAACGCTTCCTCATTCCAGACGGGTATTCCAAAGAAAGCCGGGATGAATTTGATCGGGTCGGCATGACCCTGGCCGGAAAGCTCTATGCGGGCCTGCTCATGAAACGTATGCCCCAGGCGGAATATGATATCTGGTACAGCAGCGATCCCGGTGTGGAAGCTCCCAGCGATGAAGAACTGGAGAGCTATGCCGGTGTGATCTGGCCGGGCTGCAATCTGACCATTTACCATGATGATCCCCGAGTACACAACCATCTGCGTTTGTGCGAGCGTGCCTATGAGGCCGGAGTCCCGCAATTCGGCAGTTGCTGGGCCATTCAGCTGGCTACCCAGGTTGCCGGAGGCACGACGGAGCCCCATCCCAAAGGCCGGGAGATGGGTATTGCCAACAATATCCGCCTTACGGAAGCCGGGGTGCGCCATCCCATGATGAAAGGGAAGCCTCCTGTATTTTCGCATTTTGTGAGTCATGATGATTATGTTTCTCACGTGCCCGACTGTGCTGAGGTGCTGGCCGGAAACTATTGGTGCGATGTGCAGGCTGTGGCCGTGACCTATAAGAAAGGCGTTTTCTGGGCGACTCAGTATCATCCGGAATATGATCTCAACGAGATGGCCTGTCTCATTCATGCCCGTGAAGAGCGGCTCATCAAGCAGGGCTGGTTCAGCGACAAAGAGGACCTGGTGAACTATGCCGACAAACTGGCACAGGTCTTCAGAGAACCGGACAACACAAAAAATATCCGCTGGCAGTTGAAGATTGATGACGATATTGTTCTGGATGATATCCGCGAATGTGAATTTGTGAACTGGCTGAAATATGCTGTCCTGAGAGAGTCTCTCGTCTAATCACTGCTGTCCGTATATTCTTTTCAACGGTATGAATGTTATGAAATCCGTCTCCTCACCGGATGTGCGTTATGTGGCCATGGGGATCAGTGTCGCCGTGGCCGTGGTCATGCTTGTCGGAAAAATGTCAGCCTTCTGGATCACCGGCAGTTATGCCATCTTATCTGATGCCGCTGAAAGTGTGGTCCATCTGCTGGCCACCTCCTTCGCAGCCTTCAGTCTCTGGTATTCCACCCAGGCTCCTGATAAATCGCATCCTTATGGTCATGGGAAAATAGCCTATTTCTCCGCAGGCTTTGAAGGAGCGCTTATCGCTGTGGCTGCGCTGGGCGTCTTCGGACTGGCTGTCCACGCCTTTTTCAGTGGAATCATGCTCGGTGCTCTCGGAGTCGGGCTGGTGATCACCTTTATTCTGGCCGTCATCAATGCCCTGCTGGGTGCCTTTCTCGTCATGATTGGTCGCCGTTATCATTCGCTGGTACTCGTGGCCAACGGGAAAAATGTGCTTGCCGACATGTGGACCAGCTTCGGTGTGGTTCTGGGCGTGCTGCTTGTCTGGATAACGGGCTGGAAATGGCTGGATCCTCTCGTGGCCATTGTCATTGCCATCCATATCAGTATCATCGCATTCAGCTTGTTGAAAAGCGCCGCCCAGGGACTGCTCGATCAGGCCTGTCCGGAAAATACGGCTCTGCTGCAAGCCTGTCTGGATGAACATGTCCGGAGTGAGCATATGAAAAACTACCATCAGCTGCGGCACAGACAAGTGGAGAATATGATCTGGATAGAGTTTCACGCCATCATGCACTGTTCTCTGTCTCTGGAAGAGGCGCACAAGAGAATCACGCAAGTGGAAACGGCCATTCATGAACTGTTCCCCGGTCGCAAGCTGTATATCACCTCTCATCTGGAACCCTGTGACCATGAAGAGGCCCATCCCAAAGGGCATGATGAAGGAACGGATGCGTTGAGCAGCGTTAAGACAGACTGACAGGGTTGGGGGGCTTGCCGAAAAAAGACTTTTTGCCGCAAAGAAGCCTTAAATCAGACATTTGTTTTTCTACCCTATGGCGGAGCATTTCTGGCATAATCTCAAAAGCACTTGAAATTCAAGGAGTTATCTGTATACCATTCCTTTCACGGCTATTTCCATGCGATGGCATGAATGTTGCTCTAGAACACGAGGATAGTGGTGTATCTGTGTTTCAACGCGCTGACCCTGTTTAAAACAGGGGAGAGGCGCATAGTGGAGACGAGGTAGTACATGATCAAAGCAAAAAATTTAACGATGCATTACGGGCCTGTGGTCGCCTTGGAGGATGTTTCCTTCGAAGTGAACCGGGGCGAAATCGTAGGCCTGCTGGGACCCAATGGTGCCGGCAAATCAACGACCATGAAGATTCTGACCACTTATCTGTATCCCAGCGGAGGAACAGCGGAGGTGCATGGTCTGGACGTACTGGAAAACCCGCTGGAAGTGCGCAAGGTCATCGGGTATCTTCCGGAAATTCTCCCTTTATATATGGAGATGGAAGTACGGAGCTATCTTGACTTTGTGGCCCGTGCCCGGGGCTTGCGTGGAGCGACACTCAAAAACCGCATAGATTCCGTTGTGGATACCTGCGGACTGAGACCCATGTATCGCAAGGTGATCCGCGAGTTGTCCAAGGGATACAAACAGCGCACGGCTCTGGCCCAGGCACTGGTTCACAATCCCGATGTGATCATTCTCGACGAGCCCACCTCCGGCCTGGATCCCCATCAGATTCTGGAGATACGCAATCTCATCCGCCAGCTGGCCGAAGAGAAGACAGTGATTCTTTCCACCCATATCCTTCAGGAAGTTGAGGCCACGGCGGACCGCATCGTGATCATCAATCGCGGCACCATTGTGGGCGATGGTACCCTTACGGAACTGCGTGGCCGTGCGAAACGTTCCGAGCGCCTCAAGATCAGTCTGGAAGGGGAGCGTGATCAATTTGAGCGGCTCCTGAGCGGTGTGGAAGGGGTCAAACAGGTGATCCACCAGGGCAATACTGATGGATGCGCCTCTTTCACCATTCACAGTCCTGTCGATAAAAATCCCTGGCGCGAAATCAATGCGCTGGTTCAGCAGCAGGGGTGGAAGGTCAGAGAGCTTTCCGACAACCCCCTTTCTCTTGAGGAAACCTTTTTGACACTGACGGAAAAAGCAGCCGAACAAAAGGCCGCCTACTAGGAGATCAACACGATGCGCAATACTCTTTCCATATTACGCCGGGATCTGGGTACCTATTTCACCTCACCCATCGGCTATATTTTCATTATGGTCTTTGTGACCATGAGTGTGGGACTCTATGTGACGTCCTTTTTCCTTTTCCCCGTGGCGGACATGCGGCCCTATTTTGAGAATCTGCCCTTGCTCCTCTGCGTTTTCATTCCCGCCGTGACCATGCGGATCTGGGCGGAAGAACGCAAGGAGAACACCTGGGAAATGCTCCTGACCTTTCCCATGCAGGCCTGGGAGCTGACCATAGGCAAGTTTCTCGCAGCCCTCGCCTTCTATGCCGTTACGCTCCTCGCCACCTTCACGGTGCCCATGATGCTCTTTTCTCTGGGCAACCCCGACGGGGGCGTGGTCATGAGCGGCTATTTCGGGACACTCCTTCTCGGTGCCTGTTTCCTGGCGCTGGGTATTCTCTTCAGCGGCTTTTTCAAAGATCAGATTGTCGCTTTTGTAGTCACCCTCCTCAGCTGTTTCCTTTTCTTTCTTCTGGGAACGGATTTCTTCGCATCCTATATAGACAGTCGCATAGCCGGTCTGGGTTCCATGCTGGCCGATCTCTTCGGAATTTTCACCCACTACCAGCCTTTGGTGCGCGGAGTCATTGATCTGTCCGATGTCCTTTTCTTTGTCATCTGGACAGTATTGTTCCTGACGCTCAATATCATTTTCATTGATGGGCGCAACCGCCCCCGAGCCCGGACCATGTTTGCCGTCATCACGGCCATCTGTCTGGTCATCGGAATGCTCTTCAACTATCTTCTGGCCGGAAGCAGCATCAAGCGTTTTGATATGACGGAAGACAAAATATACACGGTGTCCCCATCCAGCAAGGCCATTCTGCAGGAAGCCACCAGTGAAATCGAAGTGAAGCTGTATATTACGCCCCGGGATAAAATGCCCACGGCCATGCGCAATATGGAGCGGGATATTACCGACAAGCTCGAGGAATTGCGTCTCGCCTCGGGCGGTCGCTTGAACTTTGCAACCGTTTATCTCGAAGCGGCCAATGCGATTACAACAGGCCGCGATTTCAATGTGCCTGAAGAAGATAAGGACAATGAAGAGGAAGCCATCGAAAAGCGCATGCTTGATAAAGGTGTGGAACCCTTCAATGTCCAGGCCATGAGCGAAGATCAGGTGACGAATCAGCTGATTTACTCCAGCATCGGCATAGGCTATGAGGCGAAGGCGGAAGAGATCATTCCGCAGATTATGCCCAATACCCTGCCTGATCTGGAATATCAACTGGTCAACACCATTTATAAACTCACCCGGGACGAACAACCTGTTGTCGCCCTGGTTGCGCCCAAAGAGGCTGTGAATATCGATCCGCAAATGCGGCAGATGCTCATGCAGATGGGCCAGCCTGTACCGGAAACGGAAGACCCCTATATCTATCTGGAGCAAGTGCTTCAGATGGAGAAATACCAGGTTGAGCGTGTGGAACTCACAAAGGAAGATCCCCTTCCCGAAGAATATGACACCCTGGCCATTATCAATCCCCGTTCTCTGGATGAACGGCAGCGCTGGGAGATCAACCGGGCGGTTCATTCCGGAAAATCCGTCATTATCGCAGCCCAGCAATATGAATGGGAATATCAGGCCACCCGTGAAGGAAACCGGATCACACGTCGTGATGAAAACCCGCTCATCAACGATCTGCTGGAGAAATACGGGCTCGGTGTGAGCACCGACGTACTCATGGATACGAACAACGTGACTTTGAACGTACAGAGCCAGAGCGGCGGACTTTTCGGCGCTCTCATGGGTCAGCCCTTTACACTGCCCACACACATTCTCGTGAACAACCAGAGCATGAATCAGGACAAGTCCATCACGAACCGTCTCGCGGCCATTCTCTACCTCTGGGGAACGGCTGTAACGATGGATGACGCGAAACTGAAAGACTTGAATCTGGAGACGGAGATTCTCATGTCTTCCAGCAGCAACGCCTGGTCCGTGGGAGCCGATCAGCCCATGACCCAGTCTTCTTTCGATCCTCCCTCTTCCGGCCAGGCCTATCCGCTCATGATCATGGCCCAGGGACAGTTCCCCGATGCTTACGCTGATATGGAACGTCCCGCCTGGCCCAAGGCCCAGCCCCAGCCCGGCATGCCGCCTGAGCCTGAGGACGACGATGATGAAGGGCCCGCACCGGCTGTGAGTGCGGCACCGGGCAAATTGATTCTCCTGGGCTGCTCTGAAATGTTCAAGAAGAACTTTTTGCAGGCCGCCAATCTGGATCTGTTTTTGAACAGTGTGGACGCTGTCACTCTGAGCGAGAACCTCGTCAATGTGCGGGGTACCAAAGCCATAGACCGTCTCATCGACAGACCTACAGGCCGCCAGCGGACCCTGTGGCAGTTGACGAACTACGGCTTGGCCAATATCATCATCGCAGCCGTGGGCATCAGTTCTTACATTCTCCGGCGGCGTTCCCGCAACGCCTACACCATGGCCCAGTATCGTGCCGCAACAAGTAAAAATCAATAAGACAGCGACTATGCTGGAAACAGGAAGTTCGTTATGAAAATAAAGACTCTTATTCCTTTTCTTATCATTCTTCTTCTTCTGGTGGGTCTCGTGGCCTGGCAGAAATCCAATCAGAAAAAACCGGCGCCCATTGCGGAGCAGGTGGGTCTGGCGACGCTCGTTCCGGATACTCTGACCCGCAGTACGCTGGACCGCATCGAACTGTTTTCCGGAGCTGAGCCTGAAGATAAAGTGGTGCTCCGGAAAAAGGGTGATGGCTGGCTGATTGCCAGTCTGCACAATGCTCCAGCGGAACAAAGCACTGTCGATGAGTTCGTGGACAAGCTTCTCGGACTCAAAGGCGAGCCCCGTGCCACAGCGGACAATGATGACAAACTGGCCAGTTTCGCCCTGAAAGATGAGGAAGCCTTTCATGTGCAGGCCTGGCTCTCTTCCGGCGATGCTCCCGCTATGGACCTGCTCTTCGGAAAATCAGCCGACTTCAGAACGGTTTTTCTCCGGAAGGCGGGCGACAATAAAGTGTTTGTTGAATCCAATAACCTGCGCCAGGAAGCGGGAGTCAGTGAAGGAGATGTGAGCCCCAGCCCAGAATCCAAGAAGTGGTTGAAATCCGCCATACTGGAAGCGGACACGGATAAGGTGGAAGCTCTCGCGCTGAAGTATCCGGATAAAGCATTCTCTTTCGAGCGTAAAGCAATAGAAGAGGAAACAGAAAGCACCGAAGATCAGGACGATGCGGAAAGGGCGATCACGTCACCGGAAAAAGAAACACGCTACGAATGGACTCTGGCATCCGACCCCGGGCTGAGCGACTTCAAAGATCAGGAAATCGCCAACATCCTGACCCGTTTCGGAACAATTCGCGCCACAGATGTGGCTGATCCTGAGAACAAAGCAGCTTGTGGTTTCGATGATCCCCAATTTACAGCCACTCTCAAAATGGCCGAAGGGGACGATATCGTTATTTATGGCGGTAAAAGCCCCGACGGCGAGAAATACTACCTCCAGCAGGCCGGACAAGAACCTGCACTGGCTTATGAAGTTGCCAAGTATAACTTTGAACAGATCTTCATTCAAGCTTCCAAACTCTTCACACTGCCTGAATGGACTCTGGAAACTGATGATCTGACACAAATTTCCCTGACCAGGTCTGACGGAAGCGTTGTCATTGAAAAATCCGGAGATGACTGGACAATCGTTGAGCCCCAACTGGCTTTGGAACAACAGTCCACCGCTTTGAATGCCATCAGCACAGCCCTGGCTTCTTTGAAAGCCATTGACTCCGCTGACAGCAGTGCCGATACAGGGCCCTTCGATACCACCCTCCGCATGACGCTGGCCAATGGTTCGGAACGGATTCTTCACTTCGGAACCACTGCAAAAAGCACTGAAGGGCGTTATGTACGCTTTGACGACAGCGACCGTGTTCTGATCATATCCCGCGCCGATGCGCAACGGCTTCTTCCGCCTCTGCGTGACCTTTTCTCTCTGGCTGTCCTTGACATCGATTCCGATACCCTCATGGATCTGAAAGTTTCTCACGAAAAACGCCAGCTCCACCTGGCCCGAGATCCTGAAAGCAAAGCCTGGTCCGGAACACTGAACGGCAAGAACATTACGCCCGGCCTCGACAAGGTGGAAGACTATCTCATGACTGTCAACAGTTTCCAGATGGACAGTTTTGTAGTGGATTCCTCGGATTCTGAAATCGAAGCGACCGCAACACTCTCCTTCACTTTCGAAGATGGAGAGACTCAAAGTCTGTCCTTCAGTGCTTCCAGAGACGGGGTTTATGATGCCACCCTTTCCTGGCTGCCTTATCGCTTTACAGCAACAGCTCTGGAATATCTGCCACTTTTTGCCGATGTTGATTCCTTCGAAGAGCCGGAAGAAGAGAGCATAACAGCTGAAGAAGAGCCGGAAGAGGAAGCGGTTTCGGTTGTTGTACCGGTTGAAGACGAAGAAGCTGATGCAGTAAATGAAGAATCGCCAGTGGAAGAAGAAGCTCCTGACGAAACACTGACGGTGGAAATTCAATAAACAGACCTTAAAAAAATCAAGCCTTCTTTCCTTGGCTTTCAGAGACTCAGGGGGAGAAGGCTTTTTCTTTCCTTTTTCTGAAAAATAAGGAAAAACAAAAGGAATAAGAGATGAACAGACGCGAGATGATAGGTGTTACAGCATCGGGCCTGGGCGCTTTATTTCATGGAATGGCCGAAGCTTCAGAAAACACAGTGACGGGATCGAAGCAGCCTGATGTACTTGCGTGGGAACGAAAAGTACCGCTTCGCTGGGACACGGACATTGTTGTTGTGGGAGGGGGTATGGCCGGAGTCGGAGCAGCCGCTGCAGCAGCGCGTACGGGCGCACGTGTGCTTCTTGTGGAGCGTTTCGCTGTCACAGGCGGCATGTTGACAGTTGGCGGTGTAGCCAATTTCTGTGGTGATATGGAAGGACAGGGAGAGGTCTTTGATGAAATCCTGGAAGACTTGCACAAATGGAAAGCTCTGGGAGGCCCCAGCCGTGATTCCGTCTTTCATTACGAAACACTGGCCTTTGTCTTGCAGGAGCTGTTGTTGCGCCGCGATGTGAAGCTGCTGCTTCATACACGCTTTGTTGATCTCCGGGTGACAAATGGCAATATTACAGAACTGCTTTTGTATGGAACCAGCGGTCTCGAGGCTGTACGTACCAGACAGGTCATAGACTGTACGGGAGAAGGGGACGTCGCCCGCGCCGCTGGCTTTTCCGTCATGAAAGGACGGAATCAGGATGGTCTGCAACTACCCATGTCCATGATGTACTTTGTCCGCCATGTGCAGGAAGAAGGGCACGGCCCGCTCTTGCCTGAAGGGTGGCTCACTCCTGTGGAAACAAAGGAAGACCTGCCCATGACAAGCATCTGGCCTGACGGGCCCGGTGCAAATGCCATCAAGGTGAAGGTGCCCGCTTTTGACAGTACCGATACGGAAAGCCTCACAGCTGCGGAAATTGCCGCCCGCCGGCGCATTCGCGAAGTCATGCATTATCACCAGAGTGTGGAGAAAAGACCCTGGATTCTGGATCACTGCAGCCCCATCATCGGTATTCGCGAAGGGGTGCGTATACTCGGCGATTATGTTCTTACAGTGGAGGATCTGCGGGCCGGAAAACGCTTTGAGGACGGAATCGCCCGGGGCTGCTATGAACTGGACGGCCATAAGCCTGATGATGAAAAAAGAACCTATATCCTCCCCGAGGAAGAACGTACTGTACCGCCCTATCAGATTCCCTTGCGGAGTCTGATCGCCAAAGAAGGGAACAATCTTCTCATGGCTGGTCGCTGTTTTTCTGCGGATCAGCTGGCCTTATCTTCCGCCAGGGTCAGCACCACGGCCTGCATGATGGGACAGGCGGCCGGGATTGCCGCTGCTTTGGCTGTTCAGAAAGGGACAGATTTGAGAAATGTGGATCCGAAAGAAGTGCAGGAAGAGATACGGAAGCGGGGAGCTGTATTGGACCTATGACAAAAAAAACCCCGCACATGCCGGTCGGTTTGCGAAAAGCGTAGTGAACCTTTCCCTCAACAGGGGGGTGTCCTCACGTCAGCCGTTCAGTTCCCGCGCAATGGTGGTATACCACAGGCTGTCAAATATTGGACTCCCAGTTCATACGAAAGGTCAAGTGCTTTTAAACCGTGTCGCACATGGCAGGGAAAACCTGTATCTGCAGGTGAGATTTAACTGTTTGTCGACCTGATCTCAGGTAAATACATCATACCATATTTATACGGGAAAATCTATTCGAAAAAGATATTTCACCAGCTGATCGATTACAAACACTTGATATCACAGGAGTTAACACTTTGCATCATTTGAGGCTAGACAAAAAGACAGGGACGTGCTAGAATAAACACATCTTCAACTGGAGGTTACCACTATGATTGCTCATGGCATGCGTGTTGTCTGGTTGTCCCCATTCTCCTGCAGCCCGAGGAGAGCAGTGAAAATACTTTCATTCGTTCCTCTGCTCTGCTTTTTTCTGCTTCTCAGTGCCTGCGGTTCCAAATCTCCGACTTCCACTTCTTTGAGCGAAACAGCCATCGAAGAAATTGAAGACTATATCAATACCTACGGAGAGGTCATTGAAGCCATGCCCGAACACCCTCTGTCGGCGCAGCTCTTCAACCATGTCTTTTCACTCTGGCGTTATGATACGGGGCTTTCGGAAAAAGACGCGGCGTGGCAGATGGCCAATGCTCTGCCCGATTCCTCTCTGGGGCTCTATGCCTTGCGTCACTATCTGGAACAGACGGATCAGGCGCCGGGATCACGGCAATCCTGCTTTGACTATTTTCTGGAAACCCAGCCGGACAGCCGTCTTGCGGCCATGGCTTTTGACCATCACTATGCCGGACTGAAGGATGACTCAGCCAGGGAAGAGTTTCTTGCAACGACCATCAGAGCTTATTCAGATTTCAGGCCCGGTATTCTGGCCTTACAACGTCGTGCGGAAATGAAAGCGGCTGCAGGCGACCGCATGGGTTCCATAGAAGACTGCATGCAGGCGTGGCAGGCTGATCCCGATCGCAAAGACCAGATTTTCCAGGAGCTCTTCCTTTTCTGGCTGGAGGTGGATGCCTGGCACTGGCCTGTGCTCTTTTCGCTGAAACTGAAGTCGCCCGATGATCTGAACCTCATCAGAAACTGCGCTCTGGCGGAACTGCGTTTTTATGATCAGGCCGATGCTGAGAAAGTGGAAGAGGATAATCCCCATCGAAAAATGATCACACTGCTGCGCCGGGCCGGATTGATCCTGGGACATGGACAGTATCTGGAAGCCGTCGCTTTATATGGCGAGGCTCTAGAGTTGCTCCCTCAGGCGGAAGACCTTTCCTTCAGAGAAAGAGCCGCCTATGGACTGGCTGTTTATCTGCACGATTCTTTTCTGGATACCCGTGAAGCGCAGGCTTATCCTTATATGCGAGATTATGAGGCGGAATACAATGCTCTCACGCAAATCCGGAAGAAATGGCTCAACGCCGTTGAATCCGATTTTCTGGAATATCCTCCCGAACTGCGTGCCGCTTTCTTCGAAAAACTGGTTCTGAGCAGTCGCCAGAGAAAAATGCCTCTTGAAGCGGTGGAACATTGTTCCAAGGCTCTGGAGCAGGAAGATTTCTCCGGTGAATGGCGACAGCGTTTCGTGGAACTGCAGGCCTCCACCTACCAGCATGATCTCGGCGACAGCCGGGAAGTGGTCCGTTTGTATGAGACCTTCGCCGAGAGCGAAACGGACAAGAGTTATAAACTTCTGGCCGCTTCTCAATATTACCAGACAGGCGAGTATGTGCAATGCGCTGAAGCCCTGGAGAAGATGCGTGAAAATGCTGAGGACTTTTCCGAAGAGGAACTGGGGCTCATTTATTATCTCTCCGCCATGGCCAGCAGCAAACTGGGCAACCACAACATGAGCAAGCACTATTTCGAAGAGCTTCTGCAACATGCGCCGCAAAGCACTTCCGCACCCAATGCTCTGTGGTATCTGGGCTGTGCGGCCGGTGCGGAAGGTCGAGATGCTGATTTCATCGCCGCCATGCGCCGCATCTATGAAGACTATCCCGACAGCCGTCACTATTGGCAGGCTGAATATTATATTGAGATTCATGAAGGGAGAGAACAATGATACACCCTAAATTTCATGTTTATATGACTGTGCTCCTGGCCGTTCTGACCCTGCAATTTGCCGGTCTGGGCGAAGAAGGAAAAGTCCTCCCTCTGCTCAGAGTGGGTGTTGAAGGCGATGATCCCAGACTGCCCTGGCCGGGATTGGATACCCGTGAGGAAGGTTTTGTGCTCTCCGCTTATCCTACCGGGGAAGTGCTCATGGATCTTCCCAAGGTGACAAAGCCTCTGAACGTGGACGAGCTGCCTGATATCGTGCCCATCTTCTCGCGCTTCTGCGAAAACACGCTGGCCATACATGTCGATAAAGGCCTTATTGAGCCTCTCGATTCTCTCTTCGAAGAGATGGGCGTGGATCCAGCCGAACTGCTGCAGCCCGCCATCCTCGAAGCCGTCACTTACAAGGGCAAAATATGGGCCCTTCCAGCCCATATTGAATTTTATCTGGTGGCATACAATCCCATGACGATGGCCACCCTTTCCATCAATCCCGATTTCGCTTCCTGGGAAGAGATGTTTGATGCGGCTGAGAAGATTTCCGACGAAGCCGTGGAAAAAAGAAAAATCGCCGGGTGGAAACTGGGCCGCTGGTATAAGGAAGATATTGTGCCCTGTGCCGCCTGGTTCTCCCGATCCCTTCATAAGGATGCCCGCTTCAGCCAGTCCATGGTCGACCTCTTTACAGAGTACAACCGCCGCGAAGTGTTCAGGAGTGACGAAGACAACTGGTATATGAATGAAGAACTGGAAGAGAAACATGCCCTCTGGTTGACCCTGCTGCGGGATTGCCACCTGGATAAAAACAAAGGGTTTTCGGAAGTACCGGCCCTTCTCTCGCGCAATGATGAAGAGCCTGTGCCGCCCATCGCTTTGCTGGAATCCTATGCCATACGCAAGAATGACCCTGTAAAACTGGCGGCCGCACGCCGTTTCCTGCAGTGGTTTCTGAAAGTGGAAACACAAAAGGAAATGATGGATCAGAACAACAGAAGAAGCGACAGAACCGCCGAGATTCAGCATCTGCCCCTTTACAAGCACTGCTGGGATGCGCCTCTCTTTCAAAACAGCCGATTCACCTACCCCAATATTGAAATACTTCTGGATATTATTGACCGGGCCTATCTCTTTCCAGCCGATCCTGTCCATTGGGCACCTCAGCGGGAGGCGCTCATGACCCGTATCGGTGAAGTGCTTGCCTCATCGGAAAGAGATCCTTATCTGGGTAAACATGGCATGTTCATGAGAACCCTTCCCTATACCGAGCCGGACGGGCCCGTGACTGCTCCCGCCGCCGGCAGCAGCTTTGATCCTTATTGATCGCGCACAAAAGTACCGGGCCCACTCTTGGCGGGTGCCTGGTGCCGCTATCCGTCAACGCCTTTGTTTGTTCGAAGAAGTACATGTTGTTATGGACCAGGTCGTGTAACTCCAATGTCTGAAGTGGTCAAAACTCGAAGAAAAAAAGGCTGCAAAAATATCGTGTTTCAACATTCTGAACCCGGGTCAACCCCCGCCTGTCGTCCCCCCGGTTTTTTCGCGCGGTTATGGCTGAATGCTTTGAAGTGCGTGCCGGGTCGCAAAAAAAATCGGGATGATGGCGGGGTGTGGCTTGAGGTATATAAGAGACTTGAAGGAATGAGTAGTCTCAGGGGAAGTGCCATAAAATGCCTGCTTCTCTTTGTCTTCTTCTCCTCTTTCCTCGCCGCCCGGACCGATGATCCGGAAAAGATATTGACCTCCTTCCGCAACTCCTATAAATGGCTGGAGAATGCGGGATTTCAGGTGCGGATCAGTACTTATCCCCGTGATCCCTCTTCTGAACCGGAACTCTGGATGGTCTATGATTATTATAATGACGGAAACAACCGTATTGCCCAAAAGGGAATGAAGTATGTCTCAGTTGATCCGGAGGTACAAATAACGGGTCAACATTTCCGGAATGTTTATTCCAGAGACCATCGTGGACTGTGCTTCAGTGAAATTCGGTGGGGACTGGAGGGAGACGTCGTCCCGGAAGAATGGGGGCCCTGGCTCGATATTTATGAGGATGCGGAAGACCGTATGCAACAGACTCTGCCCCAGGAATTCAGGTCTATGGGGCCCATAATGGGCTATGTCTCTCCCTTCCTCGATCATTACCGTATTGCTGATCTTCTCACAGTGGACACGATCAATCTCCGTGAAGATGAAGTGGATGGTGCCAGACGCTGCATTATCACAAGCGCTCTTCCCGAAGGGGATGTTGAGCTCTGGCTTCAGCCTGAAAAAGGCTATGTCCTGGAAAAATGTATCTTCACCAGAGAAATCCACAAGCATACAGATAAGGATGGCAACCCCATTCTCATTGAATTCATGGATGGTACCCTCCTGGAAAAATCTGTCGATGAAATCACTGTGTCGTCCTATAAATACGAAAAAGAGCATTATATTCCTGAGCATCTGGAAACAAAGCACACTTTCATCTTTGACGATGGACACAGCTCCTCGCGCAAGAGTTTAATTGAGCTCTCCGACATTCAACTGGATCCTGATTTCGAAGCACTCCAGGTTTTTGATCTTGATTTTCAGGAGGGGCTTGCTGTTAATTTCATGAAGAAAAATGGTTCCCGCTTTTATGGCCTGGTCTGGAGTAATGGTGAATTTGTGCTCGACGCCGAGCGATTGGGCCTGAAACACGGAACGGAAGAGCTGTTGGATGCTATCGGAAAAGAGGCGGCCATACCCGAAAAAAGTCCGCCCGAAAGAGCATCATTGCAACTTGATGGAATGCAGAGCGGTACAGGCCATTCCATGCAACACTATAGATCCCTCATCCTTCTGTCTCTTGCAGGGCTCAGTATTCTCTTCGCTTTCCCGCTTCTTTATCTCAGAATCAAAAAGAGAAGACAATGATGAAAGGAGTTCTGTCGTTATGATTATCCATAAGAAAAGAATTGCAAAACTGTCTCTGCTTGTTTTCTCCATAGTCTTCCTTCAGTCCAGCCTTTGGACTGATATGCCCGATACGGGAGATATCCTCAAAGCCTTCCGTGAATCTCTGGCCTGGCCCGAAAATATGGCCGTAAAGAAAACCACTTCTTATTGGGGTATCTATCAACCTGATAGTGTCTCCGAGGGAACGAGCCTGCTCTATCATGAAAAGAATGAGCGGTTAAGATCCATCAATAACTTCCGGGAGATGGACAGGGAGACAGGGGAGGTGCTTTCGTATGAAGATAGTACGCCCCTGGAATATTATTCCGATGAAATCTGGATTCCTGAAATGAAAGGCGTTTTTATTCGTGGTTCCGGCGGTACGGAAATCGAATCGCTACAGCTGTATGAGGACTCCGAGGAACGGTCTCAGATTCTCTACAATGCGAGTTCCAGCAGATTTCATCAAGGCCTGTACAACGTCCGGGAAAAATACCTGCAGAACGATCTCACCATGGATCGTATCAACCAGGTGGAAAGAGGGGAATTGGAAGGTCAGCCCAGTGTCATTATCGAAGCTGAACTGCCCGATGGCTATCTGACCCTCTGGCTTTCTCCCGAAGAGGGCTATACCATGCAAAAATGGCGCCTCGTCAGTGAGGTGGGGAAACATGTTGCACCGGACAGGGTAACACAACCCTCCAATTCCGAAAAGACAGGGGCAGCCACGGAAAGAAGAGTTACGGAACATATTTTTTACGATCGACAAATCGTCGAAGGTTTCAATATTCCCCTGGAAATGAAAAAGTTGTCCTGGATTGAATATGGCGATGAAAAGGAAATAACCTCCGAGGAAACGAGCCGTTTATCCGACATTCAATTCAATCCTGATTTCGATGCTCTGGGCGTCTTTGAAATGCCGGATTATTCACATATTGAAGACATCACTTTGTTCAGAAAAGACCGTGGCCACTTAAGCAATCTGGAGTGGGATGAAGGAAAGCTGCGTGTCAAGGTCCCCGAGGTGGATATAGACAAAGAACTTTCTGAAGGTACCGAGGCGCTCAAATCTGACAAGACAAAAGAGGAAGAGAAGATTCCGGAAAGAATTTCCCTTCATCTCGACGGAAACAAAGGGAGTGATACTCTCATCATCCCGGGTATTACTGGCACCATGATCATCGTTGCCGCAGCGCCTGTAACACTCCTCCTTATTGTTCTCGCTATCCTTTGGCGACTGCGCAGAAGAAAAACAACTGAAGAGATAACCAGAAAATGAATACTCACCACAATTTTAAGAAATGCCTGTTCTCCTTCACGACAAGTCTTTCTTTGCTTGTTTGTTGCATCGTTATTTTCCAGACTTCCATAGCGGCAGAAACTCTTGATACGGAAGATATCCTCAAGGCCTTCCGTGAATCTTTAGACTGGCCCGAAAACATGGCCGTCAAGAAAACATCTTCCTATTGGAGCATGTATCAACCTGATAGCATCTCCGAGGCAACGAGCCTGCTTTATCATGAAAAGAATGATCGCTTAAGAGCCATCCATAAAAACCGGGAGGTGGACAGAGAGACAGGGGAAGTGCTTTTGTATGAAGATAGTACGCCCCAAGAACATTATGAGGATGCAATCTGGATTCCTCAAATGAAGGGCATCTATATTCGTGGTTATGGCAGCACCGAGGTTGAAGAGGTACAGCTGTATGAGGACTCCGAGGAACGGTCTCAGATTCTCTACAATTCGGGTTCCAGTAGATATTATCAAGGCCTTTACAACTACCGGGGAAAATACCTGCAGAACGATCTCACCATGGATCGTATCAATGGGGTGGAGAGAGGTGAATTTGAAGGTCAGGTCAGCGTCATTATCGAAGCGGAACTGCCCGATGGCCATCTGACCCTCTGGCTTTCTCCTGAGGAGGGCTATACCATGCAAAAA
>JAAYJV010000167.1 GCA_012522755.1 Candidatus Hydrogenedens sp.
ACCATCTGGGCACGGCATGCCGTGCCCCTACCTGAACCACGTCCTGCGGTTTTTTATAGCCCCTTGCTCCTCGTCCCTCGTCCCTCATTTCGTTGCTGGGCGCAGTGTGGAGGTATGCATTTCTCTGGGAAGGTGAGACCAGTCGTTGTGGCATAAGAGTGCCATATCCCCATCAGGCTGAATGAGCACCTGCGAAACACCGCAATTGGCGAGATCCATGCGGACCCAGCTGCTGGGATCAGCCTTCAACATGATTGCGATAAAAAAGCGGATGAGGTTGCCATGGCAGACAATCACATCATGGCGATCGTTGCGCTTGGCAACTTTGAAATGACGGCGAAAGGCGATCTCCGCACGTTTGCGGTCCTGGGCAACCATGGCTTCCGTATAGTGGGGCATTTCCAGCTGCAGCTTGGGTGTCATGGTGGGAATGCATTCCCAGAGAAGATCCGTGGTCTGCACATTCATGGCGGGAAATTCTTTGGAGATGATCCGGGCTGTTTGTTCAGCACGGTTCAGGGAACTGGAGTGAAGAGATGAGATGGGTTTCTGTCCCAGCATTTTCGCTGTGAGTGTTGCCTGCTTGATACCCAATGGGGTCAAAGGCCCTCCCAGTTCTGAACCGCTGGGGTTGTTCGTATCATGTTGACCGTGTCGCACAAGGTAGATGACCCTGATTGCCATGAACTTTTAACTCCTTCGAACTGTGTATACACCATGCCTTGCCAGCGCAAGGGTTCAATAAACACGCCAGCCCGCATCATTAATCGCAATTGAGAGATGAGTATAGCACTTTTCCAGTTAATTGTGTCAACTGTCACTCATTCTCACGGGCTAAAATAGCAAAAATAAACTGTTCCCGTTCGTGCAGAATATTTCCGGCACGATAAAGGATGCCCCTATAGTATATGCATGAAAGGAGCAATAAAATCAAAGCACCCGTCAAGCCTGTGAAAATTTCATGATCGCCCCAGGGAGCCGGGAGCACTGTGCTCCTGCGAAATGCGAAGCAGAGTGAGGCCGGGAGTACCAGGGCCGTAGTCAGTACACTGAGTATGAGCATATGGCGCAACAAATGGAGACGACTGATGGGCGCACGCATGGCATCCCTTCGTACGGGCTCGGGAAAATAAAGAGAGTACAGGTTGCCCGTGGCACTGAAAAGCAGAAAGAGGTGGAGAACCAGAAACAGAACAATGAGGACTTCTCCACTTGTGAGAGGCTTTAAAAAGAAGATGGTTGCAAAAAGGAAAAAGGAAAGCCCGAAAACGAAAGGCGCCAATGCCAGATTCTTGGCCAGCAGATAGCGATAGCGGGGCGCGGGCAACAGCATGAGCGTTTGAAAGGCCAGCCCGTCAATACCGAAAACGTTGAAGAAGAAGAAAGAGAAGTTAAAAAAAGGAAGAAAAAGCCAGAAGTGGGGTATCCACTGACTTCCATCGTAGGAGCGACCGCCGGGGCCGCCACTCTGATAGAGAAAAATAACGAAGAGACCCATGGACGCAGGCATGAGGAAAAGCATGCGCATATGGGGATGTCGCCAATAGGAATAGAAAAAGGTCAGCGTCAGCTGGCGGGTTTCGGCTGAAAAGAAGGAAGGCCGCAGCACAGCTTTTTCAGGGCGGCTTGATTCGGGAAGTGCTCTTTGTTTTGTACCGCCTTTTTCCTCCGGTGATTCCGAATGACCCGATTGGTAATAACGCAACACGGTGACATAGCCCAGATAAAGACCGGCGAGAATCAGCCCGGCACTTCCCGCCAGACTCAGCCATAAGGCCTGAGTGCTTGTGCCTGTAAGGCTGTTCCACAAGCCGTTGATGGGCCATAAAAAGGGGATTTGCCGGTGTACGCTCAGCAGTCCCGGGAGCCAGGATTCCAGAGCAGTGGTGTCCAATGGCCCCTGACCACGGTTCAGAAAGAGGCGCAGCAGCATTGCAGGCATCTGGGCCAGAGCAACGAAAGCAACGGGTAGAATCACGAAGACCACCCGTCTTCTTCTCCTGTTGACCATCCAGAGTGCGAGTATGCCGCACAGATAATTGGCCCAGGCGTTGAGCGCCCCGATAAAGAGGAGGGTGAAGACGGTCATCCAGAAAAGAGCTGCCAGGCCGAAACCCTTGTAAAACCCGGCCACCAGAGCCAGGAAGGGGGGCAGCGAAAAGAAAAAGAGGGGGGTGGCTGAAAAGAGCAGGAAATTGAAGAGATAGATCCACCAGGGCCGGATGGGCAGACTGAGCAGTTTGTCCATACCGATGCCCTCGCCCCGCTGCAATTCCATGAGGAGCGACCAGAGAAAGAAAAAGAGGTAGATGGATGCGGCACCATCCAACAGAATAAACAGTGCTGTGGGGTTTCCTTTTGCCTCCGTTTTCCCGGCGAGATAATAGAGCAGTGCGGATACAGCCAGCGAAAGGAGCAGGAAGAAGAAAAGCAGTATGCCCAGGAGCAGGCGGCCCAGTGGACTGACCCGTTTGAAACTGCTCCGGATCATGAGAAATTTTATGCGGGCCATAGCATGAAACTGTTGTGCGAGCATTTATTCGCTTCCCAGCCAGGAAAGGCTTTTTGGCGTTGTTTCATGGGCTCCGGCGATCCTCAGAAATACCCGGTCAAGGCCTCCTTCAGCCAGAAACTCTTCCTGCGTACCTTCTTTAGCCAGTTTGCCCTCACAAAGAATACCTATATGGGTGCAGAGTTTTTCCATCACTTCCAGAATATGGGAGGTGAGAAAGATGGTCACCCCCCGGTTCCGCAAACGACTGAGCAGGTCGCGCATGGTCCGTGTGGCCAGGGCGTCCACGCCTTCAAAGGGCTCATCCAGAAAGAGCAGTTCAGGATCATGAATGACCGCTGCACACAATGCCAGTTTTTTGCGCATCCCGTGAGAATATTCCAGGACCAGTTTCCGGGAGGAACTATCGAGACTCAACAGTTCCAGCAGCTCCTGACTGCGATTGTCGACCACGGAGCCGGGCAATCCATACATGCGCCCGATGAAACGCAGGTATTCAGGACCGCTCAGGTTCTCAAAGAGACAGAGGTTTTCCGGAACGACACCGATACGCCGCTTGATCTCCAGACTGCTTCTTTTCAGATCATAACCCAGAAGGCGCGCATTTCCCTCGTCGGGTGCGAGGGAACCCGTGAGCATTTTGATCGTTGTGGATTTGCCGGCCCCATTGGGTCCCAGAAAACCGTAAAAAGCACCCTTGGGTACCCGGAAATGAAGATGATCCACTACGGTGCGGGTACCGTATATTTTTGTCAGCCCCAGACTTTCTATACTTGATGGCATATCAGTAATCTTCTTCAAGACTTTGGAACAGTGTTTTTACCACAGGGCTTTCAGGCCACAGCGCTTCCGCTTCAGTCAGGCATTTCCGGGCCGCCGATTTGTCCCTGTTTCGAATGTGTACCCGTGCTTCATTGAGCCAGGTGTTGAATATATCCGCTTTCAGTCGTGCCTTTTTCCTGGCGGCCTGCCAGGCTTTCGCCGCTTTTTTCCAATTGGGCTTTGAATCAAAGTTGTCCGCCAGGAAAAAATTCAAGGCATAATCACGAAGCAGATCAAAGGCTCCCGGTGCATTGCGAACGGCGGCCTCTGACATTTTCATGGCCGTTTCATAGAGTTTTCGGCGGTTTATCTTTTTAGCCAGCATCACCTGTTCAGGATGGATCAGATAAATCTGGACCAGGTTGAAAAGGAAGTCCGGATTATCAGGCTCTTCATTCAGAGAAGAATCCAGATGCTCAAGTCCTTCGCTGTAACGGCCCTCATGACAGTAGAGCAATCCCAGATTGTTCAGGGCCCGGCCATAGTGAGGATCCAGGATAATGGCACGGCGCCAGTGTTTGCCCGCATCGCCGGGCTGTCCCAGATGGTCATGGAGCAGTTCGGCATAAAAGTTGTGGAGCAGCGCACTGTCATTATGAAGCTCCAGCGCCTGTTCATAACTGTTGCGGAGTATCTCCAGATATTCCCGGACTTTCCCCTGAAGCTCACGGGCTTCGGCTTCCTCATTCTCCTTATCAAGTGAATCGGCCCGGGATTCCAGACGGCGAAGATGTATCATCATGAATTTATCGAAAGTGCGCACTCGGGATTCCACTTCCTGACGACTTCCGTCCAGGGAAGGAGGATCGGGCGGATCCAGGGCAAAGGCCTGCAAGGGCCCGCAAAGAACCGCAAAAAGAAGGAATAGAAAATAAAGGGAAGTGCTCCGCATAAACATACCGCCTGAATCCTGTGCAGTCATGAACTCTGCATGTAATAAACACGGCCAATATGATATTATTATACATAAGATGCCTGTACAATGCGTCTTGTTCTCTCTTGACACGCCAACCCCGTCTTTCTGTGCTTTTTGCCGAAGGAAAGGGGATTGCCTCAAACCCCGAAAAACAGCTTTGAAGGAGCATGCTCATGCTGCAATGGACCCCTCTGGAACAGGAAATCATGGATGATATGCTGCGCCGTCGTCCGGATCTCAAATGTTGTGAAGAAAGCATATGGACATTCCACCGGGCCTTGAAAAAATGTTACGACGAAGGCGGTACTTTTTTCACCTGCGGAAACGGCGGTTCCTGTACCGATGCACAGCATATTGTGGGCGAACTCTGCAAAAGCTTCGAACGGAAACGGCCTCTGAAGCCGGAAATAAGCGAAGCGCTGCAATCCCGGCCCCTGGGTGCCGAACTTGCGGAAAATCTGGAGCGGGGATTGCCCGCTGTGACACTGGGCCTCAACAGTGCGTTGAAAACGGCCGTGGAAAATGATTTACCCCTCCGTGATATCGCTTTTGCACAGGAACTCAATGCACTCATTCGTCCGGGCGACATGCTTCTGGCCATCAGCACGAGCGGCAAAGCGAAAAACTGTCTCATGGCCATGTCCGTGGCAAAGGCCTATGGCGGCGTAACAGCTGTGCTCACCGGACCCGAAGGCGGCGCCATGGCTGAGCACGGGGATATTGTCATCAGAACTCCCGGACAGATCACCAAAGAAATTCAGGAAGCCCATGTGGTGATCTGGCATACCCTCTGCTGCCTCATTGAAGGCGTTTATTTTCCGGAAATGCGATAAAACTTCATTCACAAAAATTTCAGGGGACAGCCCTGCGGAGAAGGAATTCATGAAAGATAAAGCCATTAAAATCGCCTGTATCGGTGCGGGAAATGTAGGCGCCACAGCGGCGCAATACTGTCTGGAACTTGAGCTGGGCAACGTGGTGCTCTGCGATATCGTGGAGGGGCTCCCTCAGGGCAAGGCTCTAGACATGACCCAGGCCGGACCCATACGGGGCTATGGTTCTCTCTGCACGGGTACCAACGACTATGCCGACATTGCCGGTGCGGATCTGGTCATTGTCACAGCCGGCCTCCCACGAAAGCCCGGCATGACCCGTCTGGATCTTCTGGAAAAAAACGGGATGATCATCTCCGGTATCTGTGAGGCCATCAAAACCCAGGCACCCGATTCCACAGTCATCATCGTCACCAATCCCCTCGATGTCATGGCCTGGCTCGCTTATCAGAAACTCGGCTTTCCCAAAAACCGCGTTCTCGGTATGGCCGGTTGTCTGGACAGTGCCCGCATGAGCGCTTTCATTGCCATGGAACTCAATGTGAGCATGAAAAATATCAATACCATGGTTCTCGGCTCTCATGGAGATACCATGGTGCCCCTGCCGTCCTATACCACTGTTTCCGGTGTGCCCATTACGGAGCTCATGACTCCCGACCGGCTGGAAGCGCTCATCGCCCGGACCCGTGACGGCGGCGGTGAGATTGTGCGTCTCTTGAAAACGGGCAGCGCCTACTATGCTCCCGCAGCCGGAGCCGTTCGCATGGCTCAGGCCATCCTCCGCAATGAACAGCAGCTGCTGCCCTGTGCCGCTCTCCTGGAAGGCGAATACGGTCTTTCTGATGTCTTTGTGGGTGTGCCCTGTATCCTCGGTCAGAATGGCATTGAACGCATCCAGCCTTTGAAGCTTACGGACGACGAACAGACCGCTCTTGAAGCCTCGGCTGCGGAAGTGCGCGAAGGCATCGAAGGCTTGCGCTCTCTGGGTGTGCTCTGAGATTGTCTGAAGATGGCCGAGGAGCAGCAAAGGGACTCGAAAGACGCGGGAGGATCCCTGCTGCAAATACTTGCCGAGAGATACTATGCTTTTCCCATTTTTTGAAGCATTTTCATTGACTGGTAGTCGCCTTGAGCGGCGGCCTGCTCGAACCAGTGGACGGCCCGTTCTATATTTTTCGGTACACCTTGGCCCTGAGAATAAATCACACCCAGATTTGACTGGGCGGAGATATATCCCTGCATGGCGGAGGCTTCCAAGTATTCCAGTGCTTTTTTATAATCCTGCTCAACGCCGTGCCCGTGAAAATACAGCATGCCCAGATTGTACTGTGCTTCAATGTGTTCTTCGGCTGCTGCTTGTTTCAGCCAATCGGCACCTTTCGTCTTGTCCACGGGCACACCTTCTCCCTGACAATACATAAACCCCAGTTTGGCCGCTGCACTGCTATCGCCCTGCTTCGCAGCCTCATGAAACCAGTGGAAGGCTTTCTCAAAGTCTTTTTCCACGCCGATACCGAAGTGATAGAATACGCCAAGATTATACTGACAACTGCTGCTGCCCCCTTGTGCGCCTGTTTCAAGCCAGCGTCGTGCTTCGGCTGGATTCGGTTGAATTCCCAGACCTTCGGTATACAGAACACCCAGAGCTGAGCAGGCATCACAATTACCCTGTGCCGCCGCCCGTCGGAACCATTCCATCGCTTTTTCGTGATCTTGCTCCACCATATCTCCGTGAAGATAACAAGTGGCTAAATCCATTTGTGCCTTTTCCAAACCGTTTTTGGCCAGTTCCGTAAGCTTTGCAATGAATTGTTTTTTCTTTTCATGATCCGGACTCATCAGGACACCCTCCTTCTGTTAATTGATGGTTAAAGCATTCACAACGCTTGATGGATAGCATATCTTTTCAGTAACAGCAAATCAAGAGTGTTCTTATGAATTATTTCTTATCATATCTGATACCCAGGCGCAGTCCGGCCATGGCAATGGCCACAATGGGATTAATCAGATTGAAGAAGCAAAAGGGGAGATAGGAAAAAGTGGCCACACCCAGAACACTGGCTGCGAAGGCTCCGCAGGTATTCCAGGGAACGAGGACGGAAGTGAGGGTCCCTCCGTCTTCCAGAGCCCGTGAGAGATTGCGCATGTCCAGTTTATAATGTGCATAAGCCGTCCGGAACATTCTTCCGGGAATCACCAGGGCCAGATACTGATCAGAAAGAAAGATATTGCAGAGGATACAGGAGCCTATGGTGGAGGCTATGAGACTGGACAGACCCCGGACCCGACTGAGAATGGCCTGAGCGATTCTGTTCATGAAGCCTGTTGCCTCCATGGCGCCGCCGAAAAACATGGCTGCCAGAATCAGTGAAACCGTGTCATACATGGCCGCCATGCCTCCCCGGGACAGCAGGGTATCCACGATGGGCTGACCGCTCTCCAGAGTGAACCCTTCATAGGCCGTGGCGATCAGTGTTTTGTACTGTTCCAGAGCTGAGAGGCTCTCTCCGGTGGCATTGAGAAAGCGCTGCGGCTGGAAGAGCAGTGCCGTGGCCGCACCGAGAAGCGTTCCCACGGTCAGCGCTGGAATGGCCTTCACTCCCCTGGCCGCCATGATAATAACCAGCCCGGGGATGAGAAGCAGATACCAGCGTACGGAAAAGTTTTCGTTGATCCCCTGCAGAATTTGTCGCACAGTCTCGTCATCATATTCACCGGGTTTATAAAAGAAGCTGATTCCGGTAAAGAGCAATAGAGCCAGCAGAAAACTGGGCACCGTCGTATAAAACATATGACGGATATGGCTGAAGAGTTCGCTCCCCGAAACAGCCGGCGCCAGATTGGTCGTGTCGGAGAGGGGCGACATCTTATCGCCGAAATAGGCTCCGGAGACGATGGCTCCCGCAACCAGGGGATCGGGAAAGGACAGCGCCTTTCCTATACCCAGCAGAGCAATGCCCACCGTGCCCATGGTGGACCAACTGCTTCCCACGGCCAGCGAGACAATGGCGCAGAGGATACAGGCGGCCGGGAGAAAGACGGCTGGCGTGAAAAGTTGTATCCCGTAATAAATCATGGCCGGTACGATGCCACTGAGGATCCACAGACCGATGAGACAACCCACAGTAAGCAGAATGAGCACAGCTTCCATGGCGAGGACAATGGATTGAATCGCCTGACTTTCCATCTCCTGGTAACTGAGAGAAAGCAGGAAATAACCGAGGGTGGAAACCAGTACTCCACTGAGCAGTAAAGCCATCTGATTGGGGCCTGCACTGGCGTCCTCACCGAAACACCAGGCATTGACCATGACCAGTACAATGAGGAAAAGGCAGGGCAGCAGTGCGAGGGGAAGCCGTACAGAGGGCGGTGACAGGGTGGTCATGTAAAAGCAAACTCCCGGATTGTACTGATTGTCGGATAAAATGACTCAGAAATACAGTGTATCTTTCTTATTCCAAATGATGCAGGGGGCCTTCCCGTCAGTCGTTCTCCTCTGTCCGAGGCCTTGACTGGTCATTCCCTTCCTCTTTCCGGACAGGGGGAAGAGCTTCAAGAGCTTCCTCCCGCCGCCTTTCCTGATTTTCAGGATGGCGGGGACAAGTCGGAATACAGGCGAAGCAACTGCCATAGCAGCGTTCATCCTCTTCGCTATTTGGGCGTACCGACATTGCGGCGTTCTCCAATGGCAACGAGCCGTTCCTCCAGCGGAGCCAGAGGCGGCGCCTGATTTTCAGGAGTGTCCAGGTAGAAAAAGACGGTGGCGCAGACATCGTCCCGCCGATAATAATTGGTCCAGCCATAGGGTACATCCGGATCATCCAGACTGCGCGGAGAGTCCCCTTCCAGCAGGGGCACAAAACCGCTTTCAGCCCCTACGGAAATGGGGAGGATGTCCACGCCTTTGTCCACCATCTCCTTCACATGCTCTTTCATGGCACCGCCGATCTGCTGGATGGTGACCCGGATATCTTCATGAAAAAAGACGGGATCAGGAATGTGATAGCGATACATGGTCCAGTACTGATTGACATTATCGATCAAGAGAGATCCCTGATGCGGGTGGACGAATTCGCCTTGAAAATAACCCGTGCCGACATAGTCTTCCGTGCCCGTACCCACCAGCGTGGGCAAGGTCGTATCGCCATCCAGAAAAATCTTCACTTCCCCTTCGCCCCACCAGCCCAGATTGTCGGGATGGCCGATGATACCCAGATGGGTACCCAGATAGCGCCCTTTGCCTGTGGTCTTTTGCAATATTTCAAAGTCCTCACGCAATGCCGTATGTCCGTCCCGGCGCCAGGTGGCGTGGAAGTAGAGGGGCTTCTTTTCATGCTTCCTGACGGAATAGTTGATGTCATAAAAAAACTGCGGCAATTCCTTATCCGATTCGTTGGTAAAGGTGATACGCGCCCGGGTCTGAAAGGGCATGGGAATGGTGAAGTTGAAAGAACGGCCCTCGGGACTGCTGAACAGTTCATTGTGAAAAGCCCGGGTCTCTCCCAGAATAGCGCCGAAGAAATCTCCGAAGGGAACTTCCACAGCCGCTTTCTCCCCATGATCCCAATACATGCGCAGGACAAAGGAACGCAGATCGCGGGGACTGCGACGGGGAAGAGTGCACCACATGCGATGAATCACACCGCTTCCGGAGAAATCCATGAGAACCACTTCTTCACCGGGAGCGACGCTGCGGAAGGCATCGCCTTTGGCACCGTCATTGGCTGTTCCTCCTGTTCCTCTTTCCCCGGAAGGATTTTCAAAGCTGACCCAGCGGCTTTGCACCTCTTCCTCCATCTCATACAGAGGGGTCGCCGCAGCCAGCAGCGGGAAACAAAGAAAGAGGGCGAGAAGGAGGGCGTTTGTCACTGTGTTGCATGCATATTGTTTCATGGTCTGTCTCCATCAACGAAAGGCTCTTATGTAAATCTGCTTGTCAGAGAAGGATGATCCGAGTATCAAAAGGTACAACTTCCGTATTGATTAAAGTATACCGGATTTTGCCTTCCTGATTGAGCAGGGGACCCGGCGAAACAAAAAGTGTGCCTTCTATATCCACGGAGAAGGCTTCTGCGGCACCGCCGGTAATGATGATTTGTGCTGTGCTTTCTTCCCGCTGTCGCTGAAATTTCATGAGGCTCGTTTCCCCCGTCAGTATCTGGGAGGGGCTGTTCACGGAACCATGACAGAGGAGCCACTCAATACCTTCCCTGATGAAACTCCGTTTGCGGGGCAGCCTTGCGAGATATTCAATGTCGGCACAGCCGAGAGTGGCGAAGCTTTTTTCGAGAAGGGGCCCTTCAGGCAAGCGCTTCGCCTGGGGCCGACGGGATACAAGAGCCCGGTCCAGACGTCCCTGCACCGCCTGTATGCTGCTCAGCCGCAGTTGTTCCACACATTCCCGGGCGCCCTCCGGAGCCAGGCAGATATTCCCCGTATGTACCCGCTCCTGGATCCCTTCTTCGTCCAGATGCTCCAGGAGCTCATGCAAAGCTGCGCTGTTGCTCAAGATGTCGCCTATGGCTGCCAAATACATAATGATGACTTTCCGGGTGAAGAGAAAAAGAATTCAGAAGAAGCTTCCATGAGTAAGGACTAAGCCTATTGTAATGATGCCGGAGATTTCAAATCATTTTCCTGAAATTGTTTTAACTGCTTGAAAATGATCTTCAGGGGCTGGGCCAGATCTTCAGCAATTTCCGGGGGAATCGGTCGGATCTGCGAAGGGCTTTGGTTCAGGTCGAGCTTTCATTGAGCCAAGTGTACAAAACAGCCTGACCCCCATCACCTATCACCTATCACCTATCACCTATCATCTCGTCCCTCGCCCCTCGCCCCGATTTTCCTGTGAATTTGTTTCTTAAAAGAGTTTTGGGTACACTTTAATCTGGAATGAAAAGGGAACTCAACAACCCTTTTGTAAATTTTGTTGAAAATACCATGTAAAATATGGATGTTTTGTTGTATAATGAATTGTCCTTGCCTGACTGATGAAGGATGGGGACAGTACAGCAATTTTTAACCATTCCCAGCGCATGGAGTGCTGAGAGGTTGTTTCAGGATCATCTAACTTAATTGTAGAAGGAGGAAACTCACCCATGGCCATGAAGAAAGCCAAAGCTACCGACAAACCACTGACCAAAGCCGCAACCGTGACAATTCTGGCTGAAGAGACGGGACTCACCAAAAAGGACGTAACCAATTTTCTGGATGTCCTGGCCCAGCTCGCCTATACGCAGGCTCCCGCTGGTTTTACGCTTCCCGGACTTGGAAAGCTGAAACTCGTCCAGCGTGCCGCTCGTATGGGCCGCAACCCTGCAACGGGTGAAGCCATCAAAATCCCGGCGAAAAAAGTGCTGAAGTTCACCATCGCCAAAGCGGCCAAAGACGCCGTAACCCCGCCCAAAAAATAATCTCTTTTCCCGTTCTCCTTTCGGCCCGGAACCTCGTTGTTCCGGGCTTTTGTTTTTTAACGCTGTGCTATGATACAACACGGAGCAGGGGAATGCTTTTTTGACCTGTGGGGCCGTCTCAAATGAAAGGATCCATGAAAATGTATCGAAGTTCTACCAGATTTGCTTTTCTCTTGGCACTGATTCTTATGGGCTGTGCCCATCTGCCCGTACTGAATCTCTCTTCCGTAACAGCGGAATCATTGCTTCTGGCGGAAAACGGCGAAACAGCCATGACCATTGTCATCAGCGAGAATGCGCCCGAGCCCACCCGACACGCCGCTCAGGAATTGCAGTATTTTCTTCAGGAGATCACCGGTGCCGAACTGGCCATCACAGACGACAGCACTCCCGCCGGAGCAAGTGAAATCTGGCTGGGCAACAGCAGACGTTACAGTGATGCCAATATCCTGGTGGATTATAAAGTACTGGGCAAGGAAGGTTATCTGATCCGTACGCGGGGAAACAATCTTCTCATCACCGGCGGTGAACCCCGTGGCGTTCTCTATGGGGTTTACGGCCTTCTGGAAGATCATCTCGGCTGCCGCTGGTTCACTCCTGAAATTTCCTCCATTCCCGAAGCCAGTGTCCTGGCCATACTGCCCATTGATGAAGTGCGCATACCTGTCCTCGAATACAGAGAGCCCTTTGTCACCGAAGCCAGAGATGGCAACTGGGCTGCCAGAAATCGCATGAACAGTCAGTCCGCCAGCCTGGGAGCCCATCAGGGCGGGAAGGTCACCTACCATGGTTTTGTCCATACCTTCAATCTTCTCATCCCGCCGGAAGAATATTTTGATGAACATCCCGAATATTTTTCGCTCATCAATGGGGAGCGTGTGAAAGATCATTCTCAACTCTGTTGCACCAATGAAGAAGTGATGGAGATCGTGACGGAAAGAATCCGCAAGAACATGGCGGAAAATCCTGAGGCGACTGTTTTCTCCGTGTCACAAAATGACTGGGCCAACTATTGTGAATGCGAGCGCTGTACAGAGCTTGCCGAAGAAGAAGGCAGCCAGATCGGCCCTGTCCTGCATCTGGTCAATCATGTGGCCCGTGCCGTTCGCAATGACTTCCCTGACAAGGTCATTGACACGCTGGCTTATCAGTATACGCGCAAGCCTCCGAAAAACATGCGTCCCGAGCCCAATGTGATCATTCGTCTGTGCAGTATTGAATGCGATTTTTCCCATCCCTTTGAAGACAGGCTGACTCCTGAAAACAGAGCCTTTTGTGATGATCTGGAAGAATGGGCCCAGGTGGCGAACCGGCTCTGGATCTGGAATTACAACACCTCCTTCCATGATTATCTCGTGCCTTTCCCCAACCTGAATGTGCGGGGACCCAATGTCCGTTATCTCATTGCCAATAACGTGCGTGGTATTTTTGAGCAGGACGTTTACAACACGCCTCATGGTGAGTTCAACACTCTGAGCGCCTATCTCGGAGCGAAACTCCTGTGGAATCCCAATTATGATACGGATCTGGCCGTCAATGAATTTCTGAGCGGCGTCTATGGTGCCGCAGCCACGCCCCTGCGTCTTTATCTGGATCTGATTCATGATGCCGTGAAAGATCCCGCAACAAGCATGAATATCTGGATCAGTCCCGATGAGCCTTTCCTCACAGATGAACTGCTTGCCCGGGCGGACGAACTCTTTGAAGTGGCGGAAAAAGCCGTGGCCGATGACCCTGTCGCCTTTGAGCAGGTTCAAATTGCCCGCCTGTCGGTGGACTTCACTATAATGGAGCACACACGTCTCACAAATCAGGATGCCTATGTGGTTGATCATGAAAAGCGTACTGTTCAGGTAAGTCCTGAATTCCAGACCCGGGCTCTTCGCTTCTTTGATGTGGCCGAACGCAACGGACTTACACGCCTTCGTGAAGTGGGCGGTGAGCTCGGCGAATATAAAAAGGAGATCTTCGATCTCTTTCCGGAAGAACATGTGCCTGCATTGGAAGCGCAGGCCGAAGTGCCGCCCCTCAAGGCGGGTGCATACTTCCGCTATTACAAAATGTATTGTGAAAGTCTCCCGGATTTTTCAACCCTGCACCCCACGGAGGAAGGGGTCGCCCCCCGCCTGGATCTCGGACCTACTGAAAAATATCAGCCTTCCGTGGAATCGCTTCTCTATACAGGTTATATTGAAATTCCCCGCGATGGCGTATATGCCTTCAGCGTACGATCCAATGATGGCAGCCGCCTGAAAATCAACGATACGGTCGTGGTCGATAATGACGGTCTGCACAAGGCTGTCACTGTCACAGGCTTCCGATCCATGGAAAAAGGATTTTATCCCTTTGAACTCGCCTATTTTGATGCGGGTGGCGATTGCGCGCTGGAGGTCTTTTACTCCGGACCGGATATCCCCTGTCAACCTTTGCCCGAGAGCGCTCTCTTTCACGAATAAACAGCTTCAGTGAGCTCCGGAAACAGTAATCCAAAGGAGAAAAACTCTTTGATGAATAAGAAATTCGCCTGGTTTGGTTTTCTGACAGGGATGCTGTGCGTCTCTTTTCTGATGCTTCTTCTGTATCTGGGATTTCAACTGGAAAGGAAACAAGAAGAGGAGGCAAAGAATAAGCCTGCTGTGGTCAGTGAAAGAGCAGCGTCCAGGACGGCGGGAGCGACTTTAACAGCCATAGACGGGCCGCCTACCGAGGAAAAGATTGCGGCCCTTCTCAGCGAGGGAAAGGCCGACGCCCCTTCAGAAGGACCGACTGAAAAAACCAGAGAAGTGAAAGCTCCTCAACCGCCTTCTGCTTTTTCCATCCGGCGTTCCGCACCCATTCGACAATTTGTGCCCGGCAAGGATCTGGAACTGTATCTGCATATCTCCAAAAGAGAAGAAGGCATACCTGACAGCCTGGTCATACGTGATGAGCTGCCTTCGGGTTGGGCTCTCAAGGAAGTGGCCAGAAGTACCACGCCCATGACACAGATACCGGAGTCCGGCAAGAAAGAATCATTGGAATTCCGCTGGGAGAAACCTTATAAATTTCCCATCACAGTGAAATACAGTGTTCAGGTTTCTGAGGAATCGGAGGCTGTGTCCCGAATCACAGGAGATGCCACCTGGGTCTTCGATGGTAAGGAAAATACCAGTACGCTGGCGGTGCTGGACTTGTATGCGGCACCGGCTGTATCTGTTGAATAGAAAATCCGGATCAATAAACTACAGAGAGACTCCATGGAAACAATGCAAGACAAGCAAGCTGGTACAGTGGCCTTGATCCGTTGTGATGCCTATGAAGAAGAAAAGGTGTTTCAAGCTGTTCAACGGGGCGTGGAACTTCTGGGAGGCGCCTCACGCTTTTTCAAAGAAGGGGAGGCTCTGCTGCTCAAGCCCAATGTGCTCTCAGGCAAATCGCCTGACCGTGCCATAACCACCCATCCCACTGTTTTTCGTGCTGTCATAAAGCTTTTTCAGGAGGCCGGTGCGACGCTGAGCTATGGCGATTCACCCGGATTCGGCAAGGTGGAGACTGTTGTACAGAAAGCGGGTCTGGCACCCGTTGCCAAAGAATACGGGGTTCCTCTGGCGAATTTTTCAGAAGGGCGTACCATCTCTTTTCCCGAAGGAACGATGAGCAAGCAATTCACCATCGCTGAAGGCGTTCTGGAAGCTGACGGCATTGTCTCCCTGTCCAAACTGAAGACCCATGCACTGACACGCATGACGGGGGCGGTCAAAAACCAGTTCGGCTGTATCCCCGGCCTGCTTAAAGGGGAGTTTCACGGACGCATGCAGCGTATTGACCACTTCGCTTCCATGCTCGCAGACCTGACCCGACTGCTCGCTCCGCGTCTTTATATCATGGATGGTATTGTAGGCATGGAAGGCAACGGCCCCGGCAATGGGACTCCCATTGATCTCCGGGTCCTGTTATTCTCCACTGATCCCGTGGCCCTGGATGCGGCTGCGTGCCATATTGTATGTCTCGACCCGAAACTGGTGCCTACCATTGTCAAAGGGAAGGAACAGGGACTGGGAGTGTATGATACGATTCACTGGCTGGGTGATCCTCTGGAAGACTTCCTCTGTCCTGAGTTTGATGTGAATCGAAAAAGGGACTGGAGCAAGGATGCTTCCGGAAAACTGAGTTCACGCCTCATCAAGAATTATGTGACGCCCCGTCCGGTTATTCTCAAAGACAAATGCACCGTTTGCGGTACCTGTGTGAAGGTATGCCCTGTTGACCCCAAGGCTCTGCAATTTCCGAAGGGGGATAAGACAGTGCCTCCCGAGTTTGATTATTCCCGCTGCATACGCTGTTATTGCTGTCAGGAAATGTGTCCCGACAGTGCTATCATCGTCAAAACGCCGCTTCTGGGCAACCTGATTCACAGATAAAAGACCGGGCTGAAAACCGGGAAAAGACTTTATTCTTCCCTCAGGCTGTAACGGTATTCATAGGCCCTGCCGTGCAGCTCCGTGGCCGTGTCAACCAGTTCCGCATAAGGGGTATCGGTCACGTCCAGGAAACCGATATTGTAGTTTTCCCCATCCTTCCACCGGCCTGTGACAGGTTGATCCACCCATTGAAACCAGTGACAACCCACAAAAGCGGGATGGGCCAGAACGCTTTCCACATAGTCTTTGTACAGGCGTGCCCGTTCAGCCTGGTCTCCGGCACCAGCCAGGCCCGTATGAAACATGCCCCGATCCAGCGAACCGAAATGGAACTCACCGATCATGACGGGTTTGTCTTCCATGCTTATGTCGGCCAGATAGTTGGCGGGCAGGGAATTGTAGTAAAGATTGAAGGAAAGCACATCGGCCTGTTCAGAGCAGGCACGAATCACCTCGGGCGGTGCAGTGGCAAAACGACAGCCGAGGTACAGATGGTTCGGATCATATTGCTGCAGTATTTCTTTGATTACCGTAAAATAACGCTGAGCGAAGCAGTACAGAAAATCGGACATGTCCCGGTCGAAAGCCGCTGTAGGCGATCCCGTGCCTCTCACCTCCTCCCAGCGCTCAAAGTGACTTTCCCAGGCCTGATTCAGCACTTTCAGGTCGCCATGGCGCTGCCGGAGCCAGGCGATGAAAACCTGGCGTGCAGCCTGATCGGGAGCACTGGACAGAACGCCGTTTTGAACCCCTTCCCAGGCGAGCTCGTTATCAAAAAAATAACCGATACAAAGAGGCTCATCCTTCCAGGAACTTGTGATGCCGGCCACGGCTTTCTCCACCTGACGGGGAAAGGATTCGTCAAAGACATCCACCATTTTGCTCCAGTAGCCTGTGGAAGATTCTATGACTTTGATACCCCAGAAGCCTGACCATACGACAAAAGGCATGTCCGTCCGGTGAAGCAGATCCCAGTTGCTCCAGGTGCCCAGAGTATTGAAGCCCCAGTCTTTCATCCGTGTCAGAGCTTCTTCACTCCAGAGTTCCAGCCAGTCTTTTCCGTATTTACGAATGATATTCGCCAGGTGGAAATTGAAGGTGCGTCCTTTGCCGCCTATGGGATCCGCATAACTGTGGGCTCCTGATCCTTTGGCGTAGATCTGATGAAAGGGCTCCTCCTCTTTCGCGGGCAGCCAGTCGAACCACGCTTCCCGTTTTTCCACAAAAGTTCTTTCCCCAAAGCCCACACAGTCCAGGCCCAGCGAGAAAAAAAGCTTGCCTTCCGGAGTGATGAGCCACCATTGGTTATCAATTTTTTCCGTCCGGAACCAGCCCGTGGCCTCCCGCTGCGGACCAGCACTCCAGCCGCCGAAAAGATCCCGGTCCGGCGGGGCTGTACGTGTCGCCCGGGCAAGACGCTCCTCTTGAAGTCGATTCTGAAGCTCTTCTTCAGAGTTGAGCTTTCC
>JAAYJV010000168.1 GCA_012522755.1 Candidatus Hydrogenedens sp.
AACGCCGAGCCTATGGATTTCGAGATATGGAGTTCTTTAAATTAAAAATACTTGCGTTACACGAAGCAAAAATCAAACTCGTCGGATAGAAACATCAAGTACGCAAAAACCGGATGAGCCCTTTTTTGCAGGGCCTTGGCTGCTTTGTCAGAATGATCGGGCCTGGATTTGGAAAAGAATATATAACATTTTACAACAAATCGTTCCCCTTTTTTTATTTTGCCTCCAATCCAACTTGCCGGGACAGGTAAATTTTGTTTGGAAGCTGAAAGATATGATACATTTGTATGCGTGGGAGCATCGGTTTCGGGCATAAAAGTCGGTCGTGAATTCATAAGAACGAAAGAGAGGCCGCTTCTGTTTTATACCCTTCCCGATTCTCTGGAATCTATGATCGGCACGGCTTTTGTCCGTGGTCAACGGTCTGCAAGGGCTTTACTCCAGCGCCGCTGGCGCTCCCACCGAAAGCTCCACCGGACGGTTTCCCTGCATGTGTTATGGACTGCGGGGAGTATTCAGCCCGCAGTCGGGCACAGCACAAGGAAAGATCATGACAGAAAAGAAACAAAGCCTTACCTACAGCGATGCGGGCGTCAATATTGATGCGGCCAATACGGCTCTTTCAACTGTGAAAGATCTGGTCAAGCGAACCTATACCCAGCATGTACTCCGGGATATCGGCACTTTCGGTGCCATGTTCCAGTTGGATCTGCAAAATTACCGCGAGCCCGTTCTGGTCTCCAGCGTGGACGGTGTGGGTACCAAACTGAAACTGGCTTTCATGACAGGAAAGCACGACACGGTTGGTGTGGATCTGGTTTCCCATTGTGTGAATGATATTCTTGTTCAAGGCGCCAAGCCTCTCTTTTTCCTCGACTATTTCGCCATGGGCAAGCTGGAGCCTGATGTGATGGTGGAAGTGGTCCGTGGCCTGGCTACAGGATGCCGCTATTCCGGCTGTGCGCTCATTGGCGGTGAAACGGCTGAAATGCCCGACATGTACACTGTAGGCGAATATGATCTGGCCGGAACCATTGTCGGGATTGTGGACCGTTCGCGCATTGTGGACGGCAGTGCCATCCGTCCCGGTGACGTCATCATCGGCCTGCCCAGTTCCGGGCTCCATACCAACGGCTACAGCCTGGCCCGGAAAATCTGCTTTGAAGTGGCCGGCCTCGATGTGAATGATCCCATGCCCGGCACAGGTCGTACCGTGGCGGAAGCACTCATGGAACCGCATATCAGCTATGCGAAACTCATGCAGGTGATCATGCGTACGGTGGAAGTGCGCGGCATGGCACATATTACCGGCGGCGGTATTACAGACAACCTGCCCCGTATTCTCCCGGAGGGTGTGGCCGCTGAAATCAATCTTGAGTCCTGGATCGTTCCTCCACTCTTCAGATTCCTCAAGGAAGCCGGAAATGTGGACGACAAGGAAATGCTGCGCACCTTCAATATGGGCCAGGGATTCCTTTTTGTTGTGCCTGCAGAACAGGCCGACCGGGCGAAAGAGACCATTGAACTGGCTGGCCAGTCCTGCTCCTTTGCAGGAAAAATCATTGAAGGCGAAGGTAAAGTACACTACTCAGGAAGCCTGAATTATGCCGACACATCGGATTGAAGTAGCTCTGCGGCCGGAATTTGATGATCCGGCCGGTGAAGCCCTGCGCGCGCAGGTGCGTGAAGATTTGAATCTTGAAATCGGTGCTGTGCGGGTCATTGACGTGTTCACACTTCAGGCCGCCCTCACAGACGAAGAACTGGAGCGGGTCCGTGTGGATCTTTTCACGGATCCCATAATAGAATATTCCGCTGTCAACCAGTCTCTCGCCCGGGAATACAGCTGTGTCATTGAGGTCGGCTTTCTACCCGGCGTGACCGATAACGCCGGTCGCAGCGCCAAAGAGGGTGTGGAAGATTCCATCGGCCGTGCTCTCGCCAGGGGCGAGGCTGTGTACAAAAGCACGCTCCATGTGTTTCAGGATACCACTCTGGAGCAGGCGGAGATCATCGCATCCAGTCTTCTGGCCAATGAGCTCATCGAGCAGTTTGCCATCCGAACACCTGAAGAGATGGAGCAGCTCCAGGGCCGTTGTCTTCTGTCATTGCCTCGTGTTGTGGAATATGACGTGCCTCCTGTGGAGAGCATAGACCTCAATCTGAGTGATGACGACCTGCAGCAGATGAGCCGTGACCGCATGTTCGCTCTGGAACTGAAGGAAATGCAGGTGATCCGGGACTATTACAATTGCCCTCAAGTCCGGGAACACCGTCGCAGCCTCGGCATGCCCGAAAATCCCACCGATATAGAGATGGAAATTCTCGCACAGACCTGGTCGGAACACTGCAAGCATAAGATTTTTGATGCAATCATTCATTACGAGGAAGCCGACGGCTCGAAGCGCATCATTGACTCCGTCTTCAAAAGCTATATCCGCAAGCTGACGGAAGAAGTGGGAAAGAAAGTGCCCTGGCTCGTCAGTGTATTTCACGACAATGCCGGTATCATCCAGTTTGATGAAAACTACCTCTTCGCCCTGAAAGCGGAAACACACAACAGCCCCTCGGCCCTGGACCCCTATGGCGGTGCCATGACCGGCATTGTCGGGGTGAACCGTGATGTTCTGGGCGCGGGACTCGGTTTCAAATGTATTTTCAATACCGATGTGCTCTGTGTGGCATCACCTTTCCACGACGAGGAAATTCCGCCCCGTCTCCTTCATCCGCGCCGTATTTTAAGAGGCGCCCATGCCGGTGCACGTGACGGCGGGAATCAGAGCGGCGTACCCAACGTGAATGGCGCCATCGTTTTTCACGAACGTTTTCTGGGTAAACCGCTGGTCTTCTGCGGTACAGGCGGTATCAGCCCGGCTACTATCCAGGGAAAACCCGCCCACGAGAAAGCGGCCCGGCCCGGTGATCTCATCGTGATGACAGGCGGTCGCATAGGCAAAGACGGGATTCATGGAGCCACCTTCTCCTCGGAAGCCCTGCATGAAGGGTCACCGGCAACAGCCGTTCAGATCGGCGATCCCATCACTCAGAAAAAAATGGCCGATTTCCTCATGGAAGCCCGTGACAGAGGACTCTACTCCTGCATTACCGATAACGGCGCCGGCGGTCTCTCTTCCAGTGTGGGCGAGATGGCCGAAAAGCCCGGCGGAGCAGCCATTCATCTGGACCGTGCGCCGCTGAAATATGCCGGCTTGGCTCCTTGGGAAATTTTTGTTTCTGAAGCCCAGGAACGCATGACTCTGGCTGTGCCCCCTGATCAGCTGCCCTCTTTTATGATGCTCGCAAAAAATCGGGGCGTGGAAGCTTCCGTCCTCGGCGAATTCAACAATTCGGGTTATCTCGATTGTTACTATGAGGGGCTGCTGGTTGCGTCACTGGATATGGATTTCCTCCATGATGGTCTTCCCCGCATGGAACTGGAAGCCAAACTTGATCCGGCACCGCTTACTGAAGAAGTGACACAGCCCGCAGAAGATAAAGATCTTACGGAGGATCTTCTCGGGTTGCTGGGCTCCTTGAACATATGCAGCAAAGAAAGCTTTGTCCGCATGTTCGATCAGGAGGTTCTGGGACAAAGCGTCTTGAAACAGTTTCAAGGGGTGAACCATGATGGCCCCGGTGATGCCGCCGTGATCCGACCCTTGCCCGACAGTTATCGGGGTATTGCCGTTGCCTGTGGTATTGCGCCGAAATATGCCGATCTGGATGCGGCGTCCATGACAGCCTGTGCTGTGGATGAAGGAGTGCGCAATCTTGTGGCTGTAGGTGCGTCCATGGGCACCATTGCAGGGCTCGACAACTTCTGCTGGCCCGACCCTGTCCAGAGCGAAGGGACACCCGACGGAAAACACAAACTGGCTCAACTGGTTCAATCCTGTGAGGCCCTCTATGAAATTTGTCTTGCCTATGATATCCCTCTTATCAGCGGCAAAGACAGCATGAAAAACGATTACCGAATCGGCGACACGAAAATCAGCATTCCGCCGACCCTGCTTTTCACCGCTGCGGCAATCCTTGAAGATACACGTAAAGTGGTGAGCATGGATGCCAAGGGACCGGGTGACCGGGTCTATGTTCTGGGCGATACCTTTGATGAACTGGGCGGCAGCGAATACTATACACTCCGCGGTATTGACGGAGGTACGGCACCTGCTGTGACACCGCAAAAAGCGCGCCGTCTCTATGAAGCCCTTCATGAGGCCATCAGCAAAGGACTTGTTGCCTCCTGTCATGACTGCTCTGATGGTGGTCTGGCCGTTGCGCTGGCTGAGACAGCCTTTGCCGGGAATCTGGGGATGAAACTCTCTCTGGACTCCATGGGCGTGGAAGACGGTGTTGTGGCTCTTTTCAGTGAATCGCAAAGCCGTTTTGTTGTTACCGTCGCTGCTGATAATGCAGCCACCTTTGAAGCCCTGCTGGATGGAAATCCCTGTTACAGTCTGGGCGAAGTCACAGAAGAACCCCTCTTTGAACTGAGCTGTCCGGACGGGCGGAAAATCAGCGCTGCGCTGGAGAGTCTCCGTGATGCCTGGCAAAAAACGCTGAACTGGTAGAAAGGAAGTCCGTCCATGACAGTAAAAGCCATCGTTCTTACCGGCTTCGGTATCAATTGCGATCAGGAAACCCATCAGGCTTTTGTGCGTGCAGGTGCGCAGACCGAATGTGTTCATCTCAGTGACCTTTTGAACAAGCCGGCCCTGCTGGACAATGCCCATATCTTTGCCGTACCGGGCGGCTTCTCCTATGGTGACCATGTGGCCTCGGGAAAAATTCTCGCCAACAGACTGCGCCATCAGCTGGAAGCGCCGTTGAAAAAGTTCATTGACGACGGGAAGCTTGTTCTGGGTATCTGCAACGGCTTTCAGGTTCTCGTGAAAATGGGCCTTCTCCCCTTCTTCGATGGAAAAGTGGGGCAGGAAGTCAGCCTGACGACCAATGAAAGCGGCCGTTTTGAAAACCGATGGGTTCATCTGGCTGTGCCCGAAAACAACAACTGTGTCTGGCTGAAAGGCCTGACCAGGCTGGAGTTGCCTGTGCGCCAGGGCGAAGGAAAATTTATTGCCCGCAACGAAGAGGTTCTGAAACGGCTCAGCGAAGAAGGTTTTGTGGCACTGCGTTATATCCGTCCGAACGGTAGCCCTGCAGCCGGTGAATTTCCATTCAACCCCAGTGGTGCCCAAGATGATGTTGCGGCACTGTGCGATCCTTCGGGACGTATCTTCGGGCTCATGCCCCATCCGGAAGCCTATCTCCATGGCCAGAATCATCCCGAATGGACACGCCTCGGCTTCACGGAAGAAGGGACCGGATTGATCCTCTTTAAAAATGCCGTGGACTATGTCCGCACAAGCTTTTGTTGAACACCCTGCAAACGCTGAAGGCTCTGACATGTCTCATTTCCACCGTTTTGTTTCTCCTCTTCCCGGAGAGGAGGCCGACTCCCTGATGCTTCCGCCCGAGGAAGCCCATCATGCCCTGCGTGTCTTGCGATTGCGGGCTGGGGAGAAAGTATCCGTCTTTGACGGACAGGGCGGAGAAATTGAAGGCTCTTTGAACCCGCTGGGCAAGAGAGAAGCGGAAGTTCTCATTGAAAAACGGATTCACCATACTGCGCCCGCCGTGAAGGTGACCATAGCCGTTGCCTGGCTCCATCGGGATAAAGCCTTGGAAGATATTGTACGCCGTGCCGTGGAGATGGCTGTATCACGCATTGTCTTCTGGAAGGGAGACCATTCCCAGAAAAAATGTGCCGCTCCTGAGCGCTGGGAAAAAATAGCACTGGAAGCCTGCAAGCAGAGCGGTCGCATGTTCCTGCCCCGCATTGAGCTTCAGGAATCACTCGATACCTTTCTGGACAGCAATACCGCTCCGCTGATCCTCGCATTGCCGGACGCTGATCCCGAACAGAAAGCCGAAATCTCTGTTCATGATCAGGTCACGCTTCTCATAGGCCCTGAAGGTGATTTTTCTACCCGTGAGGTGGCTCTGGCACTGGAACGGGGTGCTTTCCCGGTCCATCTGGGCGACTGTATTTTCAGAAGTGAAGTGGCGGCCTCGGTGGTCATGACTCTGCTGGCGGCGCAACTGGGTGTGTTGGGCCGTCATTTCAGTCTCCGGCTGATAAACAGTGATTCCGGAGGATAGGCATGAAGATTCTCTTTCTCTGTCAGTACTTCCCACCGGAACCGGGTGCCCCTGCTGCGCGAACTCATGAGCATACCCGGGAATGGGTGCGACAGGGCCACGATGTGACGGTGATCTGCGGGATTCCCAACCATCCTGACGGAGAAGTGCCCCGGGCCTATAAACGTGATTTTATTTACGAGGAAATTCATGACGATGTCCAGGTGCTTCGCGTCTGGTTTTATGTCACGCCCAACCGAGGCAAAATCCGGCGCAGCATTTCCTTTCTGAGTTTCATGTTCGCATCCCTCTTCTGGGGCATATTCCGGGGTGGCCGGGCCGATGTGGTCGTGGCTACCTCCCCGCAGCTTCTTTGCGGAGCAGCCGGATATCTCCTGTCCCGGATCAAAAGATGCCCCTTTGTCTTTGAAGTGCGCGATCTCTGGCCCGATCAGATTGTGGATCTCGGAGTGATACGCAATCAACGCATCATCACCTGGCTGCGGAAGCTGGAGTCTTTTCTTTATGAAAAAGCAGCGGCCATTGTCACCGTGGCGGAGGCGGTGCGACAAAAACTGATTGAACGAGGCCTTCCTCCCGGAAAAGTACATACCATCACCAATGCCATCGCTCTGGATATTTTCGCACCTCGTGATCGGATCGGTACCATGCGCCACCGTTATGGCTGGAGCGAAAACTTTCTGGTCATGTACATCGGCACTCATGGCATGTCACAGGGCCTGGAAACAGTGATTGCCGCTGCGGAAAAATTGCAGGATGTGGAGGGGCTCCGATTTGTTTTCGTGGGGGCCGGTGCGGAACGGGAAAATCTCATGGCTCTGGCCGGGGAGAAGGGGCTGGAAAATGTCGAATTTATCCCCGCCCAGCCCCGGGCGGAGACGCCCGACTTTTATGCCGCCGCTGATCTGTGTCTCGTACCCCTCAAGAAAAAAGAAGTCTTTCTCACCAACATCCCCAGCAAAATGTTTGAGATCATGGCTTGTGCCCGACCGATCCTCTTGGGGGCTGAAGGCCAGGCCAGAGAACTGCTGGAAGCAGCCAATGCGGGAGTGGCTTATGCTCCCGAGGATGCGGATGCCCTGGTCGAAGCGGTCCGGGTTTTTCACAACGACCCGGATCAAGGCCGCCTCTTTGGTGAAAATGGCCGCCGCTATGTGGAGCAGCATTGTAACCGGGCTTTGAAAGCACAGGAGATGCTTGATGTCCTTTTTTCCACCACAGAGAAATGAGAGGACTTTTTCACCACGAAGGGCTGATCGGTTAGCGAAGAAATTTGAGAGAAAGACTTCTTTCTTACTGGAGACTATTCATTGCCGAAGGTCTCTGATCTGTCCCAAAACCAACTTGCGCCCGTCGCAGATCCGTCTGATCCGACCGATCCGACTGATTCCCCGAAGAAGTTATAAATCTGATTGCGGCATGATATCTCTCTTTTCTCGAACAAATCCATTACTCAGAAAACTTTCCGGCGGAGGATGAGCATATCGTGGGAGCGCCAATGTCCCCATTGGCACATAGCGTATGATGGCCCGGAGAACATATTGGCTTGGTTGCGGCATGACAGCTCTTTTCTGACTACCTCTTTCTTTATGCACCCAAGTCTTTACGTCGCGCCAAGGTTCTACATCGAGTCTCTGTCTTTGCCGCGATGTGTGCCAATGGGGACATTGGTGCTCCCACGTTATACAACTTTACGCCGAAAAGTACTCAAAGTCAAAGCATTACCCACAGAATTCACAACATACAATTTCCTCTCTTGGGAGAATAAAAAGGCTGAAAACCGGCATGGCGGCGTGGGATATGTCTTGGGGCAAATAAGAGATTTGAAGGGATCAGACGTCTCCGGGGAGTCGGTCGGATCGGTCGGATCGGTCGGATCGGTGGGGTCTGCGAGGGGCGGACGGCACGTCTTGAAATACAAAATAGACTCCGGGGAAACATAAGCCTTTTTCTCTCATTTTTTTGCGTCCTTTTGTGCTTTTCGCGGTTAAATAATAAAGCATCATTTGATTGCGGCTATGCGGCACTATGGCCCTCTGTGTCCACTGTGGTGAAAAAACTCATTTTCTTGTACCGTATCCGCTTCTTGCTATACCATACACAAGATCAGAATGTTTGAACTTTCAACCTGTCTGGAGAGCCCATCATGTTTACAGCCTGGCTTGCACTTACTGTTTTCAGTCAACTTCCCGGAGCGCCTCTGTATTTTGCCGAGGAAGTCGAGCATGTCCGTGTTTATTATGAGCAGGGCCGTTTCGGTGGCTGGCCGGCCAATCATGGCATGTGGCACTGGGGCGATGAAATTCTTGTCGGGTTCAGCCGTGGCTATTACAAAGACCTGGGACCGACGCGGCATCATATCGACAGGGAAAAGCCTGAGGAATTCTGGTTTGCCCGCAGCTTGGATGGCGGACACAATTGGACCTGGGAGCATCCTGCGGCAAAAGGGCAGCTGCTGCCCCGGGGTAAGGCACTGCACGGAACAGAGACGCCGGGCCTGGCCTTGCCCGATCTGCGTCCTCTGGAAGAGCCCATGAACTTCAGCCACCCCGATTTTGCACTCACTTTCCGGATGGACAATATTGATGGCGGCACCTCGCGTTTTGAATATTCCTATGACCGGGGGAAAAACTGGGAGGGACCTTTCCGGCTGCCTGATTTCGGTACGCCCGGCACCGCAGCCCGGACAGATTATATCGTCAATGGCAAAGAGGATGCGCTGATCTTTATTACCGTAGCCAAAGAAAACAAGCAGGAAGGGCGGGTGCTTTGCGCCCGTACTCAGGACGGAGGAATGAACTGGGAAAAACTGTCTTGGATCGGTGCGGAACCTCAGGGCTTCGCCATCATGCCTTCCACAGTCCGGCTGTCTGATACGGAATTGTTCACTGCTTTGCGCTGTCGTGAAGGAACTTTCCGCTGGATCAGCGCCTGGCGCAGCCTCGACAACGGCCGCAGCTGGACGCAGGAGAAAAACCCCGTCGATTATCTGGGCGAAGGCAACCCGCCCATGGTGACGAAATTACAAGATGGAAGACTCTGTCTCACCTACGGTTTTCGTTCTTATCCTTTCAGTATCCGCGCACGGATCAGCGCCGACGGTGGCCGCAACTGGAGTCCCGAAATTATCCTGCGTGATGATGGCCTCGACCGTGATATCGGCTATGTGCGCAGTGTACAACGGCCTGATGGAAAAATGGTGACCACCTATTACATCAGCGAAGAGAGCACGGGGCCGGAACGCTATATCGGTGCCACGATCTGGGACCCCAAGCGCATCAGCCGTATCACCAGTGGCGCAACGAACCGTCAGGCGGGATTCTGAGCCCGGCCGTATACCATCCCAAAAGATAAAACCCTGATACCTGTACTTATTTCAAAATATTGAGGAGTATGTGTTCATGTCCGAGAATCTTTCCAAAGAGTCCGCTGTTTCGTCGTCAACGCCCGTCCCGCGGGAACGGATCATGAGTGTTGATGTCCTCCGTGGCTTTGACATGTTCTGGCTTGTGGGCGGCGCGGGTTTCACACTGGGCATAGCAAAGCTGATTCATCCCGGACTCCATGGGTTCATTGACAGGCAGCTCTCTCATGCCAGTTGGGAAGGCTTTTATTTTTATGATCTCATCTTTCCACTCTTTGTTTTTCTTGCCGGGATGTCCCTGTCCTTTTCCATGGGCCGAACCTTGCAGGAGAAAGGAAAGGTCGCCACGCTGCTCCGTCTGACACGGCGGTGCCTGCTCATGTTCCTTCTGGGCATACTCTACAATGGCGGTTTCAGCGAAGTCTGGCCCGAAGTACGGATCCTGGGCGTGCTGCAACGCATCGCCCTGGCCAGCCTCTTCGCCGGAATTCTCTTTTGCTTTATGGATTGGCGGGGTCTGCTCGCTTCTTTCTTCGTACTGATTCTGGGCTATTGGGCGCTTTTCAGCTTTGTGCCCATCCCCGGACAGGAAAGCGTCGCCTGGACAGTGGAACAGAACTGGGCGGTCTGGGTGGACAGTCAATATCTGCCCGGGCGGCTTATCTACAGGAGTTATGATCCCGAGGGCCTGTTGAGCACGATCCCGGCAATAGGCACCTGTATCATGGGTATCCTCACGGGCTTGTATCTGAAGAAAAAAGACGTGGAAGCCGTCCGTAAAGGACTGATCTTTATCGCTGTGGGAACCGTGCTTGTTATTGCGGGCTACCTCTGGGGCTTGCAATGTCCCATCATCAAAAAGATCTGGACGCCTTCCTATGTGATGGTTTCAGGTGGATACAGCATTCTGCTTCTGGCGGCATTTTATTTCGTGGTGGACATCTGGAAAATCCGCTGGTGGACAGTGCCCTTTGTGTGGATCGGCGTGAATCCTCTCACAGTGTATATGGCCCGGAATATCATCGGCTTCAACAGTCTGGCCCGGCGTATTGTGGGCGGAAGCATTTATGCCACACTGGGTGACAAGCTCGGCTATTTTGTGCAGACGAGTACCTCTTTGGCCATTGCCCTTCTTATCGTGTGGTATTTGAACAGGAAAAAGATTTATCTGAGGCTCTGACAGCGACCTCCAGCTATGGGGAGTATTGTGAAATGACAGGACGGATTCTTATGCTTGCGCTTCTTCTCTGTATGGTGTCATTTTTTGCAGGGGCCGAGACAACTTCTTTGGAAGAGCGTTTCGCCCAACCTCCCGAGGATACGCGCATCCTCAGAATAGTTCATGAGCTTCCCGAAACGGCGGAGCTCCGTCAAAAACTATATGATCGCTTTGAGACCTTGGGCTTCGGCGGCCTGGCAACCAATGTGGCGTTCAAAGATTATATGGCTGATGAAGGGAAGTGGGATGCCTTTGTCAACGGGGTGAAAGAGGCGAAGGAACGGAACTTCTCTCTCTGGCTTTACGATGAGTGCGGTTATCCTTCAGGTTCCGCCGGGGGATTGACTCTTGAGGGACATCCCGAATATGAAGCGCTGGGCCTGCACCTTCATGAATTCACCGGAAAAGATGAGGCCGTGAAACTGGAGCAGCCGTCCGGCAAGCTTATCCGGGTGCTGGGTATGTCCGACGGGAGTGCTCCCATAGATCAGGAAAGCATTGTTGATCTTACAGCACTGGTGAAAGACGGTACCTTGCAGTGGGAAGAGGCGCCCAAGCCCTGGCGTGTGATCTTTTGCATGGAAGAAGTGCTCTACGAAAATACCCATGCAGAAGTGAGCTATGCCTTCAAGCTTCCCTATATCAATCTGCTTTGTCCCGAAGCGACAGCCCGTTTTCTCGAAGTGACCCATGACAGCTATACGGAGCGACTGGGCAAAGATCTGGGAAAATACTTTGTCTCCACCTTCACGGATGAGCCTTCGCTCATGAGTCTTTTCATGAAGCCTTCGAAGCATCGTGTGCTCCCCTGGTCGCAAACCCTGGCGGTGCAGTTCGAAGAGAAATGGGGCTATCCCCTTCAGGAAGCCTTGCCTTCGCTGCTCTTTCATACCACCGGAACGGGCGGGAAATACCGTCACGATTTCTGGAAACTCATCGGCGATCTGGTATCGGAAAACTATTTCGGCCAGATCCGACGTTGGTGTGAAGGCCATAATATTCTCAGTGGCGGCCATTTCCTGTGTGAAGAAAACTTTCTCGCAACTGTCCCCTTTTACGGTAATTTTTTCCAGTGTGCCCGGGAACTGACAGCGCCCGGTATTGATTGCCTCAGCAGTGTCCCTCATGAAGTGCCCTGGTTTTCCGCACGTCTCTTCGCCAGTGTCGCCGAGCTGGGGAATCATCGGGTCACCATGTCCGAAACATCTGATCATGTGCAGCGATACCGGCCCGAAGGAGATACCCGCCCGGTTTATGAAGTGAGCGAAGAGGAGATCAGAGGGACCATCAACCTCTTGACCCTCAACGGCATCAACACCATTACCAGTTATTATTCTTTTCAGGGGCTGAGCGATGAAGAGCTCACGCGTCTCAACGAATGGACGGGCCGTTGCAGTACTCTGATCCGTGAGAGCCGACAGGTCTCCGACATTGCCCTGCTCTATCCTGTGGAAAGTGCGTGGCATCGCTTTTTGCCCGCCCGTCATTGGGTCAACGACTCTCCTGTGCTCGCCCATCGCGTGGAAAGAAGCTATCATGATGCGGAAGAAAATCTTTTCCGATCTCATCGTGATTTCATCCATGTGGACAACAGCGTTCTGGAAGACTGTACTGTGGATTCGGGAAGCCTGGTTTATGGTGATCTGCGCTGGCGTGTGCTCATCCTTCCTGACGGGGATACCCTTTCCATGAAAGCCTGGGACAAACTGCAACGCTTTTATGAAGAAGGCGGTGCGCTCATTGCTCTTGTGTCCCGTCCGACAAACAGCACGGAACAATTTCCTGATCCCCGGGTACAGGCCCTCGGCCACGCAATTTTCGGAGAGGGGGAGAGTGTCCGCATACAAAGCAATGACGCCGGTGGTGTGGGTATCTTCCTGCCCCGAGGCTCCGAAGCCATGCTCCCGAAAATGCTGAACAGGCTCATCCCGCCGGAAGTTGTGTTTCACGGAGAAGCCTCTGAGCTTTGTCTGACCCATCGGCGTATGGGTGACCGGGACCTGTTTTTTATTATCAACGACAGCAAAATACCCTGGTCCGGTACGATGATTTTGCCCTGCGCCGGCGAGGTCGAGCGGTGGGATCCCGCCACAGGCACGCACGATACACAGCCAGCCAATGAAGCTGTGTCTCTGTCTCTGGAAGGCTACGGCGGAGTGTTCCTGCTCTGTGAGAATTGTCCGCAGCCCGCCCGTCAAGCTCTGGAACCCGGAAGCTATCCCGGATTGCAATGTGATCCGCTGCCTTTGGTCACGCCCATCGCCACTCATGGCGAATGTCTGGAGGCCACGTGTTCCCAAGCAGACAACTCGGAAGGAGAATCTTCCCCTTGGATACTGACAGGCCGGATCACGGAAGATCGGGTCAATACCTTTCTCTTTGCAGGTTTCACTTTTGATGAAGCCGTGGATCTGTCAGGGCGAGACTTTCTCTGCTTCGAAGCAGCCATCCCCGAAGGACAGGCTGTGACCGTACCGCTTCTCGTGATTCTCATTGACGAAGAAGGGGTGGAGTATCTCGGTGAAACCGGTATCCCCATGAATGGCGAAGGCCTCCATTCCTGTCATGTGCCTCTCCGCCGCTTCCGCCGTGCCGGCTGGTGTACCCGTGTGGATACGCCCCTCGATTTCAGCCGGATAAAAACGATGCGCATCGGCTGGGGCGGATACTATGGGCCTGTTGATGAAGTCATCTCCTTCACGGTGAACAGCCCCGGCGCCGGATGAGGGATACATATAACCAGTCCGTTGTTCCTGCTCTCGTGAAAATAATCGTGGCTCAGGGCGTGAACCTGCGCCCTGGTTGTTTTTCTTGAAAACACTGTTAAATTGATCTGAAAGATTCTTCAGTTCAGAGAGAGTGCTTCGACATTGCCTTCTGGTACATGTGCTATGATTACGCATATATTTATGCAACCGTTCATGAAAGTCAGCCCTTATGAAATTGGATGTAGGTACAATTCGAAGCGATTACAGAGGATTCAGTTCTCTGGCAAAATTCGCTGAGCTCACAAAAGATATCTCGGTGGATAGGGTTGATTTGGATTTCAGTAATTGCAGTTTTTTCGATGCGAATATGACAGCACCTTTATATGTACTGATTTCCAGATTGCGCAGTGCCCTCAATATTGTTACGATACAAAACCTTCCTGAACCAATAGAGATCGTTTTGAAAAGAAATAAGTTTCTGACCGTTTTCAACATGGAAACACTGAGCGACCATTTTCAAACAACCCATCCTTTCAAAACTTTCAAACCCCATGCAACCGAGCAGTTTAATGATTATGTGAATGCTTATCTGCATGGGAAAGGAATACCGTCAATGTCGAAGGCGTTAAGCAAACGTTTTCAACAAAGTCTGCTGGAAATCTTTCTGAATGCCAAGCTTCACTCTGATTCTGACTCAAGTATTTTTGTTTGTGGCCAATTATACCGTCAAAAGCATAAATTAGATTTCACTATTGCAGATGCAGGGGTTGGAATATGGGAAAATGTGCGGCGCTATACCAGGCGAAAAGATATTGACTCCTGTGATGCCATCAGATGGGCATTGGCTGAAGGAAATACAACAAAAACAACACATCAACCGGGAGGTCTGGGATTCAAGCTGCTTCAAGATTTTATTCAAAAGAATCAAGGGAAGCTCCAAATTGTTTCCAGATATGGGTATTATGAACTTTCCGGATCGGCATCAATTTGTGAAAAAATGGACAATGATTTTCCGGGGACCTGTGTTAACATTGAAATTAACACAGATGATGCAAAAGCTTACAGCCTGCAGTCCGAGTTGACCAGCAGAGATATTTTTTAGAAAAAGGACTTTATCATGACTCAAGAAATAACAATCAAGGTGGCTGATTTGATTGGAAGCCCGCTCTGCATTGCCACGGAGGATGGCGACAAAGTATTTGAAATATTAAAGAGCCTTTTGCAAGAAGGTCAAAGTGTGGTTATTTCTTTTGAGAAAGTAACCATGGTGATCTCCCTCTTTCTTAATGTTGCCATCGGTCAATTGTATGGTTCTTTCAATGAAGAAGAAATTCGCGCGAAAGTTCAGGTTGAAGGGCTTTCCGGAGATGATATGGAGTTGTTGAAACAGGTTGTTGACAACGCTAAACGCTATTATGCGAATCTCTCCTCTTATGATGCAGCCTGGCGTGATGTCGGAGAAGGGGATGAATAACAAAGCCTGGGAACTGACATCATATGTGTTTTCAAAAGATGAAACAATTTTAATTGATACCAATATTTGGCTTTATCTTTATCCGCCTCCCTGCAATCCACGCTACGAATGGGCGACGAAGTATTCTCGAGCCATTCGAAACCTGAAGGAAGCGGAGGCAATAGCAGTGCTTGATCCTATTGTCATGAGTGAGTACTTGAATGCTTACAGCCGCATAGTCTGGAAAGGAGAATTTAAAGAGCAATACCCGAACTTTAAAAAATTCAGACAATCAAAGGATTTTCATGCACTGACCCCGACTTTGCTGACTCATGCCAAAGGCATCATTGATTTTTCAACAGTTCATTCCGTTGCGTCGAATCAACTCGATCTGGACCAGGCTCTGAATAATTTTGTTTCCGGCAACATCGATTTTAACGACAGTCTTTTTGTGGATATATGTCGACAGCGTTCTTTCAAGCTGATGACTCATGATGGCGATTTCAACCAAGGAGGTATTGAATTAATTACCGCCAACAAGAAGCTGCTGCGAATATGTTGAAAAACATAAGGCTGAAGCAACCGGTCATTCTATAAACTTAACGAACAGATGGGCAGGTTTGGGCGTACAGATTCGGGTGATGCCGAGCCAAGGTGAAAGCCATGCTCCCACGATATACAACTTTACGCCGGAAAGTACTTGAGGTCAAAGCATCATCCACAGAATTACACAACATATTATTCTGTTTCTTGGGAAAACGAAAAGACTGAAAACCGGCATGACGGCGGGGATATGTCTTCAGGCATTTATAAAGACTTCAGGGGATTGGTCTTCGCTGGGGAATCGGTCGGATCAGTCGGATCAGTCGGATCGGACGGATGTGGGAGGGGCGCAGGCATGTCTTGGGATATAAAAGAGACTCCGGGGAGACATAAGCTTTTTCCTCACATTCCTTTCGCGTCCTTTTGCGCTTTTCGCGGTAAAAAAAACATCATTTGGTTGCGGCTGTGCAGCCCTGTGCCCTCTGTATCCATTGTGGTGAAAAGGAATCTTACCCCCCTTCCACGAGTGCCAGTCTCCGTTCATGGCGTGTCCCTGAGCGGGGCACTTGCCAGGCCACAAAAGTGAGGACGAGAGCGAAGCCAGCCGCACTCAGAAAGAGGCGTTCATATCCCAGCCCCACCCAGATGGCACCGGCAATGGAAGGGATGACCATGGAGGCCACATGATTGATGGTCACACCCATGGCCAGCGAAGAATTCAGTTCCTGGATGGAGGGCGTCATTCTGGACAGATAGAGGGAGCGGGCGTTACCCAGAGCGAAGAGCATTTCATCGAGAATGAAACAACAGCATGCCAGGCGCAGTGCCCAGGTCGGATCGGGAATGACCCGCTGTGCATAGCCATAGCCCAGACAGATGAGAGCGAGGACAATGCCTTCCATGATCATGATCGTCCGTTCGCCGAAATAGTCCATGGCCATACCCGCCAGGGGCTTGAAGACAACGCCGATGAGACAGGAGGTCATCAGCAATCCCGCAATTGAAGGGGCGGGCAGGCCATAAACCTTGATGAGCACCCAGGGGCCGAAGGTGAGAAAAATCTGCTTGCGCGCTCCCGACAGAAACTCCACGAGATAATAGAGGCGGTATTCTTTGCGCAGGACGAGCCGTTGTCTCGGTGCCCGAAGATGGGGGATATTCATGGAGATATAGAAGATGGCACCCACCAGCATGGCACAGGCGGCCCAGGCGAAATTGCTGCGATATTGAGGGTTCACTCTGTCCATGAAAAGCCAGACGGAACCTGTGCCGATGGCGACAAATAAAGTCTGAACCGCCGCGGCCTGACCCAGCCGTGTGCCCCTGTTCTTTTCCGAACTGAGGCCGATGACAATGGATGCGCCCACGGGCATGAGCAGATGATTTCCGATACTCATGCCCAGCATGCCCATGATAACCATGGGATAGGAAGCGCCGCTTTTGGATAAGAGAAAAAGTCCCAGCGCTGAGGTGCAGGTGGCCACAAGCCCGACCCGTGTCACGGACAGCATGGCCAGCAGTCCCGTGAACATGACAACGAGAAAGCCCGGCAATTCTCTGGGAAACTCAAGATGTCCCCGTGCATCAGCCGTGAGTTTGAAGGTGTCGGCCAGGAAGTTATTGAAGGTGGAATCGTGCATCCCCGTGCCCAGTGCCACACAGGCCAAAGCACAGTAATACAGGACAATCTGATATCGAACAGGAACGGAAGACATGATGTTCGCCCCGATCAGGGAATGATCTGATGAACGCTGGCAGGGAAAAGAAGCGGGCGTTCTGAAGAAGGAACTGGAAGAACAGTGCCTATATTATGACATGGACACACGGGGCACGGCAAAAAGGATGAAGATTTTTTCCACGAAGACACACCAAGGAATACGAAAGAGTAATGCAACACAGCCGCAACCAAAGTGTCTTTTCTTTTTTTACCACAATGGGCACACTGATAAACACTGATTTCTAAAGAGTAACACCTGCGCCCCTCCCACATCCGACCGATCCGACTGATTCCCCTGAGACTACTGATCCCTTCAAATATTCTTTGTGCCTCACAACATGCCCTTGCCGTCATACCGCTTTTGTATTACGAACCATCGCTTTCCACAGCCAGCTCCGGATGATTCTGTTTGTAATACAGCCGCATCCGTTGACGTCGCTTCTCTCTTTCCCGGTCATACCAGATGTGATCGTCCTCTGATTCCTCGGGTTTCGGATCGCCGTGACAATGGGTTCCATAACTGAGTGTAAAGTGGAAGAGATCGTCTCGCTCATAATAGGAGGCCGGCATTTCATCCGTTTTGTAGATGCGCGTGACGGTCAATGAATAGTTTGCTGCGGCTTTTTCCGTCTGGCTCAAGAGCTCCAGGATAATATTCCTCAAACTGTCCTCGGTCTGCAATTCAAGCATCCCGGATTTGCCGGCTTCAGGCGGGGAAGTCACCAAAGCAACACTTTTATAATAAGGTGCCGGTACGACCAGTGCGAAGTCCTGGTATTGTGTGTTGTATTGCGACTCCAGCTGAAGAAAAGCCTCATAGATTGATTCCGCTTTGATATCCACAGCCACTCTTCGGTCGCCAATCAAAGGGATGCCTTCCCGTTGCTCCGCAGGCATGGCACTCAAAATAATCTTGCCCTTGAGAAAACGCCAGCGGACAGCTCCCTGACTTGCCTTCGTGAGCCTGTCCAATGCGTCCACGAGTCGCTCATTGACGCGAACCGAATAAGGAAAAGTATAATGCCCGAAAGGAACCACTCCGGGTTCCCACAGGGGAGCCTCTTCTATGGAGAAGGTGATATTGAAGGCTTTTTTCAGGGCTGTTTCCGCCGTACCCCAAGTGGCATTGTTATCATCGAAGTTAAATTCTCGGAGTTGACTGCCATCCACGTGGATCATAGCCCTTCCGGAATCCCGGGATGCATTGATTGTCTGGGATGCCCGAAGGGTCGTCAGCATTTCCGGCTCTATGGGTGCGTTGACAGCCCGGGCATTCATCATGCCGATACAGCCCGCTGTAATGAGCAGGGCGATGGGGAGAGACAAACTGTATTTTTTCATTTCCATGGCTCCTTTTCAATATTCTTCATACATCCGGCAATGCTTCAGTTTGCGTCTTCCTCTGCGGCCCATTCAGGATAGATGCGATCAAAATAGCCCATGAGCCTTCGGGTCATCGCACGTGCTTGCCCATCAAGCCAAAGATAGTATTCTTCTTCCTCTTTGTTTATGGGATCTTCTTCTGAAAGTCTGATTACAGAGCGCCGTGCTTCCACTCTGATGGCATCCGCGTCTATATTGTGTATGGTTACGCCGTAATAATATAAATTGTTATCATAATAATATTTTCGGGCATATTGTCTGTCAACGGCGAGATGGGGACCCTGATAGCTCTTCAATTTGTAATTGGCTTGTGCAGGATCCCATTGATTCAAAAGCGAGATGATACTGTTCCGCAGTTTGTTTTTGCCCTGTATGCGAAAGGCATCGCCCGTGGATGAGGTGAAATCAGAAAAGTCCAGACTCGTCGTATGGAAAGTGAAGGGCACATCGCTGTATTGCTCATTGTATGCTTTTTCCAACTGGAGAAATGCTTCCCCTATGGTTTCGGCATCAATATTCAGTTGCAACATTCTGTCACCTATGGGCAAACTGTCGTCTTTCGGTGTGGTGGTGACCACCAGACGCCCCTCCAGAAGACGCCAGAAAACATGCCCTTCCGATGCTTCCACAAGTCGTTCCAGAGCGTCGATAAGCCGTTCGTTGACCCATACACTGTAATCAAAACTGTAGTCCCCTGAAGGGAATTGCGTATGCGGCATGCCTTCAGCGCAGATCCTGATATTGAAGGATCCGGACAGCGAAAACTCTTCCCACTCCAGAGTCATTTTTTTCTGTTTGCCGGGCCTGGAAAGAGTCTGACCCTTTGCACCCACCGGTGCGGGAATCAAGGGATCCCTCGCAACATCCTCACCACGAAGGGCACGCAGAGAAAGCAGCATTTCCGGGGTGATCGGGGCATTCAGGGAAAAGACATCCGGAGCGATGATACAGACCGATATGAAGAGCAGCAGACTCGGATACATATTCCAGGTTCTGAAATGAATCGTCTGTTTCATTTTGTCAGTTTCTTTCTGATTCAAGGGGCTGAATATCCGGCCTTTCTATTGGGATTCTATTTTGCTGAGCACAGTTTCAATCTCCATGACCAGTTCTCTGTCCTCAGCGTAGCTCTCCAGGATCTCACGGCAGAGGGCGATATCCTTATGACGTTCCAGTATGGGCAACATACGCTTCACGCACTGCTCCGCCATACTGTCCCCATCCACCTGCGAGTGCCCCGTACCTATTGCTACCGGCCCTGACAGAGGAATCACTTCGTTGAACTGAGCAGCCGCAAGTGCCGTCTGCCTGGCTTTCGCATAGTTGTGAGCGCATTGATGGACGCTCGCAGTGTCATGCATCAGATCTTTCATCAGGGCCTGGCCGAAAAGGTCTCCGGCCTCTATCAGTGCTTCTTTTGTCGGCCGTTGTGCTGTACGTTGTCTTTTTTCAGCCTCTTCAATCTGCAATTCCATTTTGCTCAGCAGTTGTTCAATGTTCTCCACCAGCTCGCTATCCTGGGAATAGGCCTCCATGATTTCGTGGCTGAGTGCGGTATTTTTCTGACGCTCCAGCAGCGACAGCAGACGCTTTGCGCACTGCTCTTCCCGACGGGCGGCCTCCATGGCGGCTTCAAGTGCTTTCTCTCGGCTCCGCGCATAATAGTGAGCACATTGTTTGACGCTTTCAGCATCATCGAGTTCAGCCATTACCACAGCCAACTCGAAGAGGAGACGCGCTGCTTCCAATGTGTTTTCTTCCGGCAGTTCAGCTATCATTTCTTCGCGCTGGGCCACGATCTGTTTCCGATAGTCACGGTCAATCGGAGTGTGGCTTTTGTCTTTCTCTCCCAGAAGCGCCTCCACGACAACATCACGCGCTTCATCCTGGAAGGCGCCGGCACTGAGCTGCTCTTCAAGCTCGCGCAATCGTTCCGGACTCATGCCCTCATCAGTGATGCCGAGGGATATCTTCGCCCGTTCACGACGCAGATCCGTAAGCACATTGGCAATGTCAGTCCGCACATCCGGGACAAACTCCAGGCCCGATTCCAGAAGTCTTTCATATTTGGCGAGCACCTCATCCAGATCACCTTCCCCTTTGTTCCGATAGTCGTGATAGGCGCGCGTCGCTTCAGCAAGCAGATCCATATTTTTCTCTTCTTTTGCCTGCTCCGCCGGTGATTCAACAACAGTCACGAAACCGTCCTCGTCAACGATGATTTCCGGGGCGGAAAAGGGTGCCAGAATCATAATCAATGCGAGCTGTATCATGGTTGTTCCTCCTGTGCTGATTCCGTTGCTGCGGCGTCTTCCTCAGCCGCCCATTGGGGATGGATACGGTCAAAATACCCCATGAGCCTTCGTGACATTTCGGGAAATTGTGCACCAGCCCAGAGATGGCGCTCTTCAAAGCCCTCATCCAGAAAACCCTGCTTGAATTGTTTTTCCGTCTCCATCAAGGCTTCCATATCTGTAATGTCCAAACTGTAGCAATAGAGATTATTGTCATTGTAATACTGTCGGACAATTGTTTTGTGAACAACCGGATGCTTGGCAAATAATCTGTAATAGGCTTTTATCGGATTCCATTGATTGAGGAGCGATATGATAATGTCCCGCAGCGTGTTCTGACCTTGCACTCGAAAGCGATCGCCAGCCGCCGTATTGGAATGAAAAAACTTGTGGTCCCGCGTATCAAAAATAAAGGGCACATCGGTGTATTGTTCATTGTACGCCCTTTCCAGTTGGGACAATGCCTCGCCCATGGTTGCAGCATCAATATCCACTTGCAATATTCTGTCGCCCGCCGTAATGCGGTCGTCATCCGGCATGGCCGTAAGGACAATACGACCATCCAACAGGCGCCAGCGAATATATCCCTCCGATGCTTCCACAAGTTTTTCGAGGGCGTCAAAGAGCCGCTCGTTGATCCCTACACTGTAATAAAAACTGCGTTTCTCATTAGAAAACTCCAGATCCACGGCTATTTCAAAGGAAATGTCGATATCAAAGGCCCGCATTAGAAAGTATGCTGCAGAATCAAAGGTCGCTTTATTCTCTTTGCGTGTCGTGGGCACAATCTGACCTTCATCCATAACAGGCGATACATTCAAGGGGTCTTTTGAAACGTCCATACCCTGGCGGGCACGCAGAGAAAGAAGCATCTCCGGAGTAACCGGTGCGTTCAGGGAAAAGGCATCCGAAGTGATGATGCAGGCAAAGAGAAGGAGTACCAGACTCGGACACCAGTTCTTCATTAGAACATGAATCATCCCTTTCATGTTTTCAGTTCCTTTCTGATTCAAGCAGTTGAATGTTCAGGCCGTTTAATTGGATTCCAGCTCACCCAGCAGCTTCTCAATTTTTTCCACCAGTTCTTTATCGTCTGGATAAGCCGCGATAAATTCACGACAGAATGCCGCATTCTTCAGATTCTTCAGCTCCGACAGCAGAAAGTTCCCGGCGCTTTCCGCCAGATCAAGGGCCTCACGGTGCTCACGTTGTCCCACTTCCGCCTTTTGAGCGGCTTCCAGGGCCTTCAGCCGGGAACGTCCCATATAACGGGCGCATTGTTGCCTGCTGTGTGCATCCAGAGTATTGGCGGCGGCCAGGGCCAGCGTGTAGAACTGTTGGGCCGCATAATATAGATTTTCCTCCGGCAGTTGCTCAATGATTTGCTCCTGATAATAAAGCTCAATCTCTTTGTATTTCAGGTATTCCTGCTCCTCCTCTTTATCTTTGACGATGCTGGAGAGTACGGGATGCCCCTTGATTTCGAGATAACGTTCCGGACTCATGGTCAGTATCCCTATGGCATGTTCACGATGCAGATCTGCGAGCTGGTTCCCGATCATTTGCCGCGCTTTCGGGACAAGCTCCATATCAGATGCCAGTATCCTTTCGTGGAGGGAAATCAATTCGTCCAGATCGCCTTCCCCCGTGTTGCGATAGTTGCGGTATGCCCGAGCCGCTTCGTCGAGCATGTCCATGTTTCTCTGTTCTGTTGCCTGTTTTTCCGGCGACTCTACAACCGTGACGAAACCGCCCTCGTCAACAATGATTTCCGGCGCGGAAAAGGCTGTCAGAATAACAATCAATGCAAGGGGTAACATGGATGCTCCTCCTGTCTTTGTTCTCTCCGTCGCCACAGCGGGGAGGATTGACAAAATCGGGTGCTGTATTCTCTAGTCATTGTACTCGCGGCGATAAGATCAATAACGGCAGTGGTAAAAGACGCTGCCCGGTCGAATTCATCCTGAATAGACTTACCCGTGAAGCAAAAACACCCTGTATGCTCCCCTACGCTGTCCGTCAGTCCGCTGTGATGATAGTGCCGCCTCTCGAAGGGGGCATAATTGAAGGGCATGATGATGTGATCTGTCTGAATGTAAGAATATATGATTCAGGTCCTTGTCACAACGAACTGCTTCATACCATATAGAAAAAGGCAAAAAAAGTCAATGCTTTTGTGGTTGTATGTGTTTTGCAGAGTTGCTATATTTGTTTTTTTTCACCACAATGGGCACGGAAGGTATAAAGGGGTATAGCCGCAAGCAAATAGTCTTATTTTTCCACAAAGACTTTTAGAACCACTGATGGACACTGATCAACACTGATAGATTAAAGACCTTGGGTCGCGCAGCCTGGGAACGCCAATTTCCATATTGGCAGGACACCCGGGAAAAGACCATAACTTATGTATGCATTTGACGGGAGAACAAAGACTCAGAGTTTACAAAGGCTTTTGTTTTATTCTTGGTCAGCAAAAGACCTGTTACCGAATCACTGCTTACAAAATATCAATGTCATAACACGCTGTCTGCCAATGTGGAAATTGGCGTTCCCAGGAGTGACTCTCAAGGTCTTTCAGGGTTTCCCGAAGCATTGTTGGTTCGTGATTGTCGGAAGACACTTTGCCGAATCAAGAATCACACAATATCTTGAAAGTTTATGACTTGCAGAGTCAGCAATATGAACTTCTTCGAAAAAATGATGGAAATTGACGGGAAGTAACACAGGGGCACAGCCGCAAGCAAATAGTCTTTCTTTTTTTTAACCGCGAAAATCGCAAAAGAACGCGAAAGGAATGAAAGGAATGAAAGGAATGAAAGGAAAAAGCTTATCTCTCCCCGGAGTTTCTTTTGTGTCCACAGCCAACCCCCGCCCCTCCCACATCCGTCCGATCCGACTGATCCGACCGATCCGTCCAACTCCCCGAAGACAACAGATGCCCTTAAGTCTATCATTTGCCTCAAGTCATACGCCACGCCGCCTCACCGGTTTTTCAGCCGTTTTGTTCTCCCACGCTGCGCTGTTCTCCTTCATGTCTTCGTGGCTAGAATTTCTCTCGGCTTTAGCTTCGAAATTTACCCCCTGTTTCAGAAAAAATTTGCATTCATGCAGGCAAGGCAAGTATTGTCTTTTTGCATGATCCATGTCGGATCAGCGGGATATCAACAATCACGTATTGGGAGATTGAGCATGAAAGTCTATTTTCCGGAAGTCGAGAAGCCCATTGTCTATGAAGGGCCTGATTCCAAGAACCCCTTAAGTTTCAAACACTATAATCCGCAAGAGAAAGTCCTGGGCAAAACCATGGAGGATCATCTGCGTTTTGCCGTGTCTTATTGGCATACCATGCGTGGCGGCGGTGCGGATATGTTCGGTTCGCCTGTGATGGACCGCGAATGGTTGAAAGGGGACAACGTCATTGAAATTGCCGAGAAGACGCTTCAGGCTGGCTTCGAGTTTTTCACGAAGCTGGGCGTGAAGTTCTGGGCCTTTCATGATGATGATCTGATCCCGGAGACGGGTAATCTGGCTGAGTCGAACAAGCAGCTGGATCATATGATCAAGCTTGCGAAGAAAATGCAGAATGATACAGGGGTCAAGCTGATCTGGGGTACGTGCAATCTCTATTCTCATCCCCGTTTCATGTCCGGTGCGGCGACGAATCCGAATCCCCATGTCTTCGCCTATGCGGCGGCGAAAGTGAAGAAGGCTCTGGAGAACACCAAGTATCTGGGTGGTCAGGGCTATGTATTCTGGGGCGGTCGCGAAGGCTACGAGACGCTGCTGAATACGGACATGGGCCGTGAGATGGACAATCTGGGTATTTTCCTCAACATGGCTGTGGACTATGCGAAGAAGATCAAGTTCACGGGTCAGTTTTATATCGAGCCCAAGCCCATGGAACCGACGAAGCATCAGTATGATTTCGATGCGGCGAGCTGTTATGCCTTCCTGCAGCGCTACGGTCTGGACAAGACCTTCAAGCTGAATCTGGAAGCGAATCATGCGACCCTGGCCGGTCACACGCTCATTCATGAACTGGAGTATGCCGGTGCGAACGGCATTCTGGGTTCTGTGGATGCGAACCGGGGCGACCTGCTTCTGGGCTGGGACACGGATCAGTTCCCCACGGATATTTATGACACGACCCAGATCATGTACACCTTGTTGAAATATGGCGGCTTCAAAAAAGGCGGCTTCAACTTTGATGCTCATGTGCGCCGTCAGTCCATTGATACTGTGGATCTGTTCCATGCCCATGTGGGCTCCATGGACTGCTTCGCCCGGGGTCTGAAAATCGCGGCTCAGATGCACAAAGACAAGAGCTTCTCCAAGTTCGTCAATCAGCGTTACAGCGGCTGGAACCGTGGCATTGGTAAAGAGATCACAAGCGGCAAAGTGGGCTTTGAAGAGCTCGAAGCCTATGTCCTCAAGAAAGGTAATCCCAAGATCGTGAGCGGTCGCCAGGAACTGCTTGAGAACATGCTCAACGACTACCTCAAATAATATTTCTCTGTAACACTCACGAAGATATTGTTGCGAGAAGAGCCATAGATTTATTGACAGAAGACAGGTCTCCGTGAGATTTGTCTTCTGTCCTTTTTGTAAATGGAGGAATTTTCTTCTCCGCGGCAGGCAAATCTTCAAAGTGCTTTACCGCCGCCTTTGCATACCGATATTGCGAAGCCCTTAAAAAAAGGATATAATGAATTTCACGACACTTTCCCATCATGCTATGAGCTGTACGAAAGTATGGAAGCTTTCAATTGACCAGGAGATACTCAAAAAAGACTTGCAAGGGAAAGTCGGAATCAGTGCTGCTCATTATTACCAGGCCTGGGAAAAACGAAAATATAAATGCCGGGATTCTTGAAAAAAATCTCCAGGGCATCAACATGTGATATATCCGACATCATGGAATTGGAAATGAATAAACAAGGGGGTATATGAAATGTCAGAGCAGGAATCTAAAAACAAGAATACAAGTGCTGACATTGGATTCGAGCAGCAGATTTGGGCGGCGGCCGACATCCTGCGCGGCAACATGGACGCTGCTGAGTATAAGCATGTCGTGTTGGGTCTGATTTTTCTCAAATACATATCGGACAAATTCGAGGAACGGTATCAGGAACTCATCGCCGATGATGACGACGTGGAAGATAAAGATGCCTATACGGAGGTGAACGTATTCTTCGTGCCGCCCGAAGCGCGGTGGAGCGTTATTGCTGCAGCCGCTCATAGCGAGGAAATCGGCACGGTCATTGACGATGCCATGCGGGCAATTGAAAAAGAGAATAAGAGGCTGAAGGACATCCTGCCCAAGACCTACGCCCGAACCGAACTGGACAAGCGACGTCTGGGAAACGTGGTTGACCTTTTCACCAATATCCTGATGATAGAACACGGCACGGATAAAGACATCCTCGGCCGTACCTATGAGTACTGTCTCGCCAAATTTGCCGAACAGGAAGGCAAGCGGGCTGGCGAATTCTTCACGCCGTCCTGTGTGGTGCGGACACTGGTCGAGGTTCTGCAACCCTTCAAAGGGCGTGTCTATGACCCCTGCTGCGGTTCCGGCGGGATGTTCGTCCAGTCCACGGACTTCGTAAGAAGCCATGCAGGGAATATTGGCAACCTTTCCGTATATGGACAGGACTCCAACCCTACCACCCGCAAGATGGCTTTGATGAACCTCGCCATCCGGGGAATTGAAGCCGACCTGGGCGGCTATAATGCCGACACCTTCCACAAGGACCTGCACAAGACGCTGAAAGCAGACTTCATTCTCGCCAATCCGCCCTTCAATCTTTCGGACTGGAACGACGGCTCGTTGAACGATGACCAACGCTGGAAATACGGTCTGCCGCCCGCTGGCAATGCCAACTTTGCATGGCTCCAGCACATGATTCACCATCTCGCGCCAAAGGGAAAAATCGGCATGGTGCTTGCAAATGGTTCGCTCTCCTCCCAGAGCGGCGGCGAAGGCGAAATCCGAAAAAAGATAGTGCAGGACGACCTCGTGGAAGGCATCATCGCCATGCCCACCCAGTTGTTCTACACGACACAGATTCCCGTTTCGCTGTGGTTCCTCAATCGTAACAAGAAGCAAAAAGGCAAGACCCTCTTCATAGATGCCCGCAAGATGGGGTCCATGGTCAATCGCCGCCTGCGTGAAATGACCACTGAGGACATCGCCCAAATCGCCGAGACCTTCACCGCCTTTCAGGATGGAAAGCTTGAAGAAGTCAAGGGCTACTGCGCCACAGTCGATATGGAGGAAATCGCCAGGCACGATTATATCCTCACGCCGGGACGCTACGTCGGCATTGAAGAGCAGAAGGACGACGGCGAACCCTTTGACGAAAAGATGACGCGGTTGACGGGCGAGCTCTCAGAGATGTTCAAGCGCTCCCACGAACTGGAAGCGGAAATTCGCAAAAGATTGAGGGCCATTGGGTATGAACTATAAGAATACCGAAATTATCATGTACCAAGCCGACGATGGCGCATTTAAAATTGATGTGCGTATGGAAAATGAGACGGTTTGGCTTTCCCTTGATCAGATGAGCGAATTGTTCGGGCGCGACAAATCAACAATATCGCGCCATATCAAAAATGTGTTTGAAGAAGGTGAGCTTTCTCGTGAAGCAACTGTTGCAAAAATTGCAACAGTTCAAATTGAAGGAGCCCGTGAAGTCGAACGTCAGGTTGATTATTACAACCTGGATGTGATTATTTCGGTGGGTTATCGCGTTAAATCATTGCGGGGTACGCAATTTCGCATTTGGGCCACGGAGCGAATACGAGAGTATATCGTTAAGGGCTTTGTCATGAATGACGACCTGCTTAAAAAAGCGGGTGGCGGAAATTACTGGAAAGAACTGCTGGAACGCATCCGGGATATTCGTTCCAGCGAAAAGGTTTTTTACCGTCAGCTTCTGGATCTCTTTGCTACCAGTGTGGACTACGAACCAAAAGCAGATGAATGTCGGCGGTTTTTCCAAATTGTCCAGAACAAAATGCATTACGCCGTGAACAGGCAGACCTCCGCCGAAATCATCTACGCCCGTGCTGATGCGGAAAAGCCCTTTATGGGAATGCAAAGTTTCTCAGGTGAAAGGCCCCATAAGGATGATGTGATGGTGGCAAAGAATTATCTGAATGAAAAAGAACTTGCTGTGCTCAATCGCATGGTTTCAGCATTTTTTGACCTTGCCGAATTGCACGCCCTCAACCATGAACCAATGTATATGGGAGATTGGCTGCCCCTGGTTGATGATTTCGCCGAGCGTTACGGCAAAGGAATATTGCAAAACGTCGGAACAGTCAGTCGTCAGGCGGCGATTGAAAAGGCAGCCGAGGAATATAAAAAATACCGCAAGCGTATGACCGATCTGCCGACCCCTGCAGAGCGCGATTATCTGGAAAGCATCAAACAAGCGCAGAAGAAGTTGAAAAGCAAGAGTGAGGGCGATAGGTTATGACATCTGATGATACAAGAGTGACTCCGGACAATCATGCTGCCTTTGAAGAAATAGCGGCCCTTATAGACCGTTCCCGCAAACGGATCTTCCGATCTGTTAATCGGGAGCTGATTGATCTGTATTGGGAAATTGGCCGGTACATTAGCGAGAAGATCAAGAGTGAAGGATGGGGCAAATCGGTCGTTGCGGATTTTTCCGACTATGTACTGACGCGGTTTACCGGTATTCAAGGCTTTTCAGCGTCGAATATCTGGAGAATGCGCCAGTTTTATGAGATTTACTGTAATAACGAAAAACTCGCACCACTGGTGCGAGAAATCAGCTGGGCGCAAAACCTGATTGTTATGTCGCGGGCGAAAAGCGACGAAGCGCGGGAATTTTATCTGCTGCTTTCATCAAAAAACAATTATTCCAAGCGTGAACTGGAACGCCAAATCGACAGCGCGCTGTTTGAACGCACGATGATTTCCAATGAGCAAAATAAATTGTTCATTGAGCGCAGTCCAGGGCTTACCGCTTTGCGGGACAGCTACGTGCTTGAGTTCCTCGACATTCCCGAACACCACAAGGAAAAGGAACTGCGAAAAGCGATAATAACCAACCTTCGTGACTTCATTCTGGAGTTCGGCAGAGACTTTACCCTCGTCGGCGAAGAGTACCAAATCCAAGTCGGCAACAAGGACTTCAGGGTGGATTTGCTCCTATATAACCGCGAGCTGTCCTGCCTTGTGGCGATTGAACTTAAGGTAACGGACTTCAAGCCAGAGCATCTCGGCCAGCTTGAATTCTACCTCGAAGCACTTGACCGGAATGTCCGAAAGCCCAACGAAAATCCAAGCGTAGGGTTGATTCTGTGCGCCGGTAAGGATGATGAGGTCGTGGAGTACGCTTTAAGCCGCAGCATGTCACCCGCCTTGATTGCCGAGTATCAGACTCGTTTACCGCAGAAAGCGTTACTCGAAAACAAACTGCGTGAGTTGCGTGAACTCGCGGAGGCAGAGGGACTGACGGATGATGAGGATGATGGAGGCACTCGGATATGAAATCGGACGATAAAAACCTCTCGCCAATGCAGAGAAAAAATGAGCTTGAAAGCTATGATAATTCAATCTTCGACGCTATTCGGGGGCTTTTGATTGACGCCCGGACTTCGGTTTATAAAGCCGTAAATTTTGCTATGGTGCAGACCTATTGGGAAATCGGCAAGCAAATTGGTGAGGCTGTCGAAAACCGTTCGGAATACGGAAAAGGATTATTACAGTTTGTATGCGAAAAATTGACAGCAGAATCTTGTAACGGAATTTCGGTTCGTAACCTACGATTTTTCAGTCAGTTTTTCAGACATTTCAAATTCGCCACACACTGTGTACCGAATTGAGTTGGTCACATTATCGCCGCTTAATTCGTGTTGATAATTCAGAAGGCAGGACAATTTATTTGAAAGAAAATGAACTTGACGAAAAAGTGGTTGTTGCAGATTTTGCAATACCCACTCCGCACGGTGCAATACAAGGAAAAACACAAGAACACAGGGTAAAGCATTATTCCCTGGATATGATTCTTGCCATAGAAAAAGCTCATCGGGAGTATAAAGTCTCTCGTGACACTCTTCCAGATGATTTGACCGATGTGGAGAAGGTCTATCTTGATACGCTGAAAGATATGCAGAAGCGGATGAAAAAAGGAGGCGATTCGGCATGACATTTAAGGATGCAGCTATCGGCGACATTGCCTCGGTACAGACGAGACCCTTCGGAAGCCAGCTTCACAAAAAGGATTATGTTCTTGTCGGCACTCCAATTGTTACTGTAGAACATCTTGGCGCACGGAAAATGACCCGCCAGAATTTGCCGTGTGTTTCAGATGCGGATAAAGAAAGGCTTTCCAAGTATATCCTCCAATACGGCGATTTGGTATTTAGCCGTGTCGGGTCTGTCGATAGATGCTCATGGGTGAGTGAGGAAGAAGATGGGTGGATGTTTTCAGGTCGTTGTCTGCGCGTCCGACCGAATGACCCGGAGGAAATCTATCACAAGTACCTGTACTACTTTTTCACTATGGAATCGACGAAGGCTTTCGTACGGAATATTGCGGTTGGAGCGACAATGCCGTCCATTAACACTCGCTTGCTCTCTGAGGTGCCTATAAGCTATCCGAATGTTGAGGAACAGCGGAGCATTGGCGATACCCTTTCCGCTCTGGATGATCGAATCGAAGCTAATAGAAAGATAAATCATCATTTAACGTCGAGGTCGGTAACGGATACTTCGCCGGACATCAGGCGGGGCAAGAGTGTGTCTCGAATTTCGGCTAAATGGGTGTTCTCTGCTTCCAGAAGCTCTTGTTTCGCG
>JAAYJV010000169.1 GCA_012522755.1 Candidatus Hydrogenedens sp.
ATTGCGGACACTGCGATACCGGATGCCCTACCGGAGCCCGAGTGACCATCGGCCGGGAAGGGGAAGAGGAGCAGGTGATGGATGCCATTATGATTGACCGAGATTATTATGAAGCCTCGGGTGGCGGCGTCACCTTCTCCGGCGGCGAACCTCTTTTGCAGAGCAGATTCCTGCTCACACTTCTGTCAAGGTGCAAGAAAGCCGGGCTCCATACGGCAATAGAAACCAATCTGTCCATGCCTTGGGATTGTATCGCTCCATGTCTTGCATATCTGGATCATGTGTACTTTGATATCAAGATTATGGAAGATTAAGCACACCGCCGCTGGACAGGTATCTCCAACAGGGAGGTTCTGAAAAATGCCGCCGTACTGGCTGCATCAGGAGTTCCCTTCACCGTTCGTACACCGCTGATTCCGGGCGTAACGGATTTTAATGAGAACATCCGGGAAATTGCGGCTTTTGTTGCGGGTCTGCGGAAGAATACATCCTATGAGCTACTGAATTACAACGTTCTGGCAAAGTCCAAATATGAACCTATCGGACTGATATACTCGCTTTCGGATGCCAGGCCGCTTAATGCAGCACGGCTGAAAGAACTGATGTCTCTGGCAGCAACTCAGGGTGTCCGTTGCACCGTCAGAAAGGGATAACATGAAAATCACAGAAAAAAAAGAGATCTATACAGCTCGGATCAGGAGTCTGCGTGCTAAAAAGATCAAAGAGACCCAAAAAAAGATTGCCTACAACGGTTATACCGATGAGGATGATTATAATTATCTGTGCCCGCCGGAAGGTTACAATTGGAAGCCAGTGGGTGATTCGCCTAACGGAGACTTTCACGGCTATAAGGGATGGAGTGAGAATTACGCCGCCATGCTAAAAAGCTTCCCCCCTGTGGTGGATCCAGAAAACAGCATGTGTGGCAATTTTTACCGTATCCTGCAAAAGTTCCGCAAGCTGCGCTGGCATGAGCTATGGGATCTATCACCTTGGCAAGCAACCATTGATAAATATGGCATTGATCATGGCATCGGACAAATCCATCACTTTTGCGGTGATGTGAGAATCGGTTTGGAGTTGGGCTGGGAGGGTTTGCGCCAAAAAGTGGCGCACTATTCCACCGTCAATAATCAGACAGAGGAACAGCGGGCATTCTATCACGCGGAAACCGTCTTTCTGGATGCCTGTATGGACTGGATGGACCGGACTATCGATTGTGTGCGGAAAAAACTGGCTGCCGAAACGGATATTCTTCTGAAGGAAAACCTACAAGGAATGCTGGAGGCCAATGAATGGGTGCGTCGTTATCCGCCTCAGACCTTGCGTCAGGCATGCACCTTCATGTCATGGTATAATTTATTCGGTCGTTCCTTCAATCGCGAGGGCTGCGGAGGGCAGTTGGACGAACTGTTGCGGCCCTATTATGAGCATGATGTTGCCGAAGGACTGATCGATGACGAGGATGCCGTCTACTTCATCGCCGGTCTTCTGATGAGCGATACAAAGTACTATCAGTTAGGCGGCCCGGATGAGACCGGACGTGATATGGTCAGCAAAGTTAGTTGGCTAATTCTTGAAGCGGCAGATCGCATGGATGTTTCCCTGAACCTGACGATCCGCGTTCATGACGGCCTGCCCCGGGATTTCTTCCATAGGGGTGTGGAGTTGCTTTTCAAGCACAAGAACGGATGGCCGAGCTTTTCCGGCGATCAAAGTCTGGTGGAAGGCTTCATGCGCCGGGGCTTCAGCAAGGAGCTGGCAGCAAAACGTATTGCCGTCGGCTGCAACTGGATGGCGATCCCGGGTCTGGAATATCCGCTGAACGATTCTATTAAGGTCAATCAGGCCCGTGTGTTTGAGGTGGCATATGATGAGATGATGGCTTCTGGCGAGCGTTCCACCACCAGACTGCTGGAATTGTATATCCGCCATCTGCGCATCGTGCTGCGCTGTATCGCCGACACGATGGATTTTCATCTAAATAACAATCGCTACAACAGTCCGGAGCTTTTCTTGAATCTATTCATGCACGGCCCCATCGAAAAGGGCCGGGATGCATCGGATCACTCTGTTCAGTACTACAACATCGGCATCGACGGAGCTGGCCTTGCTGTAGCTGCCAATTCGTTTGCGGCATTAGAGCAACGTGTGGAGAAGGAAAAGTGTCTGTCCTGGGATGAGGTTTATTCTTCCATACAAGCTGATTTCAAAGATCCAAAGGGCGCATATGTACAAGCACTGCTGAAGAGCAGCAGTCGCTATGGTCAGCCCGTTTCACTGGGTAATCGGTGGGCGCACAGGCTGACAGAAGTATTCCGGGATGAGGTTGTTGCACTGAAGAGTAAGGAAATATCGGTATTTATCCCCGGTATGTTTTCCTGGAGTAAAACAATCCTTTTCGGTAAGCAGGTGGGTGCGACCCCCGATGGACGCAAAGCCTTCGCGCCGGTCAATCATGGTGCTAATCCCATGCCCGGTGATGTACTTAACGGAGCCATGACCGATATGAGCGAAGCCATCATTCTGGCACAGTGTGGCATGGGCAATACCAGTCCCTTCCAGATGGAACTGGATCCCGGCATCATCGACATGGAAGACGGCATTGACAAGGTGATGGCCTTGTTGGAGACTCATCTAAAGCGTGGTGGTACTCTGATCAATGTGAATATTGTGGACGCCAATTTGATCCGCGCGGCTCACAAGAATCCTGAGCTTTACCCAGATTTGGTGGTACGAGTAACGGGATTTACTGCCTATTTTATCACACTGACACCTGAATTCAGGCAGCTTGTAGTGGACCGACTGATGGAGGCCTGAGAAGAAGACAAACTGCCCCATGCCTACGGGGCAGTTTGTCTGTTAGGAGAAAAAACATGAGATTGGTTGAAGAGAAGTTATCCACGCCGGTGGTGGACAGCGCGGATGTGCTGGTTGTAGGCGGAGGCATAGCGGGAGTGGCCGCAGCGGTGGCGGCACGCAGACAGGGCACGGATGTGATGATTCTGGAGAAAACGGCACTTTTCGGCGGCCTGGCCACCAATGGGCTGATTAGCTGGTATGAGCCATTGTGTGACGGACAGGGTATCCAGCTGATGCACGGTCTGCCAGAGGAGTTATTACGCCTATCGATTCAATATGGCCCAGATACACTCCCAGAAATCTGGCATGACCGGAGCGTGCCCGTGGATAAAAGCAAAGTGTCGCCCAAGAAGCAGAACCGGATCGGTGGGCGTTATGCCACGTATTATTCCCCGACTACGTTCCAGTTAGCTATTGACGAATTGCTCATCAAGGAAGGAGTCCGCATCCAGCTATGCACTAGCGTGGTTCGGCCTGTGATGGAGGGAAATCGCTGCACCGGTGTAATCACAGAAAGCATCAGCGGACGGCAGGCGTTTACGGCTCAGATGGTCATTGACGCCACCGGCGATGCCATTATCCTAAGCCGTGCAGGCGTCCCCTGCGTGGATGGACAAAACTATTTTTCGTTTGTCGCCCACGAAATGGATACTGCCTCTACGGAGAATATTCTGTCCCGCCGAAGATGGCACAGCATTGGAGCCAATCTGTACGGTGGAGGCCATCCAAAGGACCTGCCACTGGTCAGTGGTACCACTGCGAAGGAGGAGACGGATTTCCTACTACGTGGAAGACGTTGTCTGCTGGAGGAGATCCGCGGCCGTGATCGTATAAAAAACGATATCACCGCACTGCCACATC
>JAAYJV010000170.1 GCA_012522755.1 Candidatus Hydrogenedens sp.
ATCCCGGTCTTTTTCGCGTTGTCGGGGTAATTATCTTTGTACAGAGGCGTCAGCGCGAAAAAAACCGGGATGACGGCGGAGGTTGTATTGGGGGCGAGGGTTGAGGTGCGAGGGGCGAGGGGCGAGGGGCGAGGTGCGAGGGGTGGCTCTCGCCTCAGGAACGATCCTCGAGCCCGAAGGAAAAAGAGTTTCAGCCAGTGATAAATGCCGGGCTGTGGTATAATTCCTTCCGTTTCAGCCCGCAGCAGTCCGCCCTTTTTTAACAAGTGCGGTTCCTTTACACCTCACCCGGGGAAGCGACATGATTTTCAAGTCAGATCATCTTATCCTGTTCATTCTGGCCGCCAGCCTCATTGCCGGCTGTTCCTCCCATAAAACTTTGGAACGTCCGGAAATTCTGCATGAATTTAAAGCACCCGCCTTCAGTCTTTCCGTGTCACAGGAAGAAATGACCGTTGCTGTCTCGCCCGTTCGGCAGACCCTGCAGATCGGCGGCACCATGACAGCCCTTCTGGGAGCGGGGATCAGCGCTTTGCAGGATGGACATCATGCCCGGCGTGTTCATGAGGCTTTGTATGGCTTTGACTGTACAGAACAGTTGAAAGAAAAGCTTACAGAGGCTTTGGAAGAGGCTTTTTCCCATTCTTTCACGGAAGTGACGGCTCAGGGCTCCATGGCCGGTTTTCACAGCATTCAGGAGGCGCGAAAGGCGCGCTTTGAGGGGCTGAACAAGCGCGGCTATGATGCCGTTCTGGATCTTGAAGGAACTTATGGCATTTATGGAGCCGAAGGCCTGCTTGTTCTCCGCCTGAAAGGAGAGCTTCAGGATCTCGCCGGGGGGAAACGGCTCTGGCGCAATACCCTGACAGCCTACAGTATGGATCTTTACGAAGGGATAAAGTGGAAGGATCCCATGGATCGGCTGACGCCCAATATCATGTCGCCGCGTTTTTCTTCCGGTCGTGATGCCATAGACCAGTGGACCACTGATGGGGGCGCACCTTTGCGTCAGGGCTTTGAAAAGGCTCTTCAGGAGCTGATCGCGGCACTCTTGTGTGATCTGGGCGTGGAGGAAAGTGCCACAGGGCTGGCGGTTCTGGGTACGAACGCTCTTCTGGACGGGAAAAAGAGTGAAGCTCATCAGTACTTTCAGCGTGCTCAGAGGCTCAATGGGGAAGACCCGGACATTGCCAACGGGCTTGCCCTTTCTCTTGCGCGTATGGGCGACGTGGAGCAGGGGATAGTGGTGGCTCAGGAATCTCTGGCCAGTCATCCGGATTTCCAGCCTTTGTATTATAATCTTGCCTGGTGGTATGGCGTGAATTTGAAACAGCCCGATGAGGGTCGTGAATATTATGAGAAAGCGCTGGCTCTGGGTGCCCGTCCCGCACGCCGGCTCAAACGTGCCTATGGCAACTGACAGGAAACGACTATGAATACGCTCAAGTGGCAATCCGTGGGAAGTTATGAAGAAATCCTTTATGCGAAGGCCGAAGGAATCGCCAAGATCACCATCAACAGGCCTCATCGTCACAATGCCTTCACGCCCCGGACCAACGATGAAATCAGTGATGCCCTCCGGGACGCCCGTTTCGATCCCGCCGTGGGTGTGATTGTGCTTACCGGTGCGGGCGATCGTGCCTTTTGCAGTGGCGGTGACCAGAAGGTGCGCGGTGATTCCGGCTATGTGGATGGCGCCTCCCATCAGGAACGACTCAACGTTCTGGATCTGCACCGTCAGATACGCACCTGCCCTAAACCGGTCATTGCCATGGTGGCGGGCTATGCCATCGGCGGCGGCAATGTACTGGCCATGGTCTGTGATCTGACCATAGCAGCGGACAATGCCGTCTTCGGTCAGACGGGTCCCCGGGTCGGTTCTTTTGATGCGGGTTATGGCTCGGCCCATCTTGCGCGTATGGTGGGCCAGAAAAAAGCCCGGGAGATCTGGTTTCTCTGCCGTCAGTATTCAGCGCAACAGGCTCTGGAAATGGGGCTGGTCAATACGGTGGTTCCTCTGGCTGATCTGGAGAACGAGACTGTCCAGTGGTGCCGCGAAATCATGGGCAATTCACCGACCGCATTGCGTTTCATCAAAGCGGCCATGAACGCCGATGAAGACGGGCAGGCCGGTCTGATGGATCTTGCCGGCAATGCCACAAGCCTCTTTTATCGCTCTGAAGAAGGGCAGGAGGGCCGGAACGCCTTTCTGGAAAAACGTGATCCGGACTTCAGTCCTTTTCCCAGAAATCCCTGAGAGCGGCCGCTCCTCTGTCTGAAAAAAAAAACGCGTCTGTATCTTGAAGCCCGGACGCTATTGAAGTATGATAAGAGCACTTGCCCTTCGTATACGCATAATCCCAACCCCGGCCCTGAGTGGATTCTTCTCTCTTTTCAGGGCGAAAACAAGTTGTTGTTGCCATGATTTTAGATGAAATTGTTGTCCATAAAAAAGAAGAAGTGCTGCAGCGGAAAACAGCCGTCTCCCTGCGTGAACTGGAAGAAAAACTGTCGGCAATGCCCCCGCCCCATGATTTCCGTGCGGCTCTGCGTCAGCCCGGTATCAGTGTGATTGCTGAAATCAAGAGACGCTCCCCCTCCCGGGGCGATATTCTCCCGGGTGTGGACGCTGTGGAAGTGGCCGCTGTCTATGAGCAGGCGGGTGCCCGGGCTCTTTCCATTCTCGTGGATCACAAATATTTCGGCGGTACGCTCAATGATCTCAGCAAGGTGGGCAATCATACACGGCTTCCCTGTCTGTGCAAGGAGTTTGTCATTGATCCCTATCAGATTTATGAAGCCCGGGCCGCCGGAGCCGCTGCTGTGCTCCTCATCGTTCGTATTCTGACTGATAATGAACTGCGTTCTTTTCTGGCCGAAGTGGAATCTCTGGGAATGTCCGCGCTGGTGGAGACCCATACGGAAGAGGAAGTGAAACGGGCTCTGGATGCGGGAGCTTCCATCATCGGAATCAACAACCGTGATCTTGACACGCTGGAAGTGAATATTGAAAATACCTTCCGCATGAAAAGCCTTGTCCCCGGAGGCAATATCCTGGTCAGTGAAAGCGGCATCAAAACCCGCAAAGAAGTCAAACTGCTGGAAGCCTCGGGTATCGATGCCATTCTGGTGGGCGAATCACTGCTGACCAGCGGCAACATCCGCGAGAAACTGGAGTCACTGCTTCATGACCCTGAAGATTAAAATCTGCGGGATAACGAATCTTGAGGACGCCCTGGCCGCCTGTGATGCAGGGGCCGACGCCCTGGGCTTCGTCGTGGCTCCTGAAGCGAAAAAACGCAAGCGCTATATTGACCCCGCCGAGGCAAAGAAGATCATAGCCTCCGTACCGCCTTTCATACTCACGGTGGGCGTTGTTGTCAATGAATCTTTGGACAGCCTGAAGAAGCTGGCGGAGATATTTGATCGGCTCCAGCTCCATGGGGAAGAAGATGAAGAGACCTGTCGCATGCTGGGACGACGTGCTTTCAAGGCTTTTCGCCTCAGTCCGGATTTCGATGCCGACAGATTGCGCAGCTGGCCCGGAGATCTTTGTCTCCTCGACAGCTGGGCTCCTGATTCCCGGGGAGGTACGGGAATCACCGGCGACTGGACATCGGCACGAAACATTGCATCCTTTAAGAAAGTCATACTTGCAGGCGGCTTGACGCCGGAAAACGTTGGGACAGCCATCCGCACAGTGCAACCCTATGCCGTAGACGCATCGGGCTCGCTGGAGGGGGCACCCGGAAAGAAAGATCATGAACGAATCCGTAAATTCATCTCAGAGGCCAGGGCCGCAGCCCATGCCTGATGAGCGCGGCCGATATGGTGCTTTCGGCGGAAGATATGTGCCGGAAACACTCATGTTTGCTCTGGATCAGCTGGAAGCAGCTCATAAATCGGCACTTCAGGATACAGCCTTTCAACAGGAGCTGGCTCTGCTGCAGCGTCAATATGTGGGACGGCCCACGCCGCTGTACTTCGCCGGAAGACTGACGGAGCATCTGGGCGGTGCCCGTATTTATTTCAAACGGGAAGACCTGGCCCATACAGGGGCGCATAAGATCAACAATGCCCTGGGACAGTGTCTTCTGGCCAAGAGCATGGGCAAGCCCCGGATTATCGCCGAGACGGGAGCGGGACAGCATGGCGTTGCCACGGCTACGGCTGCTGCGCTTCTGGGTCTGGAGTGCGAGGTCTATATGGGCTCAGAAGACATGGAACGGCAACGGCTCAACGTCTTTCGAATGGAACTTCTGGGTGCCAGGGTCATCCCGGTGGTCTCAGGTTCAAAGACCCTGAAAGATGCCATCAATGAAGCTCTTCGTGACTGGGCGGCCAATGTGGAGAGAACCCACTACGTCCTCGGTACCGTCCATGGGCCCCATCCTTTCCCTGTCATCTGCCGGGAGTTCCAATCCATTATCGGCAAAGAAGCACGCTCCCAGATTCTGGAGCTGGAAGGACGGCTCCCTGATCTGATGATTGCCTGTGTGGGAGGGGGGTCCAATGCACTGGGCCTTTTCAATGAATTTCTGCAGGAAGACAGCATTGATTTCATCGGCGTGGAAGCCGGAGGAAAGGCCATCACGCCCGGTATGCATGCGGCCCGTTTTGCCGGGGGTACCCTCGGCATGCTGCAGGGTGCCATGAGTTATGTTTTGCAGGATGAAAACGGACTCATCGGAAAGACGCACAGTATTTCCGCAGGACTGGACTATGCCAGTGTCGGTCCGCAACATGCCTGGCTCTATGAAAGCGGGCGTGTGGCCTATACCCATGCCAGTGACCGGGAGACGCTGGATGCTTTCCAACTGTGCAGCCGTCTGGAAGGAATTCTTCCCGCACTGGAAAGTGCTCATGCCATCGCTGAAGTGATGAAGCGCGCTCCTGAACTTTCCTGCGATAAACTCATTGTCATGAACATGTCCGGTCGTGGTGATAAAGATGTGGAGCAGGCGGCCCGTTTTATCCTGACCGGGGAGGAGCCTTGAGATGAACCGTATAATCCGGCTTTTTCAAGAATTGAAAGAACGACAGGAATCCGCTTTCATTCCTTTCATCACCAGCGGCGACCCTGATTTGGCGATGAGCGAAGACATTGCCGTTGCACTGGCTGAAGCGGGCGCCGACCTCATTGAATACGGGGTTCCCTTTTCCGATCCCATCGGCGATGGAGTCGTGATTCAGGAAGCCTCGCTCCGTGCGCTCAGCCAGGGCGTCACCTTGCGCAAAGTGCTTGCCTCCGTAGCCAGAATACGGGAACGGAGCGATGTGCCTCTCATGCTTTTCACTTATTTCAATCCCGTTCTGGTCTATGGGGTTGAGGCCTTCGCCCGTGATGCTGCTGCGGCCGGTGCAGATGGAATTCTTTGTGTGGACTTGCCGCCCGATGACGCGGAAGAGTACAGGAAGGCTCTTCGTGAAAATGGGCTGAGTGCCGTTTTTCTGGCGGCCCCCACCAGTACGGATGAACGTCTGCCTTTCATCGGTGAGGCCAGCGATAGTTTTGTCTATTATATTTCCCGCCTCGGTGTTACAGGAGAACAACAGGCTCTCAGTGAAGGGCTGGCTGAATCAGTGGCAAGAGTCCGCTCTTTATGTGGCCGGCCTGTTGCCGTCGGTTTCGGTATTTCCACGCCGGAACAGGCGCGCCGGGTCGCTGAAGTGGCTGAAGGAGTGGTTGTCGGCTCCGCCATTGTGCGTCTTATAGCTGAATATGCGGGCCGTCCGGAGCTTCTGCAGGAAGTGCGCAGCTTCGGGAAGCGTCTGGCCGATGCGATCAAAGAACGGTAGTGTGTCCCATGTCGGATGAGAATAAGCCCATGACAGAAGAGAAAATGTCCGTAGTCCCTTCGAGTGTTGATCCGAAAGGCAATCCCTGGGACCGGCTGAAAGATTTTGGAGCGTCAACCTTGACCAATGAGGAAATATTGGCGGTTATTCTGGGTTCCGGGCCACAAGACAAAAATGCGCTGAGCCTTGCCAGAGAGCTGCTGAAAGCACTTCCCTCCCTGACGCGGCTTGGACATGTGACACTGAAAGAACTGGAGGCAATTCCAGGCATAGACCCCATCAAAGCTCTGGAGATTCAGGCCAGCTTTGAACTGGGCAAGCGCATGAGCATGTACAGGCGCATCAATCAGGGTCGTATCACCACCAGTAAAGATGTGGCGTACTATATCATGGAGAAATACCGGACCTGCGAGACAGAGAGTTTTATCTGTCTGGAAATGTCTCAGAAACATGAAATCCTCAGTGAACATAAAATAAGTCAAGGAGGGCTGGACGGAACCTCGGCCCATCCCCGTGATCTTTTCTGCACACTGCTGAGAAACCGCGTGGCGGCTTTCATTATTGTGCATAATCATCCCAGTGGCGACCCGGAACCCAGTCCGGCGGATATCCGTATTTCCCACAGGCTCCGCGATGGGGCGGAGTTGCTCGGTTTACGCTTTCTCGATCATATCATTGTGGGCGATGGCAATTATGTGAGTCTCAAGGAGCGGGGAATTCTCTGAAATCAGAAATTGTGCCTCTCCGGGGCGCTATTCATATACTTCATAAGGAAACAGGATCATTCATGGAAACTCCCTTCAGCGGCTGGATGGAAGGTATGCGTTATTACCTCCCTCTTTTCATTCTCGCCCTGGTTGTGACCGTCATTCTCTGGCGTTTTCACTGGCCCTGGGCTTCTCTGCCTTTCTGGTTTGCAGCGATTTTTGTGCTCTGCTTTTTCAGAGACTTCCCGAGAACGAGCGATGCCGATCCCTCCACGCTCATCTCACCGGCCGATGGAACCGTTGTGGCCATAGAAGACCTGGAAGAGTCTTCGCATTATGATGGCCCTTGCAAGCGTGTTTCCATTTTCATGTCTGTTTTCAATGCCCATGTGAACCGGGCACCCTTTGATGGCGTGGTGCGTGATGTGCGCTATGCACCGGGAGCCTATGTCAATGCCATGAAAGAGGAAGCCAGTAAAATAAATGAATCCAACGCCCTCTGGCTCGATACGGAACAGGGACTTGTGACTGTGCGGCAGATTTCCGGAGCCATTGCCCGACGTATTGTCTGTCGCGCCAAACCCGGAATAAAATTGAGCCGTGGCGAGAAATTCGGTATGATCAGATTCGGTTCACGGGTGGAAGTCTATCTTCCGCCGGAGACTGAGGTTCTGGTAAAACTGCAGGAAAAAACCCGATCGGGCAAAACAGCATTGGCAAAATTCCCATGAGTCCACAACTTCTCCCCAAATCCGGTACGCCCCGCCGCTTTCTGCGCATCAATCTGCTGGCAAGCATTCTGACCACCTTGAACCTGTATATGGGAATGACGAGTATTCTCGCAAGTATCGGTCAGGAGTTCCAAAGAGCAGCCACCTGCATTCTTCTGGCCATTATCTTTGATACTTTTGATGGCTTTGTGGCCCGTCTGACCAACAGCGTCTCGGATTTCGGTAAAGAGCTGGACAGTCTCTGTGACATGGTTTCTTTCGGTGTGGCACCGGCCGTGCTGGTGTTCATGGCCTATCTGCCGCCGGATGCGCATCTGCCCGTATCCGCCCGGGCCGAGTCCATTGTAGGGATGACCGGCTCTTATATGGCCATCATTTATGTGATTTGCGCGGCTCTGCGTCTGGCGCGCTTCAATACCTGGCATGCGGGACGTCCCGACTTTTTTATCGGACTGCCTTCTCCGGCGGCCGGCGGAGCGCTGGCGGCTTTTGTGCTTTTCCTGCTCTATTTCGAAAGCAGCCTCAATGCCCATGCCCTGGGTTCTCTGGCCTATGTGGCTCTGGGACCCGCCGCCGTATTTCTGGCCTTCCTCATGGTCAGTTCTGTGCGCTATCCCAAAAACAAGCTGAAAACATTCCTTTTCAAACCCCGTCATGCCTTTCAGGCACTGGCCGTAACAGCCTTCACTCTGGGCATCATCCATTATGCCATGGTCAAAAGCATCTTTCTGGTTCTTTTCCCGCTGGCCTGTCTCTACGTGTTGTACGGACTGGTCGACACGCTCTACGGACGAATTGTAGGTAGGGAGCCTACCCGTGCGGATCTGGTGGAAGAGGAGTTGATGGAAGGCATTGTGGATGTGTCTGATACTCAGCAAATACGCCTTCCTTCCACGGACGGCGACGAGCAGGGCGGTGATTCACTGGCTTCTTTCTGAACCCGCATTTTCTGTTGTTTTTCCCCTGAAAAGGCACCGCTTTTGTTCAGTGTGCTTAACGAATGATTAGACCTGTCCTTGCTTATCACGCGAATAAGTAGCATAATATAGGCATCCCCGCAGCCTCTCAGGCATCCCTGAACTGTTCGACCGGAAAACAGTTTCCCTCTTATCCCTTCCGTTGATAAGTAAAAACCGGTATGAATGCTGCAGTATCAGGGACGGGCGAATCTCTGTATACCTGTTCAATGCAGTGCTATGACGAACCGATTGGAGTAAAAAACAAGATGACCAGACCGATGCGTATCATGGACGGTAACGAAGCGGTTGCCCATGTAGCTTATCAAGTAAGTGAAGTGGCGGCCATTTACCCGATTACCCCTTCTTCGAATATGGGAGAATGGGCCGATCAATGGATGTCTGAAGGCCGACCGAATATCTGGGGCACCGTTCCCACAGTGGTCGAGATGCAGAGTGAAGGCGGTGCCGCGGCGGCCGTTCACGGCGCCTTGCAGGCCGGATCTCTGACGACGACCTTCACGGCCTCTCAGGGTCTTCTGCTCATGATCCCCACCATGTTCAAAATTGCAGGTGAGCTGACCCCCACCGTATTTCATATCAGTGCGCGCACCCTGGCGACCCATGCCCTGTCGATTTTCGGCGACCACAGTGACGTGCTTTCCGCCCGGAGCACGGGCTTCGGCATGCTCGCTTCCGGTTCCGTCCAGGAAGCCCACGATCTGGCGCTCATCGCCCATGCGGCCACCCTGTCCTCCCGCATTCCCTTCATGCACTATTTCGACGGTTTCCGTACTTCTCATGAAGAGAACAAGATTGAAATGCTTCAGCCTGAAGACCTCCGTGCCATGATCGATGACGAACTGGTTTTCGCTCATCGCATGCGTGCCATGTCCCCGGATCGTCCCATGCTCCGTGGTACGGCCCAGAACCCGGACGTGTTCTTCACGGCCCGCGAAGCCTGCAACCCCTTCTATGACGCCTGCCCCGAACTCGTTCAGCAGGCCATGGATAAATTCGCCTCCATCGTGGGACGGCAGTATAAACTCTTTGATTATGTGGGTGCTCCTGATGCGGAACGCGTCATTGTTCTCATGGGTTCCGGTGCTGAAGCGGCTGTGGAAACCATCGAATATCTCGCTGCAAAAGGCGAGAAAGTCGGTGCTGTCATTGTCCGTCTCTATCGTCCCTTCTCGGCGGCCGCACTCCTGGATGCCTTCCCGAAAACAACGAAGACCATCGCTGTTCTCGATCGCACGAAAGAGCCGGGCGCTGCTGGCGAACCTCTTTTCATGGACGTTGCCACGGCCATTACTGAAGCGACCATTGACGGCAATTCTCCCTTTGACGGGCTGCCCCGCCTCATCGGCGGCCGCTATGGCCTCTCCTCCCGCGAATTCACGCCGGCCATGATCAAAGGCATTTTTGACGAAATGCTCAAAGATGCGCCGAAAAAACGCTTTACCGTGGGTATTGTTGATGACGTGACCCATACAAGCCTCAGCTATGATCCCACTTTCTCCACGGAAGCGCCGGAAACCATTCGCGCTCTCTTCTACGGACTGGGTGCTGACGGTACCGTTGGAGCCAACAAAAACTCCATCAAGATCATCGGTGAGGACGGCGGTCGTTTCGCTCAGGGATATTTCGTTTATGACTCCCGCAAATCGGGTTCCATGACGACCTCCCATCTGCGTTTCGGGCCCAAACCCATCCGCAGCACCTATCTGATTTCCCGGGCCAATTTCGTGGCCTGTCATCAGTTCTCCTTCATGGAAAAATTTGACGTTCTCCGCTGTGCAGATCAAAACGCCGTGTTCCTGCTCAACAGCATATACGGTCCTGATGAGGTCTGGGATCACCTGCCTCGTACGGCCCAGCGTCAGATCATCGAGAAGAACCTGAAATTCTACTGCATCAACGGCTTTGAAGTGGCCCGTGCAGCCGGTATGGGCGGCCGTATCAACACGGTCATGCAGACCTGTTTCTTCGCCATCAGCGAAGTCATGCCCCGGGATGAAGCCATACAAGCCATCAAGGTTGCCATTGAAAAAACCTATGGTCGTCGCGGCGAAAGCATTGTGAAGAAAAACTGGGCCGCCGTGGACATGGCTGTGGAACACATGCATGAAGTGAAAGTTCCCGACAGTGTCACCAGTACCTTTGACATTCGTCCGGCCGTTCCCGAAAATGCGCCCGAATTCCTCCATGAGTTCACAGCCGCTATTCTGGCCGAAGATGGCGAATCGCTGCCTGTAAGCAAGATGCCTGTTGATGGAACTTTCCCCACAGGCACGACCCAGTGGGAAAAACGCAACATCGCTCTTGAAATCCCCGAATGGGACGAAGATATCTGTATTCAGTGCGGCAAATGCGCACTGGTCTGCCCTCATGCTGTGATCCGTGCCAAGATTGTGGACGAAGAAACGCTGGCCAATGCGCCGGAAGGCTTCAAATCCGCCAAGGCGAGATGGAAAAACTTCCCCGACCAGCGCTATATCATGCAGATTGCCCCTGAAGACTGTACCGGTTGCGCCCTTTGCGTGCAGGCCTGTCCGGTCAAGAATAAAGAACAGCCGAAATTGCGCGCCATCAACATGGTTGAGCAGGCTCCCATCCGCGACCGTGAAAGAGAACGCTGGGACTATTTCCTGTCTCTGCCTGAAGTGGACCGCGGCGCTGTGAAGATGAATATGGTCAAAGATGTGCAGCTCTTGCAGCCCCTCTTTGAATTCAGCGGTGCCTGTGCCGGTTGCGGTGAGACGCCTTATGTGAAGCTCATCTCCCAGCTCTTCGGTGATCGTCTCTATGTGGCCAATGCCACGGGCTGCTCCTCCATTTATGGTGCGAACCTGCCCACGACGCCCTGGTCTTTCAACGGTGACGGACGCGGTCCCGCCTGGAACAACTCACTCTTTGAAGATGCCGCCGAATTCGGTCTGGGCATGCGTGTCACCATTGACAAGCAGAAAGAGTTTGCTGAAGAACTGCTCAAACGTCTCGAAGCCCGGATCGGTGGTGACCTCGTGGAGGCATTGCTCACAGGCGAACAGAAGACGGAAGCGGGTATTCAGGCGCAGCGTGAGCGTGTGGCTGCTCTGAAAGACAAGCTCGCGGCCATTGGTACTGATGAAGCCAAGGTTCTGGCCCACGTGTCCGATTTCCTCGTCCGAAAGAGCGTATGGTCCATGGGCGGCGATGGCTGGGCCTATGACATCGGCTATGGCGGCCTGGATCATGTCATTGCTTCAGGCAAAGACATCAACCTGCTGGTCATGGACACGGAAGTGTATTCCAACACGGGCGGACAGTGCTCCAAGGCGACCCCGCGCGGTGCCGTTGCCAAGTTCGCAGCCGGCGGAAAACCGGGCTCCAAGAAAGATCTCGGCCTCATTGCCATGACTTATGGCGATGTCTACGTGGCTCAGATCGCCATGGGTGCCAGCGATTCCCAGACCATCCGTGCCATCATGGAAGCGGAAGCCTATGAAGGCCCCTCCATTGTCATCGCTTACAGCCATTGCATTGCTCACGGCTATAACCTGGTCATGGGTCTTGAACAGCAGAAAGCCGCCGTCCAGTCCGGACACTGGCCCATCTACCGCTTCAACCCTGATCTGAAACTTGAGGGCAAGAACCCCTTCCAGCTGGATTGCAAAGCGCCCTCATTGGAGCTTGACAAGTACATCTACAATGAGACCCGTTACAAAATGCTGACCCTGAGCCAGCCCGAACTGGCCGCTGAACTCCTGAAAGGAGCCAAGGCTGATGTCGCTGACAGATGGCGCCTCTACAGCTATCTGGCACAGATGGACTTCAGCAACGGCGAAGAAGCGCCCGCTGAATAAGCGGCTGTCCTGTGGAATTGTCAACAGTTGAGTAAGAAAACCCAAACCCGTAAATCCGACACGCACAGCGCGTGAAACGGAGGAGGAAGATATAAATGGATCTTCGTACAAACTATCTGGGCCTGGAACTGAAAAATCCCATCGTGGTGTCCCCGTCGCCCCTCACGGAAAAACTGGACAACATGAAGAAAATGGAAGATGCCGGTGCCTCAGCCATTGTCATGCACTCCCTCTTTGAGGAACAGATCACTTTCATGAGTGAAGACCTCAACGAGAACCTGCAGCAGGGTACCATGAGCTTTTCCGAAGCCCTCAGCTTCTTTCCTGAAGAGCAGGACTACAAAATGGGGCCTGACTCCTATCTGGAGCACATCCGGAAAGCCAAGGAATCGGTCGCCATTCCCGTCATCGGCAGCCTCAACGGCGTCAGTGTCGGTGGCTGGCAGGATATTGCAGCCAAGATCGAACAGGCCGGTGCTGATGCACTGGAACTGAATGTTTATTACATTCCCACCAACCCCGATCTGGACGGTGCCCACGTTGAAACACTGTATCTGGATCTGGTGCAGGCCGTGAAGAAGACTGTGAACATTCCCGTAGCAGTCAAAATCGGTCCCTATTTCAGTTCCACAGCCAATATGGCGCAGAAACTGGATGCAGCCGGTGCAGATGCTATTGTCATGTTCAACCGCTTCTATCAGCCTGATCTTGATCTGGAAAATCTGGAAGTGAAGCCCGATCTCACCTTGAGTGCTTCCTGGGAACTGCGCCTCGCCCTGCGCTGGGTCGCCATTCTCTACAGCCGCATCAAAGCCGACATGGCCATTACCGGCGGTGTGCACACCGGTCAAGATGCGCTCAAAGCCATGATGTCCGGTGCGAAAGTCGCCAAGATGACTTCGGCCATCCTCAAAAACGGCATTGACCACATCAATACGGTCTTGGCCGAAATGACACAGTGGATGGAAGAAAAAGAATACGAATCCATCAAGCAGATGCAGGGCAGCCTCAGTCAGGCCAATTGCCCCAATCCGGCCGCTTTCGAACGCGCCAATTACATGAAGATCCTCACCTGCTATACCCCGCACGTGTAAGATTTTTAAGCTGAGATGAATTGTGTCCCCGGTCGTGGTGTTGTACCATGGCCGGGGATTTTGTTAGGTGCGAGGTGCGAGGGGCGAAGTGCGAGGGAGATGACAGTGAGACATGGTTCAGGTAGGGGCGCGGCATGCCGTGCCCATTTCAGCTTCAACCCCGACCAAAACCCCTCCCACATCCGACCGGTCCGACCGACAGCCTCGTGGTTTGTCTACTTGCTCTTTATGCCATTCGTCTGGGCTTTCTCCTGGATCCCGGTCTTTTTCGCGTTGTCGGGGTAATTATCTTTGTACAGAGGCGTCAGCGCGAA
>JAAYJV010000171.1 GCA_012522755.1 Candidatus Hydrogenedens sp.
CTATACGCTTGTAGGGGCGAAAAATCTTGCGCCCGGATATCTGAGCAGCACAGAATGAAACTGTAACGAAGGACTGAGACTATACGCTTGTAGGGGCGAAAAATCTTGCGCCCGGATATCTGAGCAGGACGGAGTGGGCACGGTATGCCGTTCCCCTACATGCCCTCGCCCCTCGTTCCTATTTCCTATCACCTATATCCCCCAGCGCGCCATCCAGAACACAAATCCAATGAGCACCGCCACTCCAAGCCAGATACTCAGAAAACCAATCACAGCCTGCCGTGAAGGAAAAGGAATCTCCAGATCAGGATGATCGATCAGCTTGCGCGGAGCGGGAACCACAACGCCTTCAGGTATGGTAAAGGCTTCACTGGAAAATTCCTCCTCAGCCCGAACCGGTGTTCGCAGACAATCGTAAAAACGTTCCAGTTTTTCCGATGACACACGCCGTGTACACAAACTCACAAGAATCCCCACGGAAAAGGCTGTGGAAAGATAGGCGGCAATCTGCCAGGAATCACGGAATTTGCCATCGAAAAGCATATAGTCCGGAAGTGTATGGACAGCCCAATTCTGAAAGACGGGCAGGCTCGTTCCGAATAAAACAAGAAAACCCGCCACGGTGGCCGCCCAGGCTCCGGCAACCGTTGCCCGACGCCAGAAAAGACCCAGCCAGAATGCCGCGCCCATGAGCGCCTGAAGCTTGAAAAACCAGAGCAGACCCGTGGGAACATCGCTGACAAGAAAGGAAAACAGCAGCGAGATACATACGACCACCAGAGAACTCAGACGACCGACCCGCACATAGTGTTCCTCCTCCCGATTCTCTTGCAGCCAGCGTTTATAAACGTTCTGTGTAAACAAACCGGCACAGGAGACCATGAAAGCATCGCAGGAAGACATCATGGACGCCATGAGTGCGGCAAGAAAGAGACCGATGAGGCCGGGCATGATTCCAGGCAAGAGCTGTTGGGCAACGGCACCGTATACAAGATCCGGTTCAACAGTCTGTCCCCTGTTTTTAAACAGCACGATGGCACCCAGGCCCACAAGAACCCACGCGATGGTACAGATCCGTTTGAGCAGATTGCCACCCACAAAACCGATCTGCCCTTCCAGTTCCGTACGACCGGCACCGCATACACCCATGTGGTGAGGCTGGGTCACCACGCCGATGAGCGCATTCAGACAGAGCATGACAATGAAAAAAAGATTGATCTCCCCCGGAGCCACGAGACTGAACATGCTTTCATCGGCAATACCGCTGTGAAGTCCGGCGAAGCCACCCACCATTTTCAGCAGCGGCGGCAGAAGAATGAAAGACAGAATCAATGTCAGGATGCCCTGGATAAAATCCGTGATGATCGCTGCAGCCAGACCACCCGCCATCCCGTAGGCGACATAGAGCGCGGCCATTCCCAGAATACCGACGGAACGGGGGATCATACCGCCTGTGGCTGCTTCCACCATGGAGGCTGCTCCCAGCTGAATCACGCCGATATTGACGGTCAGCACGAGGATCCCCACGAAAGCATAGAGGGAAGCCACACTCCCGTCATAACGTTGTTCAAAGAAATCACCCGTAGTCAGGGCCCGCATGCGTCGGAAAGCGGGTGCAATGAGCCAGTAAAAGGGCGTGCAGAAAAGCCACAGCCACTGGTACCAGATGCCCGACAGACCGGAAGTATAAGTCTTTGCTGAAACGCCCACAGCATCATTGCCGCTCGTACCCGCACCAAAGGAGAAAAAGATCATCATGACTTTTCCGAAGCGACGGCCCCCGAGAAAAAAATCACTGCTGTTCGTAATCTTTCGCGATGACCAGAGGCCGATTACAAGAATCAGTAAAAAATAAAAGGCCAGCGCAATCCAGTCCCAGCCGCCAAGTCCGAGCATATCCGCGTTTCCTTCTCCGGTTACAAAGCAAGATCATCAGAACACATCCCCTCTGTTGTTCTATAGGGTAAGACAAGGGACCGGTAAAATCCAAGTGGATACAGAGCAACATGTCGTAACTCGTTAGAAATGTCCCCTTCCTTAACTCATTTAAAATGTCCCCTTGTTTTATGTTCAATGCATGATAGCATAATAGTGTTCTTCGAGAGGATAGGGCTATGCTGGAGAGCAACCCGA
>JAAYJV010000172.1 GCA_012522755.1 Candidatus Hydrogenedens sp.
CTATCGGGACCTGGTCGTATTCTCTTTTCGGCCAGGTTCCTTTTTTGGATCACGGCCAGTAATTTTTGAGATTTCAGGAAGTCTTTTTCAGGTCAATATCTCTTTAATCCTTTGTGCCCCATGAATTTAAGAGCGTTTTATCTCTTGCTCGACTCTGTATCATTGTGATACAATCGAGTCATGGCACCTATCGCACATGCTTCAAAGAGAAACGCTCAAAAAAAGGAACAGGCGCGCTTGTTGATTGCCTGTGAGGATATCGCTTTCAGCACGGCCCTCGCCCGTTTTCTGGAAGCTTTCCCTGTGGAGGTGGAAAAATGTCATGATCGGGCCGGACTCCTGCGTTGTGTGAACCGTCGCCAGATGGATATTGTGCTTCTGGATCTTTCTCTGAATACGGATGAATCGCTGAATCTGGTCTCTTTTGTACGACAGTGTACGCCTGCGGCACGCATTGTTCTGCTCTTTGAAATGGATCAGCTTTCCCAGGCACTGGATGGAATCCGTCAGGGTGCTTATTTTTACCTTCCCAAAAGCTGTCCCCTCTCTGATATAGCCCTGATTGTGGGCAAAGCGCTGGAAAGTCTCAGCACAGAGACGCAGCTTGATTCTTATGAGCAGACAGTATTTGAAGAGTTTATCGGCCGAACCGATGCCATGCGTCGCATTATCGATCTCATCCAGAAGGTTGCGCCCACGAACAGCACAGTGTTGCTCCTTGGAGAAAGCGGCACGGGAAAAGAGGTTGTGGCCCAGACCATTCACCGGCTCAGTGCCCGGCGTGATATGCCCTTTATCGCTGTGAACTGTGCTGCTTTGCCGGACAATCTTCTGGAAAGTGAACTCTTCGGCCACGTGAGAGGAGCTTTTACGGGTGCTGATCATGACAAAGAGGGTCTTTTCGAAGCGGCTGATGGCGGAACCCTTTTCCTGGATGAGATAGGTGAACTTTCAGCCATTACTCAGGCAAAACTGCTTCGCGCTCTTCAGGGCGGTGAAATTCGCAGGGTAGGCGACATTGACTCGAAGAAACTGGATGTGCGCATTATCGCAGCCACCAATCGCGATCTCCTGGAAGCTGTTGAACAACTGCGTTTCCGTGAAGATCTGTATTACCGTTTGAATGTGATCCAGATCCGGATCCCTCCTCTTCGTGAACGTCTGGATGCCCTTCCTGCGCTGGTGACCCATTTTATTTCCAAGAGCAACCAGAATTACGACAAGGCCGTGAGAGGTGTTGACGCCGCAGCCGCGAGTTATCTGCAACAGTATCCCTATCCGGGGAATGTACGTGAACTGGAGAGTATTATCGCCCACGGCGTGATTGTAACGGAAAGCGACATGATCGGCTTGGCTGACCTTCCGGAATATGTACGCCAGGGCATTTCTCATCGTCCCGCCTTGCCCTACCACGAAGACAAAACACTGCTTTCTCTGTCTGAAATGGAAGCGCGGCATATCCGCACCGTTCTGGATGCCCTCGGAGGAAATCAGACCCAGGCTGCGGAAGCTCTGGGCATCTCCCGGTCCACACTCTGGCGCAAAATCCGGGACTACAATATAGAACTCTCCCCCTGAGTCTACCGGGCTGCTGCTCTGCAGACCACTGTTTTCCAAAATATCCATGAGGTCACATGCTTTATTTGTCGGCATGCTTTAGGCTATGATGTAGCCAGTCATAATTCCAACCGGGGAGTCACAGCATGAGTGAACTACGCCACGACGAACGCAGGCGCCACCCGCGGTGCAATAAGCGCGTAACTTTCTGCTGGTGCGAATCTGAGCACGGCACTTCAAATCACGTGGAAAACATCAGTGAGGCGGGAATCTTATGTCAGACAACCACGCCCATCCCGCTGATGACAAAGATTCAGGTTCTTCTGGACTTACCGAAGCCTGTTGAAGAGCGGATCGAAGTTGACGGTGTCGTAGTCCGTTGCGAAACTGATGAAATAGTGGAGAAACGCTTCAAAGTCGCCATCTTCTTTACACAGATAGGTAATACAGACAGGGAGAAAATCCGTCAGTTCATCGCATCGGACGAATGAGCCGCTTAGTCTTTACGCTGTTTTCCTGCACCGCCGTGGAAAAGCAGGACAATTTGATACATGGATAAAAGTCTTACACGCCGCGCTTTTCTGGCTGCAACAACGATGAGCACTCTGTTGACGGCATGCGCTTCCCGGCGCATCAACACAGCGCGGGTGATCCCCGGAAAGCTCTCCCCCAACGAAAAAATCAACGTGGCCGGTATCGGTGTGGGCGGCAAAGGACTGGGAGATATCATGTCCTGTCGCCGGGAGAATATCGTTGCCCTTTGTGATCCCGATCGCAACCGTGCTGCAGAGGCTTTTTACCGCCTTTCCAAAGCCAGACAATTCGCCGATTACCGGAAGATGTTCGATGAGATTGGGGACGAGATCGATGCCTGTACCATCAGCACACCGGATCACAGTCACGCTCCCGCCGCTTATCTGGCCATGAATCTGGGCAAGCATGTGTATGTACAGAAACCCCTGGCCCATACTGTGGCTGAAGCTGATCTGTTGACAAAACTGGCGGTGGAAAAGGATCTCGTGACTCAGATGGGCAATCAGGGGCATTGCAAAGACGGGGTTCGCGAGTTATGTGAAATGCTGTGGGACGGAGCTGTTGGCGACGTGAGTGAAGTGCATCTGTGGACCAACAGGCCTCTGTGGAAACAGGGCATGACTGAAATGCTGCCGGAACAGATCGCACCCAATGCCATCGACTGGGATCTTTGGATTGGTACGGCACCCTGGCGACCTTATAACAGAGAATATGCCCCTTTCAACTGGCGGGGCTGGTGGGATTTCGGTTGCGGAGCCATTGGTGATATGGCATGTCATATTCTGGATCCGGCCTTCTGGTCTCTCAAACTTTATGAAGCGGAAAGCTTCTCTGTTCAAGTATTGCGTGAATCAGGAACGACAGAGCTGTCCTCGCCTTTACAATCCCTGATCAAATATGAGTTTCCCCGGAGAGGCTCCAAGGGGCCTGTGGCTCTTTACTGGTACGATGGCGGTGAGACACCTCCCTATCCTGAATCTCTGCCTGAAAAACAGAAACTCGGTGACGGGAAAAACGGTTCCCTTTTTGTGGGCACTGACGGATTTGTGACTACGGGCGAGTATGGCGGGAAAAGCAGACTCCTCCCAGATGTGCTCATGAAGGACTATAAACAGCCAGAGCCCTCAATTCCCCGGATTGCCAATGAAAACTCTTATCAGGATTGGCTGGACAGTATTCGGACGGGAAGGAAATCCGCCTCGGATTTTTCCTATGCCGGCCCCTTGACAGCTGTGGCCAATATGGGCAATGTGGCTCTTCGGGCGAAAGGTCAGAAACTTGAAGTGGATATGCAGTCACTGCGCATTACCAACAATGAAAAGGCGAACAGCCTTTTGACCAAAGAATATCGCAAAGGATGGGAGCTCCCCTGCTGAAGCGATTTTCCAGTCAACGAGACTTACGGAGTAAAAAGACCGCTTTTCTTCGGAATGAATGCTGAGTATTCCTTCCATTGCGACAGGATCATTCTTGTTGTTTTTTGTTACTCTCTCATCTTTCAGCTCATGGCTCTGGACATCGTTTTATTTCTAACCGGGTATCACTCTTTCCTTATTAAGTGAGTTTCACAGTATTAATAAAATATTCGAGGGTATTGACTTTTTTGACAAACTGAGATATAATAGCCCATCAGATGGCGAGAGGTGTTGTAATCATCGCAGAATATTGCACCTGGCCCAGAGATTTCAGCCAGGCGATTCGTTAACGCAGTGTATAGAGTAACCAGGTTAAGACTGTCACTTTTCTAATCTTTACACTTTTCTTTAAGGAGATTATTTCATGTCCATAAAACTGGCAACCGGTTTGTGGGTATTTTCCAACATGCAGGACCGTTTTTGCACCGATGGCTATCGGGAAACCCCCAGACTGCCTGATATTATCGGGGCTCTGGCCAAACTGAAGGGCCTGAAAGGTGTGGAGCTTCAACAAACCGATATTACGCCCGAAGTACCTGTGAAAGAGGTAAAACGTCTTCTGAAAGACAATGGGCTGGTTTGCAGTGCTGTTTCCACGAGCCTGAGCCACTCCCGGCGCTTCTCACTGGCCGGATTTGCCCAGCAACACCAGAAGACACGCAATGCAGCCATTGATGAAGGCCGTAAAGCCGTGGAAATTGCCCGTGCTCTCGGCACTTCCGACGTGGTGTTGCGTCTTTTTACGGATGGTTTTGACTATCCATTCCATGTGGACTATACGGCCCATTGGAATACGATTATTTCTTCCATCAAGACCATTGCCAAATTCGCCTCTCCTGACGTGAATATCTCTGTTGTTTACAAACCCCGTGAACCCCGCAAATTTCTGGCCATCTCTTCCGTAGGCAAGGCTCTGTCCATGTGCCAGGAAATCGCCATGAAAAATGTGGGTGTGGCCTTGAATTTTTCCCATGCCCTCATGGCTGGCGAAAATCCGGCGGAAAGTATTGCCTTTCTGAACCGATCGAACAAACTTTTCCAGGTCTATATCAGCGACTCTTATGCGCCCTCCGATGATCTCATGGTTCCGGGGAGTCTTCACCTTTGGGAAACACTTGAGGCATTGTTTTATCTGAAAAATGCGAAACACAAAGGCTTTGTCACCATTGATATTCAGCCTCAGCGTATGGATCCCAATCAGGCTCTTCAACTTGCTCTCGGAAACATTGCCATTCTATGGAAGAAGCTGGAACGTCTGGACGCCACTGAACTTCGTAAAGCTCAGCGCACTTTGAACGCTGTTGAAAGTCAGCGTATTATCCGACGTGTCCTCCTTCAGGGCTGAATCGAGAGAGCATAGCATGAGACATGGATTTTTATTTCCGGAGGACTTAACACACTGCTGACAGGCAATTTGCAAGGTTTGAAATCAGCGCAGACACGAGCATTGGAGCGTCTGTCCAACCGTTCCATGCATGCGCAGGCCGTGATCAGTCCTGAAGTGGCCCGCACACTGACTGAACTGTCTTCAGAAATAAAACGTCAGACAGGTCTCATTATTGATCGTCGAGGCCGGATTACGGCTGTGGTCGTCGGTGATGCCCGGGCAATCATGCTTCCGGATATTCACCGGCGCGGACGTAATCGGCTGAGCGGTTTGCGGCTTGTCCACACCCACCTCACCGAAGAAGCTCTGTCTCAGGAAGATCTCACCGATCTCGCCGTGTTGCGTCTGGATCTGATCAGTGTGATTACGGTGCGCCCTGACGGGATGCCCGGCCTGGTTCACAGTGCCCATCTGGTACCGGACAATGATGCGCAAATCCCCTGGAATCTTCTTCCTCCTCAATCTGTGCATGATCTTGAAGAGGATTTCCTGGACTTTATCGAAGCGCTGGAAGAAGAATTTTCCCGGACCCAATACCAGTTGGCCACGGACGATGCCCGGGAACGGGCCATTCTGATCCATGTTTCCACCCTCCCGCCGAGTACAGCGCAGGACGCTCTGGATGAGTTGAAAGAACTGGCGCGAAGTGCGGGGATCAAAGTGGTTCAGGAAGTGCTGCAAAGACGTCCCATAGACAGCCGTCTGGTTCTGGGTAAAGGAAAGATGCAGTCTGTTCTGATTACGGCCATGCAAAAAGGGGCTGAACTGCTCGTCTTCGATACGAACCTCTCCCCTTCCCAGCTGCGATCATTGAGCGATTTTACGGATCTCAAGATTCTGGATCGCACCCAGCTCATTCTTGATATTTTCGCCCAGCATGCCGTTACCCGGGAAGGGAAATTACAGGTTGAACTTGCTCAACTGCGTTATCTGCTCCCTCTTCTGAGTATCCGGCAGGAGGCACTGTCCCGGCTTACCGGCGGTATCGGGGGACGTGGCCCGGGAGAAACCCGACTGGAAGTGGATCGCCGTCGTGCGCGCGACCGTATCGCCCGGCTGGAACGGGAAGTGGAGCAACTGGGCAAACGCCGCCGTCTCCGCCGTCGGGTACGCACTGAAAAGGACGTGCCCACCATCGCTGTGGTAGGCTATACCAATGCGGGCAAATCCACCCTGCTCAACCGCCTGACCAACAGCTCCGTATTGGCCAAAGATTTCCTTTTCGCCACTTTGAATCCCGTGTCACGTCGTTTGCGTTTTCCTCATGAACGTGAAATAATCATTACGGACACCGTGGGTTTCATCCGTGACCTGCCCGCTGATCTCATGGCGGCCTTCCGAACGACTTTTGAAGAACTGGACGAGGCTGACCTGTTGCTTCACGTGGTGGATGCACACAGCCCGGATCTTTCTGATAAAATGAACACGGTCTTGAATACCATTCGCAGTCTTGATCTGGATCACAAACCCATGGTGACTGTCTTCAACAAAACAGATCTTTGCTCGCCTGAAGAAGTGCAGGGACTTCTCCATCAGTATGAAGGAGTGCCTGTATGTGCTCTCGACAGAAGCAGTTTTACTCCCCTGCTTTCCCTTCTGGAAGCACGCTTATGGCCGGAGGATATGAACGATCATGCGTAGTTTTTTTATGAGTGCTCTCTTTTGTCTGTTACTCGCCGGGCCCCTGCATGGACAATTGCTTGAGGAGACCTCTGAGGAACCCGCGGTTTCCCGACAGGAACAGCTGGATCGCTTTCAGGAGTTGACCGTTGCCGGAGCCCCTTTCGAGGTGTCGGAAGAACTGAAAGAGGAATACCTGAGTCTGATTCAGGATCTGCACTACCATGATCTATGGGCTGATTATCTGGAAAGAGAGTTGAATCGTCCCGGTAATCCCGAAGCCGCCCAGGTTGAGAAATGGATTCTCCTGGCTGAGGCGCGATTCCGTACGGGAACGATCGGTACGCAACAGACGCTGCTGGCTTTGCAGCGGGCTTTGGAATTGGAGCCCGATCATGACCAGGCACTCGCTCTCCTCGGTCAGCTCCATCACCGGGAGGGAAACTATGATCTGGCCGAGAAATATTATACGAAGGCATTGAGCTCCAATCCGGAAAACGCTCTGGCATCCATAGGGAATGCTGCACTCCTGGCACGGAAGGGCGAAGTGCTGAAGAGTTCACAAATACTCGATGATCTGGGTGTAAAGGCACAGCCTCATGATATTGAAACCAGATTGATGCTCCGGCAGGCTCTTCATGATTTCCAGCGGCGGGGTGGCTGGTTTGCGGACACGGTCGAAAATCACAGTGCCTATTCCCGTTTATTGTATCGTGCCGGCCGTCTGACTGATGCCGTTCTCGCAGCCCGACACTCGACAGCCTTGGACCCTTCTCAATATGAGCAGTGGAATTTTATTGCCAGTATGCAGCTCCAGATCGGCAATCTGGATCGTGCGAAAGAAGCCTATGACAGCTCGCTGGAGGCGAATCCGGATCAACCCGCTGTTGTGGATGCCCGCCGTCAGCTCATCAACACACTGACGACCAGCGGCGCGGGTAAAGCACCCTGACTCTCTTCTGATACTGTTCTGCTCCCGCATCTCAAAGCTGAAGGTATTTTCCATGTTCCGTAAAAAACGTCTCGTCATGTATCTCTTTTTCCTCGGGCTCCTCTGGATCGGATGGAAATATTCCGCTGTGCTCGCTGTGCTGTTGTTTGCCACAGCCATTGTCTTGCTGGGACTCATCAAAGTCCTGAGAATTTTTCAGGCCTGGCTGGGTATGAAACGGCTGAAAGGCAAAACGAACCAGCGGTATGGAGCTTTGCTGGAACGACTGCCCGAAGAAGCGGACGTGGAAAACTCCTGGTCTTTTGCCGTACTGGGCGACACACGCAACAACACGCGCATTGCAAAAGAGATTTATCGTCATATTGAAGGTTACAAACCCGTTCTGGCTTTTCATACGGGGGACATTGTCCGGGGCGGAACGGCTGACGAGCTGTTGGACCGTCATATAGCCATTGTGGAAAAAGAGATGCCTTCCGTGCCTCTTTTCTGTGTTCCCGGTAATCACGAGCGCGGACCCAAGCGTGACTACAAGGCTTTCAAGCGTTTATACGGAGATGATCGTTTTTCTTTTGCTTTCAAAGAGTGCCGCTTTGTGGGGATCAACAACAATCTGCGGGACTATGTGCAGGATGATGACTTGGCTTTTTTGAAAGAAGGACTGCAGTATCCGGCCAGACACCGCTTTGTCTTTCTCCATATCCCTCCCGCCTTTTTTGAAGAGGCTTTTGTCTCCGATACACGACGCCGGGGCTTCAAGAAGAATGCTGAGGCCTTTCACAGCTTGATGAAAGAATATGCTGTGGATGAAGTCTTTATGGCCCATATCCATGGATACGCCACCTTCCTCCGTGACGGCGTCCGCTATACCCTGACGGCTGGCGGCGGTGCCCCTTTGAGTCATCGCATCGTTGAAGAGAACAGACATTATCACTACATCGATTGCCAGGTAACCCCGGAGGGCATTAAACGGACTTTGAAGATATACGAGTCAGGCGGGTGGCGTGACAGGACGATTGAATAAGGGCGGCTTCAGTTTTTAACGAGAATGGCACCGGGAACAATGTCGTATACAACGGGGAGTCTTCCCGGCGATTCTCCGTCAATTTCGATGAGCCCCTTCCCATTCGTGTGTGTCTCTTCTATGCGGACTTGTTTTCCACGAAGCATGATGACCAGATCTTTTTTCTTGAGATGCGTCCCTTTATAAATGAGGGGAAACCATTTGATCACCTGAAAGAGGGACAGTTTTCTGATTGCGATGATATCGAAAAGTCCGTCATTCAGGCTGGCTTCAGGGGCTATCTTCATGCCGCTGCCGAAATAGCGGCCATTGCATACGGCAATGGTGTTCACTTCCAGTATTTCATCAAAGGTATCGTCCACCTGAAGGCGCAGCTCAAGACTTCTGTATTGAAACAAGGTGGAAATCGCACCCCACTGGAAGGCTATCTGTCCGCCGAGTTTTTTCAGGAACCTGAGCCCGTTCACAGTACGACAGGTTGCGCCGCTCAGTCCGCAACTGGCCGCATTGATGAAGTACCGTGTTTTATTTTCGCCCGTCTCATCGTCGTGATAGGTTAAACGTCCCAGATCCAGACGGCGCAGTTCTCCCTGGGCGACCCTTTTGACCTGACCTCTGTACTTGCGGGAAGAAAAGAAACTGCGCCGGAAGTCGCTGCCCGTGCCGCTGCTGATATAACTCAACACGGCCTCAGGATTGACAGGCTTATCATCCTCAAAAAAACCGTTGACCACCTCATTGAGTGTTCCATCGCCGCCGACAGCAATAATCTGTTCCACACCTTCTTTCAATGCCGCCCTGGTCATGGCACAGGCATCCATGGGCGCCTCGGTGAAAACATAGTCAAAGTCGCCTATATAGGCTTTGAGTATTCGGGATATGTGGGACCATTTTCTGTTGGTTTTGCCCGAACAGGAACGGGGATTGACTATCACACGGATCTTTCGGGGAGGTCGGGCTTCAGGAGGCGACACTTCACTCATGGCCGCATCTTCCCCAGCCGCCTTTCCAACAGCCTCCCAGGATTCGGCTTCGTCCGGATTTTCGGACAGTGCCAAAGGAGCAGATCCATCATCAGAGAAAGGACGGCTCACATCTCCCTTTTCCAAGGCTTGTTGTCCCGCTGAAGGGCTATGGTTGTTCATGGCCATTGTATGAATTAAAACTCTTTATATTCTCAACGATTCGACTTAAGATTTCTTCTGTAAAACACTGTACCCATAAGACTGCACCGCCAAACATGAATATGATGCCAAGCTCTGAGATTGCAAGCAAATTTTTCTGGAATTTTTCAGCGTGGAACCCCGGAAAGAATCATTCAGATGATTGTAGACACCTCTGCCAACCACAGATCAATAGCAGTTTTGAAGAAAAGAACTACGGCACAAAATATCAATATCAGTGTTTACGCCAGGTCACAAGGAATTGCAGAGCTCGGTTTATTGGTTTTCGAAAGAAGGGATAGGACAGAGCAACAAGTACAACGGCACTCAATGCACTGATCATGGCAAAGACCAGATGTGTCTTAAACTCGAGAAATAACACATCAACGACACCCACCATCAAGCCACAGCAGAATCCAAAAAAAGGGCCGACAACAAATATGGCCAATAAAAATGTTCCGATTTCCCGGGCCATGCCTCCGGACTTTGCGCTCTCACCGGCGGAACTGTCGCTTTCCTCCACAAAGAAGCCGCGCAGTCGATTGCAAAAAGCTTCAACACGATGAACACCAATGTTAAAGTTGAGCAGGCTCAAGCCAACGAGATATCCGAGCATTCCTGTAACCCAGGAGAGGGGGTTGCCTGACAGCATCACCAGACATGGAATCAAAGCGAATATCAGTGTTCCAGAGGTACAGTAAATTATTGCAACTGCTTTATTGTATCTTCGCAATGTCAGATAGGACAGTAAGACACAAAAACTGGCGGTCATGGCACCGAAGACACCAAAAATATCATAAATTATAAAATAAGAAAAGAAGATCGACAGTACACTCACTGAAAAGCCGAGCAAGAAAGCGCTCACGGGACCGACAAGAAATACCGTCAGAAAAAATGGCTTTACCTCCTTCCGCAAGTCAGTCATGACAGCTTGTATTTTCATGGTCCGTCTCCTGCAGCAATCAGCAATCATTGAAAGCGCCGATGTGAGCCTTCAAATTATAAAGCCATTGTACACCAGAACTTGTGATATGCAAAGAACATGGTGAACTTTTTAGCCACAACAAGGCAAAAAATGACGGTCATCCAGATTGGGAGACTTTAAGGAGAATGGCCGCCCTCTTCAGTATTGTATCTTGCCGATGCACTGTTTACCAGATGTCTATGTCATGATGCGCAGCCGCCATTTTCCTCAGCTGTGATCTTACAGGTGTTTCGCGATGAAGGAACGTCGCTCCAGTGTCCTGATCTCATTTTTTATCTCAGGCGGGAGGAGCGACAAGTTCTCTGTGTCGCGGTAAATCATGTTCATGATTTCATCGTCTCCGGAATCAGCGGCAAGTCTGGCGCCATCCACAAGGAAGTAATGATAGTCTTCCAGAGACAAACATTTCTCAGCAAAAATGCTTTTGAAAACAGCACAGTATTTATAAAACAGTCCTTTCTGAATGTCTTGCTTTCCTGATGAGTGGTGAACAATGTGTTGGTAAGCAATTCTTCTCAGCAAGTGGCTTCCGAAGATATTTTGGGTTGCAAAAACAGATGCTGTATGAAGGATCGATTCATCGGATTCTGTGTAATCAATGCTGTCAAGATAAATATGAACAGGTCCTGATATCCAGAACGGAGCTTTGGTGGCATCCTCGCGTATCATTTCCATCAGAGCCCGTCTCCTCTTTTCTTTTAAGAGCTTTACAGTTGTATCGCTGTCTTCTTTCAGGCGAATCTGTTGATCACAGGCTTGGGCCAACATGAAAAAGAGCTTGTGACGGGATATTTTTTCCTTATTGAGTTTCTCCACGGACAATTTGGAGGCCACTTCAGGATAGCGTTCAATGGCCCCTTCTATGTGATCTATGGCTTCCCGCCATTTTTTCTGAAAAGAAGACACATGAGCCCATTTGAATTCCGGATAGAGAATATATGTATCAAGAATGATGTGCGGATATTCAACCGGGAGTTGAGTTCTCAACTGGGGAGCAAAGTGCAACGCTTTTTCCAAATAATAAGTGGCTCTTTCCCGTAGGGACACTTCGGCATGGCTTTGATAAGAACGCATGGCATCTTGTGCGGCTTCAAATGCAATGTCCATGGAAATATTTCTGTTGTCCACCAGTAAATGCCAGCATTGTTCAGCAAGTTCAATGTCACCGGCTTGTTGAGATATGTGTGCCAGAAGATAGAGTATCCGGGCGTCTTTCCACAGCGACTTTTCGGATTTGGAAGCGTCAATGTTGTCATGTAATTGCTGAAAACAGTTCAGGCGATAGGCGCTCTCGCACAGCGCTCTTTCTCTATCGAAGGAGTCGCTGGCGGCGCTTGGCACTGCAAATACGGGGACGAAAGAGCTGAGCAGAAAGAGGAGAAGTAGGAAGGCACTGACCCTGGTTTTGAAAGCGGTGGTTCGCGACACCTGAGGATTTGAAGAGGAAAATAAAGAAAGCATTGAACTGCTCCTTTCGCCCATGAGGGAATCATGTCTGAACCAGAGAAGTTACTGTACCGGGGCCGGTTTTCTGGACACAGGTTTGCGCATGACTTTTTTGCGTTTTTTTAGGCATGGCAGGTCTATCATCCGATGAGTTTGGGCGTGATGCCAATAGAACACCACGCCCTCTCATCGTC
>JAAYJV010000173.1 GCA_012522755.1 Candidatus Hydrogenedens sp.
CATGACCTTTGTCCGCCTGCACTTTGGTGATCGCGCTGGTCAAAGTCGTTTTACCATGGTCAACGTGACCAATGGTTCCCACGTTCACATGCGGCTTTGTACGCGAAAATTTTTCCTTCGCCATAACTCTCAACCTCTGATTTCCCGTATTACCGGGGTTTATGTTGCATACCTACAGTTATATAAAGAATCGATTTGTGCGGTGTTCACCGCTTGGAGACAGGGTTATAATGGAGCCCACGATCAGACTCGAACTGATGACCCCTTCCTTACCATGGAAGTGCTCTACCACCTGAGCTACGCGGGCGCCTGTAACCACCAGGGGAATACTTTTGGAGCGGGAAACGAGACTCGAACTCGCGACCCTCAGCTTGGAAGGCTGACGCTCTACCAACTGAGCTATTCCCGCTTATATTCATCAACCAACGGGGTATAAACCCCAAGAATTTTAAATGGTGGTGGGAGTTGGATTCGAACCAACGTAGGCGCAAGCCAACGGGTTTACAGCCCGTCCCCATTAGCCACTCGGGCATCCCACCACGCAATCAGGTTACCCTGAAAGGGTATGGCAAAAAGTAGTATACCAAAAACAAATGCACAGGTCAAACTGATTACTGCGTTTTTTTGAATGCCGGACCATCATCACTATCTGGAAGGCATACACACCGCCTTCACCGTTCACCGGATCTCAGTGTCCGTTTCCGGAAGCATTATTGGCGGCCCGGGTCATGGCAATTTCACCGGTACGCACCATTTCCAGGATTCCATAACCACGCATCATTTCCAGAAAGGCCTGGATCTTTTCCTGGGCACCTGTAACTTCCACAGTAATGCACCTGGCGTCCAAGTCAACGATTTTTCCACGGAAAATTTCAACCACGCCGAGCACTTCACTGCGAACAGAGCCTGTAGCGGCAACGCGGATCATGATCAGCTCCCGTTCCACATAGGAGCGTGCTGTGAGGTCTTCCACCTGGATGACATCGACGAGCTTGTTCAATTGCTGGATGATCTGTGCGAGCACCTGGTCATCACCGCGAACAATCACGGTCATTCGTGAAACGGTGGGATCATCGGTTTCGCCAACACAAAGGCTGGAAATATTGTAACCGCGGGCGCTGAACATGCCGGATACACGGGCAAGCACACCAAACTGGTTGGCAACGAGCACGCAGATAGTATGTTTCTTTTCCGTCATAGTTACTCTCCTTGTGTATTGTTTCGGCGGTTATACCGGCTCATGGCCGTGTCCATACCTTCTTCAAGCCAGCAGCGGGCCGCTTCAGCGGCCTGGCGTACCAGAGTACAAACCTGAGGAACTTCCGAGGGCATGAATTTGCCCAGAACATAATTGCTCAGTTGATCCGGGGGAACAAGCTCACCGCCAATGCCGAGCCTGAGCCGGTGGAAGTCTTGTGTCCCAAGATGGGAAACCAAAGATTTCAAGCCATTATGCCCGCCTGCTCCGCCACCGGCTCTCAATCGAAGAGCTCCCAGAGGCAGATGACGATCATCCGAAATGACCAGAATATCTTCCGCTTCGCATCCGGCACGTCGGGCCAGAGGCGCAACAGCCTGTCCGCTCAGGTTCATGAAGGTCTGGGGTTTGACAAGCATGACCGCACTTCCCTGATGATGAAAACGCAGGGCCTGAACCTTGTCCCGTGGCTGCGGCAATTTCACCTTCAACAATTCAGCCAATGTATCAATGACAACAAACCCGAGATTATGCCGCGTATTGCGATACTGTTCTCCGGGATTGCCCAGACCAGCGATCAGTTTCATCAGAACATCTTGTTTCTATCGGGGGATAAGACTGTGAATAATCACTCTTCAGCGTCTTCTTCCGCATCTTCGTCTTCAGCGACCTCTTCTTCATCTTCGAGCTCTTCGTCTTCTTCTTCAACGATACGCGGAGCATGGATGGAGACGATGGCATAGTCTTCTTCCGTGAGCACTGTGACACCGGCCGGAACAATCAGATCGGCTACATGCGCCGTTACACCGATATCCAGCTCTGTAATATCCAGCTCAAGATGATCAGGAACTTCGGCCGCCAGACATTCAATCTGCACTTCTCGCAGCTGCTGGTCAATGAGACCGCCATCAACCACGCCCTTGGCACGTCCCGTGAGTATGATGGGTACGGGAAGTTGAATGCGTTCATCAAGTCTGATGCGCATGAAGTCCATGTGAAGCAGCCTGTCTTTGACAGGATGGCGCTGGATTTCTTTGAGCAGCACAGGAGAATTGAGCTCCGGTGCATCTGCAAAATTCAGCTGAAGCACAATAAAGCTGCTGCCTTCATCGCGCAACAGTTTTTCAACGGCCTTCGCATCGACTTCTATAGGGAGAACCTCTTTGTTTTCACCATAGAGAACCGACGGCACCCCCCCGGCCAGGCGCATTTCCGTTTTAATGCTGCCACTGCCCAGAGTACGTGTTTTTGCTTGTAATGTCTGCATTTGGGTTTGACCTCCGAATCGGGATCACACTGTGAACAGGCTGCTTACCGATTGATCTTTGTGAATACGATGAATTGCCTCTCCGATGAGCGGTGCCAGCGACAATGATTTTATGCGTGGACATGCAGCCGCCCGTTCAGAGAGGGATATGGAATCACACACTAAAATTTCTTCTAAAACAGATGCTTCAAGCAGATCCAGAGCGGGACCGCTGAAGACGGGATGGGTCGCACAGGCACGCACACTTTTGGCTCCCTGCTCGATGATGGCCGTCGCAGCCTTCACAAGCGTGCCGCCTGTATCTATCAGATCATCCAGCATCAGCGCATGCCGACCTTCGACACTGCCGATAATATTCATCACTTCCGCCACGTTTTCCTTGGGACGCCGCTTGTCCACAATGGCAAGAGGCGCACCCAGACGACCGGCGAAACTCCGGGCACGGGCAACGCTGCCCATATCCGGCGAAACAACGATCAGATCTTTCTGTACACCCTCTTTGAGAAGATGTTCACAAAAGACCACATCCGCAGCCAGATGATCCACGGGAATATCAAAAAAACCCTGGATCTGGCCACAGTGAAGATCCACTGTAAGCACACGATCAGCACCGGCCGCTGTCAGAAGATTCGCGACCAGTTTGGCCGTAATCGGCACACGGGGCTTGTCTTTGCGATCCTGACGCGCATAACCGAAATAAGGAATGACAGCCGTGATACGATCGGCCGAAGCACGCCGGGCCGCATCGCAGAACATGAGCAATTCCATCAGGTTATCATTCACCGGAGGGGATGTGCTGTTTACAATAAACACATCATGACCGCGCACATGCTCACGAATCTGCATGTGAATTTCCGCATCACAGAACCGACCAACCAACGCTTCGCCAGGAGCAATGCCCAAGTGTCGGCAAATGCCTTCTGTCAATGACTTTGACGCATTGCCACTGAACACTTTGAGGCTGTTTGTAAAATCCACCGCACTGTGCCTTTCGTATCAGATGCATGGGACTCTGAAATATAATGGCTGGGGCGGCTGGACTCGAACCAACGATAGCCAGAACCAAAATCTGGTGCCTTACCAACTTGGCCACGCCCCAACGAAAAAAAATTACGAGATTAAGAACAGATGTAGTACATGAGTTGGAGAATCGCTTAGGGGAGTGAAGTATAACAATTAACTTCGTCTGTTGTCAAAACAAGCGGACAAGCAGCCCCTATTTCGCAAGACCAGTATCACTTTTTTTGCTGTCTTAAAAAGTTTTGGAGTTGCGATCTTTTTGTCGACAGGGATTCTTTGGGACAGGCGTTTTATTTTCTCCGAAAAGGCTCAGGCGGCATGTTTCCCGGCTCACGATGGCAAGCCTTTTTCAGATAAAGAGGAGAAGTTTTATCAGAAATTCAACACAAGAGCCTTCTTTTCAATATCATTCAAAGAGTCATGGGGGGATATTACAGAAAATCCAGATCAGCACCCAGATGGGCCTGCAAGACATGTTCAGCATGAAGTTTCAGCCAGCCGCGGGGCGCTGTGGGCGGCGGGCTCCATTGCAGACGGCGCGCTTCCAGTTCGGCCGGATCAACAAGCAGATCCAGTCGCCGTTCTTCCACATTGAGCTCGATCATATCACCGTTTTGAACCAATGCCAGAGGACCGCCTACGGCCGCTTCCGGGGAACAGTGCAGACAGACCGTTCCATAGGCCGTGCCGCTCATACGGGCATCTGAAACCCGTACAATATCCCTGACGCCCTGTGCGGAGAGATATTTGGGAATGGGCAATGACCCCGCCTCGGGCATTCCGGCTCCAACGGGTCCGCTGTTTCTCAGAATCAAGACATGATCCGGGGTAATGCCCAGAGCCGGGTCGTCAATGCGTTGCGCATCTTCGGGAGATTCAAAAACCAGGGCCGGTCCCCTATGTTTCATGAGTTCCGGGGTGGCTGCGGCGGCTTTGATGACGGCGCCATCAGGACAAAGCGACCCGTGAAGTACAGCCAGTGAAGCCACCGGCCCGAGAGGCTCGGCCAGTGTCCGGATCGTTGTCTGCCATTTTCCCGCTCTTTCCACCTCTTCAAGAAGGGCGCCCAGCGTTTTTCCGGTAACCGTCAAGGCATCCAGATGAAGCCGGGATTCCAGCTCCTTCATAAGGACAGGCAAGCCTCCGGCCTTATGCAAATCCTCCATGTAGCCGCAGCCAGCCGGTTTGCAATCCACAAGGAGAGGCGTCTTTGCCGCTATGCGATCGAAGTCGTCGAGGCTGAGTTCTATGCTCGCACGTCTTGCAAGTGCCAGCAGGTGAACAATGACGTTGGTGGATCCGCCCAGTGCTGCGAGTACCGTAATGGCATTTTCAAAGGATTTTCTTGACAGGATCTGTGAAGGAAGCCGATTATTTCTTGCCAGATCAACGGCGCACCGACCCGATTCAACGCATCGGATAAGTCGTTCCCCCGTGGCATGGGGCGGAGCGGCTCCTCCGGGCACCATGAGCCCCAGTGCTTCTGTCACGGCGGCCATGGTGGATGCTGTCCCCATAACCATGCAGGTGCCGCCTGTGGCACATAAGGCCTGCTCAATCTCCCTGATTTCTTCATGACTTATTTCGCCAGCCCGGTATTGTGCCCACAGACGTCTGCAATCGGTGCAGGCACCCAGCCGCTGACCCCGCCAGCTCCCGGTAAGCATGGGTCCGGCCACAACACTCACAAAAGGAATGCCTGCGGAAATCGCACCCATGAGCTGGGCCGGCACGGTTTTATCACATCCGCCCAGCAGCACCACGGCATCCATGGGCTGGGCGCGGATCATTTCTTCCGTGTCCATGGCTTCCAGGTTTCTGAAAAGCATGGTCGTGGGCGCTGTGAGAATTTCATGGAGCGATATGGTGGGAAAGGCCAGAGGCAGGCCGCCCGCCTCGAGCACACCCCGTTTCACCGCCTGCACCATTTCGGGCATCTGCCGATGGCAGGTGTTGTAATCGGAGGAGGTATCGACAATTCCCACAATGGGTCTCTGCAGGTCCTGGCGGTCAAATCCCGCTGATGCGAGAAAAGCGCGGCGCATATATTTGCTGAATTCCCGATCGCCGTAGCTCGTCAGGTGTCTTTCAATACCGCTTCCTTCATCCATCTCCGCCATGGCGTGTCCCTCTTTCTAGATCTGAATATTGATGTGCTTGGTAACGGTATAATCGAGGATGCCCTCCGCTCCGCCTTCCCTGCCGTATCCCGAATACTTGATGCCGCCGAAAGGTATCTCCGCCGTAGCCAGCAGCAGAGTATTCACTCCCACCATGCCGGCTTCAATGCCTTCCGAGGCTTGTATGGCTATTCTGGTATTGTTTGTGAACACATAGCCCGCCAGTCCGAATTCGGTGGCATTGGCTTTTGCCAGGCCGTCTTTCAGCGTGGTGAAGGTGCCGATGGGTGCCACGGGGCAGAAAGGTTCTTCGGTCATGATATTCATGGAGTTGTCAACTCCTGAGAGAACAGTAGGCTCATACCAGAAACCTTTGTCGAAGCCTTCCGGTCGTTTGCCGCCGCAACGGACAACAGCTCCTTTTTCCACGGCATCCCGGACCAGCGCCTCCGTTGTTTCGAGACGTCTGCGATTGGCGAGGGGACCTACGTCGGTACCGGGATCTTTTCCATGGCCGAGCCTCTGACTTTTGACCACTTCTACAAATTTGCTGATAAACTGCTCCGCCACCGATTCCTGTACAAAGAAACGGCTGGCGGCTATGCACACCTGACCATTGTTTCTGCATTTGCCACAGGCGCAAATCTCAGCGGCCGCGTCTATGTCGGCATCTTCAAAGACCAGCACGGGGGCATGTCCACCCAGTTCCATGGAGGCCACTTTCACACCTTCGGCACACTGTTTCAGCATTTCCTGACCGATGGGAACGGAACCGGTCAGGCTCACCTTGCGGATAATGTCAGAAGCCAGCAGATGGCGACTGATGAAGGCTGATTTTCCCGTAACCATATTGACCACACCGGGAGGGATCCCCGCTTCATCACAGGCACGGGCGAGATAGAGAGCCGTTCCCGGAGCTTCCATGGGCGGTTTGACAATGATGGAACAGCCGGCGGCAATGGCCGGAGCCATCTTGCGGGCCGTGAGCAGTGCAGGGAAATTCCACGGGGAAAAGGCGGCGACAGGGCCCACAGGCTGGCGTATCACCAGCAGACGATTGGCACGGGAATGGCCGTCAATGATGCGCCCGTAAATGCGTCGTGCCTCGTCGGCATACCAGTCAAACTGATCAGCGGCGGCATTGATTTCGCCCAGGCACTCGCCCGTGGTTTTCCCCTGTTCATCGGTGAGCAGATCAGCCATCTCCTCCTTGTGGGCACGAATCCAGTCGGCCACGGCGCGCAGGCGGGCACTTCTGGTCCAGGCATCCACTTCACGCCATTCTTTCCAGGCTCTGTCCGCCGCTTCCAGCGCCCGATCCAGATCAGCAGCTGTAGCAACGGGAACAGCATGAACCAGTGTTTCATCGGCCGGATTGATGACATCCACGCTTTCTCCGTCCGACGCATCTGTCCAGCAGCCATCAATATACATTTTTCCGGGAACAGTCATTGTATTTTCCAATCTTTTTTTCCGGGCATGTTGTAAATCATTATATCCCTATATCGTGTCGCAATGCCTGCGTATCGCTGCACCAGTCACCGACGTTCCAGCGTCCGAAAACACCCATGCCGCCCAGAGGATCCGGGCCGTAGTAGGAGGGCACATGAATCAGTGACAGCCCTTTGTGCTCCCGGGCGGCATCCAGGGCCTCCAACAGGGACTCTGTGGAATAACCGCTGTGAAAAGCGGCAACCCCTTTAACAGCTTTTGCCCAGGCCACATAGTCCACCTCCACAGTGTCTCCCGTGGCAAATACGGCACCGTATTGGGCGGCCTGCAATCCTGAGATGGCGGCCATGCGACGATTATCAAAGAGCAGAATACATCCTGTTGCTCCGTGGGCGACTCCATCAATCAGAATCTGGGGATTCATGGTAAAGGAACCATCGCCTGTAAAGGCAACACCATAAAAAGGCTTCTCGGTCACTGCTGTAGCGAGGAGGGAAGAGACGGCAAAGCCCATATAACTGGCGCCTGTTTCCGTAAAGCTACGGCCCAGACGATCATCTTCCACAATCTGAAAGCCATTCGCCTGAACATCGCCTGCATCGAAAAAGGCCACCGCATCGTGTTTGCGGCACCAGTCAGCCGCCGTTTTGATGGCTGCAGGCTGGGTGAGCACTTCACGACCCCACAGGGGATCAAAGAGGGTGGGCCGGTCGTAACGCTCCTGTCTGAAGGCGTCCCAGGCTTCCCGTTTTTCGCGACAGGCTCGATACCAGGCGCTGTTCTCTTTGCTTCCTCCCTGTTCACGGAGGACGGCATTAAGCTGTCTGAGGGTCAGTGCGGCATCTCCCAGCAGGGGTATGGAAAAGCCGTAATGCATGGCCGCACTCAGGTCGGCATTGATATTGATCACCCGCTTCGCCTTGAGATAACCTGTTCGCGAACAGTCAGACTGGCAGACAAAGCGTGTTCCCACGGCCACAAGCAGATCCGCTTCTTCCATGGCGTAATTTCCGCTTAAGGAACCTTTCGAACCGCCCACGGTCATGTTGCGCGGATGATCAAAAGGAATCACTCCGGATACCAGCGGACTGGTGACGGCCACGGCATCGGCCAGATCGAGAAATTCCTGAAGCTCCGGCCCTGCTCCACGGGCACCTCCTCCCGCTTTCACAACAACACGTTCCGCAGCCAGAATCGCCCGGGCCGCCTCGGCATAGGCATCCCCATCGGCCGCTGCACCGGGACGGGGCGGAGACTGGCGGGGCAGTTCATTGAGATTGAAATTCATCAGCATGCAGGGCTGTGTGTTCATGGGCAGACAGAGACAGAAGGGAGCCGCCCGATAGGGATGATCCACCTGATTGTAACCACGTCTAAGCGCCTCGGAAACCGCTCCGGGGGTATGAAGCTGATAGGCACCCATCATGGAACCGAAAAGACGCTGGAACTGTCCCTGATCGCTCCCGGGAATCTGCTGCATATTCGGCCCTTCATCTTCGGTGGTCTCATCACCGATCAGAAGCCACAGCCCGAGGCCGTCACTCAGTGGGGCGAGGGTTCCGGCCAGAGCGTGAAGGGCGCCCGGTCCTATGGAAGTGAAAACGGCACTTTTTTCGCCCGTCACCCAACGCAGAGCGGTAGCGGCATGCACTGCTTCCGTTTCATGCCGGACGGGAAATACTTTGACCAGACCCGCTTCCGAATAAATGCGCAGAATCTCCCCCACGTCAGTGGTACCATGGCCAAAAATGCCTATATAGTTTCTCACCTCCTGAATCAGAAGGCCGAGAATAATCGCCTCGGAAAGAGAAATATCCACTCTGGAGGCTATGACTCCACTTTGCAGTGCCTGATCCACTCCACCCGAACGGGCGATCGCCTGAGCCCTCGCGACTCTTTCTGATGTCAATTTTTTCCGATCCATCTTTTTATCTCCCTGTTGGTCTGAAACACAGACCCTGTGCCTGAAATAAAGTATTTCTGTTTTTACTTATATTCCCGTTTAAAGATCATATACAAGTAATAGTGTAAAAACAAAATGTTCTGGCAGATTCAAGGTTGAGATGGAATTTTTGATTTGAAGAAGACTTCGGCTGCAGTTCGGTACTTTGAGGTTTTTATGGATCTGTTATTCAACTCATCAACTGCGCATTGCAGTTGTTCATCTGTGATTGTATCAAAGCGCATCTTTTTGGGGAGATCTTGTCTTGATACGTCCACAAGCTTCACTGATTACCATAGTGCTGCACAGCCGCAACCAGATGATGCTTTTTTATTTAACCGCGAAAAGCGCAAAAGGACGCGAAAGGAATAAGAGGAAAAAGCTTATGTCTCCCCGGAGTCTCTTTTGTATCTCAAGACATGCCTGAGCCCCTCCCACATCCGTCCGATCCGACTGATCCGACCGATCCGTCCGACTCCCCGGAGACTATTGACGCCTTCGAGTATCTTATGCGCCTCACGACATATCCCCGCCATCATGCCAGATTTTCTGCCTTTTTCTTCTCCCAAGAGGCAGTATCGTATGTTGTGTATTCTCTGGGTAATGCTCTGACCTTGAGTACTTTCCGCCAAAAAGTTTTCTCAGTAATGGATTTGTTTGAGAAAATAGAGATATCATGCCGTATTGAGATTCCGCCTTTCGAAGGAATGGCGCTGGTGCGGATCTGTACTGCGTTTAAAAATCTGTTCAGGCAATCACCAAAAATCAAGGAGTACGGGCCAGGCGGAAGCCACAGCCTGAAAAGCTCGGGTTGCTGCCGTCCCGATAGGCCGAACGAGAATAGTCGTCATAGGAACTCCACGAACCGCCGCGAAAAACCCGATAATACCCCGATTCCGGCCCTGTGGGATTTTTCTCGGGGCTGTTTTTATAATAGTACCAATTATACCAATCATGACACCACTCCATGACATTACCGCTCATATCATAAGCGCCTACAGGGCTTTTGGAGTCCAGAGTCAATATCTCGGGAATATCGAGTTGCATCGGATTTTTCCCGTTATACCAACCCACGGGAGAGGTGCCGGCACCCAAAATAAGCATATCCAATCTCAAAGGATTGGCGCCTTCATAATTTGCCTTACGAAAATCAATGCTGTCGCTCGTCATGGCATAGTGCCAGTGTTTTTTTCCATCCCAGGCAGCCGCACGTTCCCATTCCGCTTCCGTAGGCAAACGATAGCCTTTGCGTACGGGCTCATAGCGCTCCCAGGCAGTCGTGTCGTAGCATGGTTGCAAACCTTCTTTTTCACTCAACCAGTTGCAATAACATACGGCTCCGTACCAAGTCACTTCTGAAACAGGATGATCGCCCATGGAAAAGAGTTGAGCTTTGTAGCCCTCTTGACTTCTGGCCTTGAAACTTCCGTTAATAAAGTTGATCTGGGAACTTCTGGAAGAGAGTGACGTCTCAGTAACAAACACACCATAAGCATAGACTGTACCTCCCTTAAAGAGCTCACCTTTGGAATCCGTGAGCAGTCCCTTGGAATTGGCCCAGTTCAATACAGCCGCAAATTCCCCATTGGTTACCGGATACTTTCCGATCTCATATTTATTCAGTTGAACTGTGTGGACAGGCCTGTCATCGTAATCCCAATCGTCCTCTCCTTCCCACTCTTCTATCCACTCCCCTTCAACGTAAACGTCCTCTCCTTCCCACTCTTCTTCTATCCACTCCCCTTCAACGTAAATGTCCTCTCCTTCCCACTCTTCTTCTATCCACTCCCCTTCGCTCAGGACTTCACCTTCAACGGCGTATTCCCACTCGCCTTCGATCAGGGTTTCACCTTCAACGGCGTCATAAAGTTTCCTGTTTTTACCCCCATCTTTTTTGCATTTCCAGTAATCATCATCGTATTCGTAGGATCGCCCCATTAGAAAAGAACCAGCCGGGACAGTGATCATCTCTCCGGGCTTGACCTTGTGGTCTTGACCTGGCAGAAAACCACATTTGGGAGTCTCAGCCTTTGTACTGGAGGAAGAACAAATCATACTCCAGAATTCTTGAATTTGCAGCATCTGGTCCTTAGCCCAGGCGGACAAGGAAGACAAGGGACGATTGGCAGCCTGTGCTGTACCATAAGAAACAACTCCCTCCTCTGCTCCGAACACCGGGGATATAACAAGAATGCAGGCAACACAAAAGACTGTGATCCATTTCTCATAACCGCAAGACCGCATAACAACTCCCTCCTGTTTTATAGAATCAACTTCTCTATTAGGTGGCACAACAAAATATCAGTACATTTATCAGTACCATGATAACCTCATTCGCCTTCGTTGTCAACCCTGCAGAAAAGAACCGCCCGATTCGGGCTCAATTTTTTACCACAATGGGCACGGAGAAATACTTCTTTAACCGATAGATACGGCACGGACACAAGGCTTTAGAACCACAGATGAACACTGATAAATTAAAGACCTTGGGTCGCGCAGCCTGGGAACGCCAATTTCCACATTGGCAGGACACCCGGGAAAAGACCATGACTTATATATGCATTTGACGGGAGAACAAAGACTCAGAGTTTACAAAGGCGTTTATTTTATTCTTGGCCAGTAAAAGATCTATTGCCGAATCACCGTTTGCAAAATGTCAATGTCTTGACCCGCTGTCTGCCAATGTGGAAATTGGCGTTCCCAGGAGTGAATCTCAACGACTTTCAGGATTTCCCGAAGTATTATCTGTTCGTGATCGTTGGAAG
>JAAYJV010000174.1 GCA_012522755.1 Candidatus Hydrogenedens sp.
CCCCTACCTGCCGAGTACAAGGTAAATATCAATGGGCACGGCATGCCGTGCCCCTACCTGCCGAGTACAAGGTAAATATCAATGGGCACGGCATGCCGTGCCCCTACCTGCCCTCGCCCTTCGTGCCTTGTTCCTATCCAAAATAGAGTATACTTGGGGCTGACAGGAGATTGTATTCATGACAGAAAAACAACGTGACTGGTTTATAGCGGCTCTTTTAATTTTTCTTTGCATTGTCGTGTATGGGCGTTGCGTCACATTTGAGCATATCCTGTATGACGACCCTCAGATTATTTTTGAAAATGAAAACGTTATGGCCGGGCTGACCTGGGACAGTGTGCGCTGGGCTTTGACTACCCCGAACTTCGGTTTGTACATGGCCTTGCCCACAATCAGTCTCCAGCTTGATCGGGAGCTTTTCGGTGATTGGGCGGGGGGCTATCATGGTACGACCCTCGTTTGGCATATCATCTGCGTGTTGAGTTTTTTCTGGATCATGCGCCGGTTGACGGGTCTTTTCACGCCCATAGTTCTGGCTTCATTTCTTGTGGCTGTGCATCCCATTCAGAGCATGACCATCAATTGGATAGGGGCTCGCAATGAAATCATGCCTGTCCTGTTCATGTTGTGGAGCATCCATTTTTACCGGCTGGGCTGTTTGCAAGCAGACGCATCTGTGAGAAGAAAGAGAATGGTCTTTTACGGAATTTCTCTGCTCTTCATGTTTCTGGGTCTTCTGAGCAAACAGGGCATTGTTTTGTTACCGGTCATCTTACTGCTGCTTGACTATTGGCCTTTGAATCGCATTGAACTGCGCTTGGATGCCAAGGCTGAGACTCTGCGGCGCATGGGCATTCTGATTGTGGAGAAGATTCCGTGGTTCCTTCTTTCCTATGTTGGGATTCGCCTGGCCTTTTACGGGAAAACAGACTTCGCGTATAAAGAAGAAGAGCTTGTTTTTTCCATTGTGAATATAGGCTTTTCCCTGACCGGTTATATGCGCTATATTTTTCATCTGCTCTACCCCGAGAACTACACCATGGCGTACATGGTTTTAAAGTGGACGCCCGCCTGGTGGATGGTTCTCGGTTCCGCTTTGACTTTGGCTCTCATCTTCGCCACAGTGCTCAGCCAGGTCTGGAGATTTCCCTGGATGATTATATGCTGGGGCTGGTTTTTTTGTTTGCTGTTGCCCGTGAGCGGCCTGGTCCGTTATGCCGACGAATCCATTGCACTGCGCTATCTTTATGCATCCGGCATGGGCTTCCATTTATTTGTCGGTTTCGGACTTTACAGCCTCATCCGTTATATGCTTCCCGTCGCAGAAACTAAAAAAACACATCCTCCTTCCTCCGGGAAAAAAAAGGGTCGCAAAAAGGATGGGAAGACAAAGAGAGCAACCGGAGATGTCCACCCTCTTTTCTGGGGCATCACAATTGTGCTGGTCGTTGCCAGTTCCGCCCAGGCGTATCGGCAGAGCGGATTCTGGAGAACAGGCGAGACATTGGCTGAACGGGCGCTGATCGTGACGAAGGGAAAAAACACCATTGCCCATAACCACCTGTCGAATATCAGGAGCGAACAGGGATTGCACAATCAGGCGCTCTCTCATGCGGTACGGACTTTGGAGCTGGAACCGGATCGACCCATATGGCAGGCGAACTACGTGCGGACTCTGATGAATCTCTTTCGCTATGAGGAGAGTCTGGAGCTGGCGAAACAGCTTCTGGAAAAACATCCCGCATCGCCGGTGGCCATGAATCTTTACGGAGGTTCTCTGACAGGGTTGATGCGCTTTGAAGAAGCGATACCCTACCTTGAACAGGCTCTTGATAAAGAGCCGCGCTATGTGCCGGCTCTCTACAATCTGGGTCTGTGTTATGAATACCTGGATCGCCCTGAGGAAGCGAAGGCCATCTATGAGCGGGCTTTGAAAGTGCAACCTGGTTATGCAGCTGTTCTGGTCCGACTGGAGGCTTTGAACAAGTCACATCCATCGGCCTCATAAGAGTAAACGCCCCGTTTACTTTTTCAGGGACGAAGAATGCGCTTCTCCCCCGTTAGCACTCCTTATATATATAGGGACAGCTCTTTCCAGACGTTTTTTTGCAGCACTCGGCCGCTGAAGGGTGAAGGACATTGTGTTCTTCCCTGGCAAAAGGCTGGAGGAAGGTGGAAGCATGAAAGCAAGAGGATGGGCTGGCTGGTGGGGTTGGCTGTGGCGGCAAGCTTTGCGAAGGAAGAAGCGCGATCTGTCTCGGGCGACTCCCGTGGCGGTGAGTGAGGGCGGCGATGGCTGGAACAGTCTTGGCGGGGATTTTCTTCCCTTGCCGGGGCGCATGCCTTTTGAATCGTTGCGTCTGTATCGGCATTTGCGTGATTCTGTTCCGGATCTGTCCGATGCGGTGTGGACCTGGAAACGCTTGTGTCAGACGGAGCGTCGGATCTTCGTGGAGCCTCAGGCTGAGGGCTTGAGCCGGGAAGAGGTGTTGCAACATCTGTCGGAGTTTGAAGGGCGCATCCATGGGCGGGGCGGCGGGCTTGCGGGGCTTCTCGATCTTTTCTATGCCTCCCTCTTCACCTTCGGTGCTGCTGCTCTGGAGGTGGTACCGGGGGGTGCCCGGGGTGGCATTCATGATGTTGTTCCGGTGGATGTGTGGACGGTGCGCTTTCGTCAGGAAGGGCATGATCTGCGTCCCTGGCAGGTTGTGGCTGGAAGAGAGACGGCACTGCCACCTGACTTCTTCTTTTATCTGGGGTTGGACCGGGACGGCACGAATCCTTACGGGCGCAGCATGATGGCGGCCTTGCCGGGGCTGGTTCGCATTCAACAGGACCTTCTTTCGGATATGGCCCGGGCGACACGCAATGCGGGCTGGAACAAGCTGCATGTACGCTACCACCCCGGTGATCCTCCGGAGGATGAGGAGAGTTCCGTTTATGAGGAACGTGTGCGCAATCACCTGCAGAAGCTGAGTGAGCATTTGAAAAGCACGGCCATCGATCAGAATCTGATTACGCTGGACAATGTGTCGGTGGATGTCCTTTCGGGTAACCAGCGCAACCAGGTGTTTTATGAGAACCACAAGGCCGTGGAAGAGCAGGTGATCACGGGGATGCACATGATGCCTGTATTGCTGGGACGCAACTACGGCTCCACGGAGACCTACGGCACGGCGCAGTTTGAGGTTGTGAACCGGCAGGTGCAGACTGTGAACCGGCAGGTGGCGGATATGCTTACGCGGATTTATTCTCTGGAGCTGGCACTGGCGGGTGTGGATGCGCAGGTTCGTGTTTCGCTGGAAGGGAACAGGACAGTGGATGTACTTCGCTCGGCCCAGGCAAATCACGTGGAGACGGAGACGCTTCTGAAGCTTCTGGATCGGGGTCTGATTACGGAGGACGATGCGAAGGAGAGTCTTTTGGAAAAAGAGCGTTGGGGCTGAAGAGCCGGGACAATTCGACAGGATTTGTTTCCCCGAATGCAGCCGGGGAAGAAACAAAGATAAAGGGAGAATCATACAGTGGAATTGGGAACTTTTGTATTCAGTCATCGCGGCGCCCTGGCGGAAAGGGCTGCGGCACAGGACGATGTCATGGGGCTTGTGAACCTGTTTTCTCTGCGGCCTCTGGAAAAGAGAGAGGTGGCTTTATTCACTCTGGATTTATGCAACAACCGGGTTGACCGTCATTTCAGCCGTTTCCCTGAAGAGGAGCTGGAGAAGATCAATGAGATGACGCCGGGCCGTCCCCTCCTGGAGCGTCATGACATGACAGGCTCGCTGCCTCGGGGCACTTTTTTCCGGTCGCGGCTTCATCGCGAGGGGGATACGCTTTCCGTGCGGCCGGAGGTCTATGTATTGCGCACAGAGGAAAACCGGGATTTCATTCTGAACATTGAGGGCGGCATTTATCGGGAAACCTCCATTTCCTTTTCCTTCCGGAAGCCCGAGTGTTCCATCTGCGGAAAGGATCTGCGCCGCTGTGCCCATGTGCCGGGCCGAGAGTATGGCGATGCACTCTGTCATTTCATCATGCGCGAGGTTGTGGAAGTTGTGGAGGGATCGGTGGTATCGGCGGGCTCGCAGGGAACGGGTTTTGTTTCGCAGGAGCGTGCTTTTCCCGGGGCGCCGCTGGAGGCTTTGACTCTTGCCCGCGACGATCTGCACCGACCTATAGAGTTGTGGCGCTCCGGCTGGGCGCTGGAATAGAAAGGAGACGAGAATTCATGGACGAGAAAAAGCACTGTGATGGACACTGCACTTTTGAGCGGGCGGCTGAGGTGGAATTTCGCGCTTTGAATGCCTCTGTACGTGAAGTGCAGGAACGTCTGGGCCGACTTGAGGCCACGCTCCTGCGGGGTGCGGCACTGCTTATGGCGAATCTGGCGGGTATGGTGGCGACTCTGGCGGGACAGCTGCTGGGACACTGAGGAAGCAACAGGACAAAGACAGAAAGGAGAGAGCATGTATTGGAAAATCACGAAAGTATGGAGCCGGGAGGAAGGGGCGGCGCAGGAGGACTGTGCGGGCGCTTTTGTCATGCACAGGCATCAGGATGAAGAGGGCCTTCACCTGGATTTGCGGCTGGAGCATGGCGAGAGTCTTCTGGGCTGGCGTATTGGCGGTGAAGAGTTGGAGGAAGGTCTGTGGGCTACGGAGAAGATGCCCCATCCGGTGGCGTGGCTGCACTCTGATCAGGGCCTGCAACGCTGCATGGAAGGACACTGGTGCTGGGAAGAGCGTAAAGAGAATGCCTGTACCGTGGCGCTCCGTGACGGGGAACAGAGTCTTTATCTGCGGCTGGAACGCTGTGACGGGATCGGGACGGAGGCTGTGCGCGCTCTTGCGGAAATGGCGAAGGAAAAGGGCATTTCTTTTTCGGCGCTGGCCGGACTGGCTGAAGACGGACTGCATGCACGATCACGGGAAGTGACACGCTTTTGCGCGTTGAGCCGCACACTGGATGGCGAAGGTTTTGACGAAGAAGGCTGGCGTGGTCTCTTTGCGGGCATGTCTCTTCGGGAGATCAGCGAGCGTCTTGCCCGGGTGGAAATCCGATACGACAAGCTTTGTCCGCCCCAGCCTGTTTCGCAGCCTGAAGCTCTGACGGAAGAGGATCAGTCTGCGCGAACCCGCGAGGCTTATCGGATCATTCATTCTTGAGGGAAAGCACAATAACAGAAAGAAGGAAAGGAAAAAAGGATGGCATTTGGTGATATCGGAGGACCGGTTACGACATTGGTACTCACCTGCAAGGCTGCGGATTATCAGGGGCTGGTTGACATCAGAAAAGGCGACGCCGTGAAACTGGTGGGCTCCTATGAGGTGAGCAACAAGATGACAAACGGCGACACTGTTTTCGGTGAGGCACTGGAAGACTGCAGCCAGGCGGGGACGCCCATCGCCGTGCGTGTGCGGGGCGTGTGCACTTTCGCTTTCAGCGGCGAGTTGACGGTACCGGACGGGAAAAGCGGGATCGTGGGCACTTCCCAGGCGGGCAAAGTGCGGCCTGAAGCGGGTGTGGACAGACGGGGCCTGATTCTTCGGATCCGGCCGGCTGAAAAACTGATGGATGTGTTGCTTTAAACGAAGGAAGAGGAGAATTTTCATGAATCGAAGCGAATCTCTGATGAAGGAGCAGTTGCATTTCCTGGGACAGGACCGGGACGGGCTGGCCGCTTTGCGGGGTCGGGAATTGTATGACACCCTGTCACGGTTGAATCTGAGTCATGGTCAGTATTTCCGTGCGCTGGATACGAGTCTGGATGAATATTGCCGTGAGGAATTCGGCGCTGATCTGAAGGCCATGTCCGTGGAGCGTTTTTTCAACAGCGATCCCGATGCGAAATGGCTTTTTCCGGAAGTGGTGCGCGAGGCCGTGCTGACAGGCATGCGGACGAAACCCCGTTATCAGGAACTGATCGTGCGGGACGAGCGTATTCAGGGCGCAGTGTATGACGTGCCTTATGTGGACGAGGAAGATGCGGACGAAGAGATGCGGCCCGTGGCGGAGGGTGCGGCCATTCCGGAATCTTCCATCCATTATGGCGACCGGGTGGTGCGTCTGGATAAGAAGGGTCGGGGCGTCATCGCTCCCTATGAGGTGATCCGTCGCATGTCCGTGGATCTGCTGCGTGTTCATTTGCGGCGTATGGGCGAACGGCTCGGGCGCAGTCTGGATGCGCGTCTGTCTGAGGTGCTTGTTCAGGGCGACAATTCAGGGAAGACGGCTCCGCTGGTTCTGGAGAGTGAAGAGAACGGCGAGTGGGAATATGGTGATCTGGTGAAAGGGCATCTCTATCTTTCTCTGGTCAATCATTTCACGCCGACACATGTTCTGGCGGGACCCATGGCTACGGCGGCTATTCTTCTCATGGACCACGCGGCCAATATGCTGCTCTTTGATTTTGCGAAGACGGGACAGATGCCCACGCCTCTGGGAATGAAGCTGATCCCCATGCCAGACCAGCCGGATGATCGCCTGATCTTTATGGATGCGGGCTATGCGGTGCAGAAACTGACGGAACAGGATCTGCTTCTGGAGAATGACAAACTGATCCATCAGCAGTGGGATCGTGCCTATCTGACGGTGATCACGGATTTTGCAATTCTCTATGACAAGGCCCGGGTGGTCATTTCCAACGAACACTGAGGATGATCAGAGAGAAAGGACAGAATCATGGCTGGAGAAAAAGGGCGAAACGATGTCTATCTGACTGTCAGTCGCGATGGCAAAAGAGTCAGTAATTTCAGGTTGCGTGAATTTGAGAATGCGGCCGGACTCGCCATGGTACACCGCAGTACGCTCGAATCGCTGGAACGGGTCCGGGAAGATCTGGGGAAACACTATGGTGAAACGGTGCTGGTGATTCTCACCGATGCCGTGCGGACCCGGGAGGATCTGCAACGCATTGCAAAGAAATACGGCTGGGTGGAGGATGGCGGTGCCGTGGCGCGCAACTCCCGGCATCTGGCGGAGTATGGCGGTATTGCCGTGGATCTCGTTGCCAGGGTGGAGCGGACGGGAGCGCGTGTTCCGCAGACTGTTCTCGGAAGCATCTGCAGACGGCACTTCGACTTTGTGAAGGACGATTATGCCGATGGACACGTTCATGCCGACAACCGCAATGAAAAGAACTGAGAGAAAGGAAGCGGAAAATGGGCTGGGAAGAAATGTTGCAGTCGGAGAATCTGCTGACACTGGTGATTCTGGCGGGGATGGCTCTGTGGACCTTTTTCAGGAGCCGCTCTTTTCTGGAAGGCCGGAAAAACAAGCAGGTGCATATCGCTCTGCAGGCTCTGGAAGCGGCTGTGGATGCCACCTACAGAGAATATGTGCGCATGCTGAAGGAAAACCGGGAAAGTGGCAAACTGACGGAGCAGGAAGAAAAGGAAGCGCGACGACGGGCCCGTGAAAAAGGAGTGGGCCTCTCCCGTGAATCGGGTGTGGATCTCATCACTACTCTGGGTGCGGACTATGTGGATCTGTGGATCAACAGACTCGTGCGCAAGTTGAAAGCGGGAGGCTGAGCGGAGGAAGAAGGCTGAGGCCGGACGGCGGAATCTGAGGGTTCCGCCGTCTTTTTTTTTGCTTGACGCCGGGAGGAGGGGAATGGACGGAATGGACGGATGTGGGAGAGGCGGGGATTGGGGGTGGAGCGTGGGAGCTTCAGCTTCGAGCATGTGGGTTTGTGTTGTATGTCGTGGGGTTGTATACAAGAGATTGAAGGGGTATGTACGTCCCTGGGTTTTGATCAGTCGGATCGGTCGGATCGGTCGGATCGGTCGGATGTGGGATGGGCGGGGGTTAGATCAGGGCATTATCAGAAACCAGTGGACCAAGTGGGCACGGCATGCCGTGCCCCTACCTGCCCTCGCCCCTCGTTCCTCGCACCTCACTCCTCGCCCCTCGCCCCTCGCCCCTCGCACCTTGCCCCTACTCTCAATGGCGCTGAAGCACGGTTCCGGCGAGCAGGGGATCGGGTGCGGCTGTGAGTGGGAAATCGCGGCCCAGGCTGTAATCACTGATATCAATGAAGCGCGAGCCTTTCTCAGCGGATTCATAGCCGGCCAGAAGAATCGCCAGGGTATCCCAGGCGAGCATGGTGCCGCTTTGGGGGAAACGGTCGGCTTCCAGAGCACAGAGGACGGCATCCTCCATCTCGTTCACATAGCCATGGGCATGAAACTGTCTGGGACTGGGAAAGGAAGTGCCTTCGGCTGTGGGCAACTTTTCGCGGAAGAGCAGCGACCCGGCCAGATCACCCCGGGGCATGAAAAGTTCGTTGCCATCATTGGGGTTGATGCGCATTTCATAGTGACCGAAGTCGGCTATAACAGAAAAGGTGTTGCGGATACCGCTGATGTTGAGGTCGTGCCCGTTGAGCTCGGCAACGGTGCCATCTTCAAAAAGAACGGTGATCCTGGCGTAATCATCGACCTGCTCCATGACCCGGAAAAACTCGCCGGCTGAGGGAGGCTGACGACGGAGCACGGCCTCGGCCAGAGCGGAGACTCTGACTGGACGGATGGGCACGCCTTCACGGAGCATGCCTTCGATCTGTTTGAGATAGAGGGCGGGGCCGAGGGGATGACAGGCTTTGTTGAAAAGTGCGCCGCCTCCTGATTTTTCGGGAATGTCATAATCGGGCGCATGGGAACCCTGATGGGCGCAGAGACCTTGCTGAAGCAGGATCTTGCCTTTGTCGCGGGGTTCCACTTCGCAAAGAATCTCCACCAGCGCTTTCACACCGTCGACATAGACAAAGTTTTCGGCATAAAGCAGTTTGGAGCCGGCGCTTTCCACAGCCTCCAGCGTTTCATGGAGCAGGTCCATGCTCTCCGCTTTTTTTGTTGCTCCGTCGGCATGCCTGTTTTCCAGATAGCCGGGCCAGATGAGGGGCGGTTTTTCCAGAACAATGACAGGTACGGCGGCTGCGGCCGATTCGAGGACATAACGCATGTGGGCATGGTTTGCACAGGCGATACAGTCAATATGCGGTTGGGTGACCTCCAGCATTTCCTGATGGCTTTCAAAGGCCTGCGTAACGCCATGACGCTGTGCAAAAAGACGTGCATTGCCCAGATGACCGGAGGTGACACCGGCCAGTTCCAGAGAAAGGTTGTTTTGGTGGGGGATGCAGGCAAAGGCGCGGGCTGTGAAATCGCCGGCGAAGCCTGTGCCGCTGATGGTGATGCGCAGGTGATCTTTTCGAATGGACATGAGCTTATACTCCTTTCGCCGGATACAAGCGTCCGTCAACCAGACTGAGAAGAGGCTCAAAGACTTTAGCCGCTTTCAGAGGCGGATAAACACTGAAGGTGGCGGGCTGCCCGGGCTGAGGTGGCCAGGCCGGAGACAGTTCGCCCAGAAGAGCCGCCGGGACCTGCGATGCGGAAGCAAAGGCATCGGCAAGCGGCATGGAGGTGTGGAGACTCATATTGGCCACAGCCTGAGAGAGAAAGAGACTGCTCCCCGCCAGAAGCTCCGTCCCTTCCAGACAGACACGGCCACTTTGCTTCATTTCAATGGCCGCATCAAAAAGAGTGTAGCGGCCGGGCTCCATGCCCGCCAGAAATACGCTGTCCGAAACAAGAACAATACGCCCGGCTCCTTTGCTGCGGAACATCACCTCCAGCATGGGCACAGGCAGATGCTCCAGGTCAGCAATGAGAGAGGCGCAAAGGCGATCCTCAGCCAGCTGCGCCCAGAGCGGATTGTGATGGCGATGAACCTGAGCGGCCATGCCGTTGCCCAGATGAGTACACATGCGCGCACCGGCATCAGCGGCGGCAATGATACAGTCAGCGTCGGCGTCATGATGACCCAGTGCCACCAGCAAGCCCTCCCCGGCCAGCTCCCGGATAAAGGGAAGGGCACCGGGCAATTCGGGTGCCACCGTGACAAGCCTGATTTTGCCCCGGGCCGCAGTCTGCAGACGATCAAATATTGTTTTGTCGGGCAAACGCACATGAGCGGCCGGGTGAGCGCCCCGGGGACCGTCCTCCGGAGAAATGAAAGGCCCTTCCAGATGGATACCGGGGATATGTCGGGCAAGCCCGCCCTCCTCTATGAGATCAGCGAGGATGCGGCATTTCTCTTCCAGAGCATCCACAGCATCCGTCACGAGAGTGGGCATCCATCGGAAAACACCACGACGCAGGAAGGCATCATTGAGCTCCCGGAAGCGGGCGGCCGTAATCGCCGGAGATTGAAGATCCACTCCCAGAGCACCATTGACCTGCATATCAAAAAGGCCCGGAGCGAGAAGCGCCTCTTCATCGCCAAAATCAGCGGGACAGGTATCGGCCGGCTGTATTGATTCTATTGAAGTACCGGAGACAAGAATGTCCACGGCTCCGGTCTGGTCGGGATAGTGACCCCGTATGATCCGTTTTTCTTTCATGAAATCTCCTTACAACTTATGTTCTCATGATAAACGAAGGAGACTGTGCAACTCTACCCGACGGGCACAGTGAGCCCTTGACCTTTCAGGCATCGTGATAAAAAGACAGTATTGTGCCTGCGCCTGGAAGTAAATGGAAGAAGAAGGCGGAACGCAGTGGCGGGGAAATTGTCCGGGAAACAGGCAAAAAAAAGGGGAGATGCCGGGAGGGGGCGGCCCGACATCTCCGGTGAGGTGTTTTGGCTCTGAGGGGAACAGAGCGTTGCAGAGGAAAATCTGAGACCCCCGAAACGCCCGAAGGCGATTGGTTTCAAACCTCA
>JAAYJV010000175.1 GCA_012522755.1 Candidatus Hydrogenedens sp.
ACAAAAAGCATGATACAATAGACGCGTGGACATGAATATTCTCCTTTTTTTGCTGATGAAACATTGCGGAGAATATACCATCATGTCCACAACCCTTAATTCAAGTACGCAAAAACCGGATGAGCCTCAAATTTTTCTGTTTTAACCAGGTCGCCAGATCAAAGAAATCGCTTCACAAAGATGTCTGATACTTACCTGGGAACGCCAATTTCCACATTGGCGATAGCGTATGATGACTCGGGGAAGATATTGACTTGATTGCGGCATGACAGCTCTTTTCTGATTAGCTATTTCTTTATGTAGCCAAGTCTTTACGTCGCGCCAAGGTTCTACAACAACTCTCTGTCTTTACCGCGATGTGTGCCAATGGGGACATTGGCGCTCCCACGTCATCCAACTTTAGGCCGGAAAGTACTTAAAGTTGAAGCATCACGCACAAAATACACAACATGCAATACTGTCTCTTGGGAAAATAAAAAGACTGAGAAAGGGGCATGGCGGTGGCACGACATGCCATGCCCCTATGCGTTTTTGTACCACAATCCGTTCCAATCCCCCAACCCTCATCCATCTCGGATCCAAGTGATTCCCTACAGGAGCCGGGCGAGACTGTGCTATCATTGGCGCATCATTCCGGGAGCGTATCATTGTTCCCGAAAACAAAAAATATCCAAGTCTTATATTCACGTTATTTCCAGCAGTTTTGAGTTCTATAAATGGATAAAGAGGCCTTCATAACCGGGCATTTCAAAGCCCTCAACGTGCAGAACAGCCAACTGCTCGTTTTGAAGAGTGAAGAGGAGCGCGTATCCCGGGCTTTGCTTCATAATGAAGGCTGTATTCCCGCCGGGGTGTCCGGTAGGAGTGAGATCTGTTATTTTCCTCTGGATGACGGAGGCCAGGGCGTTTTGCGTATCTGTCGCCGTGGTGGACTGATTCACGCTCTGCTGAAGGACCGATATCTTTTCGTGAATCGGCCCTTGCGGGAATTCGAAGTTCATGCACAGGCGGAGGAAGAGAATCTGCCAGTGCCGCCCCTTCTGGGTGTGCTCTGGCGACGCAAGGGCCTCGCTTTTTCCGGAGCATTGGCCACCCGCCGACTGGAGGGCCTGGATCTGGACAGCTGGCTGTCGCTTTCGGAGCGTGGAGAGGAAGAGCGGGCGACCCGTCTATTTGCCGCGGGAAGCCTGATCCGGGAATGTCATGACCGGGGCTTGTTTCATGCTGATCTGAATGTCAAGAATATCTTTGTAGAAGCGGACAGGCTGCGGCTTCTCGATTTCGACCGGAGCCGTTTTTATCCCCGGCTGGGAAGGATCAGACAGGCAAGAAATCTGCTTCGCCTGCGCCGTTCCTTCCATAAACGGGGGCATGGCGAAGAAGCTTTTCAAAGTCTGTTATCAGGCTACGGAAACTTTTCTTTTCCCCTGTGGCTGATTGTGGTATTTTACTGTAAAAATCTGTTGTCGGATCTGTTTCAAAGAAAAAGGGATCATGCCTGAGCCATGACTGATGTGTTGACCAAAGATGAAGAGGCCGCGTTGCTCTGTCCGGAAGGATTTCTTCGAAGCCGGATCAGAGGCGGGACCGCCTGGATGCGCGCCGATGTAAATGCTGAACAGTTGCAGCAGATGATGGGCCACGAGCAGGAAGTTCTGAAAGAAACGGATAAATCCAAAGTGAGCCGCTTGGGCCACTGGATCATCAAACGGCGAAAGACTTCCGGCGGCCGCACAGCCCTGGCTTCTCTGGCCCGACGAAATATGCTGCGAATGCCCTGGTATGCCAACCATTACCTGCGTCAGCGGGGCGTACCTGTGCCTGAGCCTCTGGCTTATGTGGAATTCGGTTATGGCGGTGTGGTCACCAGTACGGCCAGTCTTTTTCAATACCTGAACCAGTGCAGAGATGTGGAGCACTATCTTTTTGAATTTATCCGGCAAGGTGCCGATGTGGAGGCCATTTCCAGTTTTTTGTTCAATCTGGCCCGGGCTTTCAATACGCTTGAGAAGAGCGGTGCCTGGCATGGTGACCTGTCCGGCAAGAATATTTATACGGGTGATGGCAAACGTTTTTATTTTATCGACCTGGAAGCGGTGGAACTGAAAGTGCCCTATACGGAAGAGCGGCGCATGAAGAATCATGTGCAACTCTACGATTCTTTCTGTGATGCCCTGACGGATACCCTGCTCTTTCCTTTCATAAAGGAGATGACGCCTGAATCCATCGACTTGCGGGTCTGGATGCCCGAAGTGCGGCGTATCCAAGAAGAGCGCCGGACAGCCGTGGAACAACGCTGGGAAAAATACGGTGCCCCGGAAAAAATCAATCCTCTCCGTGCCTTGCGTCGAAATCATTGAACAGGAAACTCTCGCCAGTCCCATAAAGGAAAGATATCATGGCTCAACCCCTGACGGATTATCAGCGACTTTGCATTCACACCATGACAACAAAACCTCTGAGCCTCTCCGAGGCCATAGAAGAATATACCCGGGCCGGGGTTTCAGGCATAACGGTCTGGCGTCACCATTTCGAAGAGATGGGCGCGAAAGAGGCCGGTAAAATGCTGGACGACTCCGGGCTGGAGGTGGTGAGCTTGTGTCGGGGCGGTTTCTTTCCGGCCCGAAGCGCTCAGGGCCGGGAGGCTGCGCGCGACGAAAACAGAAGGATCATCGACGAGGCGGCCGCTATCGGAGCCCCTCTGATTGTTCTGGTCTGTGGCGCTGTTCCGGGGATCCCTCTGGATGAAGCGCGCCGACAGATCTCAGACGGTATCGCCGATGTCCTGCCCCATGCCGCAGCGGCGGAAGTGAAGCTGTCCATAGAGGCACTGCATCCCATGTATGCCGATGAACGGAGCGCTATCAATACGCTTGAACAGGCGAATAATGTGGTCAGCACCCTGAGATCACCCTGGCTGGGCGTGACCGTTGATGTTTATCATTGCTGGTGGGATCCCATGTTGAAATCGGAGATTGCCCGGGCGGGGAACCGTATTTTCTCTTTCCATGTATGTGACTGGCGCACGCCCACCCGTGATATTCTCAATGATCGGGGCATGATGGGCGAGGGCTGCATTGATCTCCGGAGCATTCGCGGCTGGGTTGAAGATGCAGGCTTCCGAGGCCCCATTGAGGTGGAGATCTTCTCTGATGAATTCTGGCAATGGGATCAGCGCGCACTTATTGAACAGATCAAACGGGCCTGGCTGGTCCATGTGTGAAGCAGCCAGAGGATGATGATGGCGGGGCATTTATGGTGAATCAGTGGGCCAAGTGGACGTGTGAAGCCTGTGGATCTTTTTCCTGGTGTCTGGATTTCTTCCTCTATGTTCCATTGGGCTCCTGTGATGAAAAAAGAAAAGAACAATTGGTTGCGGCTATGCTGCACTGTGTATAATACATATGATTTGTCTCGCTTCAGGTGCTTTTTCTGTTGATTGTGAACAGGGAAAGCTCTGTAAAACCCCCATATTCCCTCCCGGAGGACTCTATGGAACTGCCCAAAAAATATCAATCACTGGATCAGGAAAACCGCTGGACACAGCATTGGGATGAAAAGCAATTGTATGCCTGGGATCCCGCATGCAGCCGTGAAGAAAGCTTTGTTGTCGATACACCGCCTCCGACGGTGAGCGGTTCCCTCCATGTGGGTCACCTCTTCAGTTATTCCCATCAGGATTTCATTGTGCGCTTTCAACGCATGATGGGAAAAAACATTTTCTTCCCCATCGGCTGGGATGATAACGGGCTTCCCACAGAACGTCGTGTACAGAATATGTACAATGTGAAGTGCGAGCCTCATATTCATTATGATCCTGACTTGAAAGTGGAACGGGGCCGCAAAGGGGCGCCCATACCCATCAGCCGAAAAAATTTTATCGAACTCTGCGATGTGGTCACCAAAGAAGACGAGGCCGCCTTTAAACATTTGTGGACCCGGCTGGGTTTGAGTTACGACTGGTCGCTGGAATATGCCACCATTGACGAGCATTGCCGCCGCACCTCTCAGGCGAGCTTCCTGGATATGCTGCAAAAAGACGAAGTGTACCAGGATAACCGTCCCGTGCTCTGGGACATTGATTTCCGGACAGCCATCGCCCAGGCGGAAGTGACGGATAAGGAAGTGTCCGGTGCCTATCATTTCCTCCGTTTCGGCGTGGAAGGCAAGGAAGACCACCTCGTTATCGCCACGACACGGCCTGAGCTCCTGCCCGCCTGTGTGGCCGTTATGGTGCATCCTGAAGACGAACGGTACAGCGCCTATGTGGGCGGCCAAGCCATTACCCCTCTCTTCGGTGCGCCCGTACCCCTTATCGCTGATCATCGTGCCGATCCTGAAAAGGGCACCGGTGTGGTCATGGTCTGTACCTTCGGTGACCAGACAGACGTGGAATGGTGGCAGGAATACAAACTTCCTCTGCGCCAGATTCTCGGACAGGATGGTCGTCTGCTTCCTCTTGAATTCAAAGCGGTCTCGGACGAGAAAGCGCGCTGGATCAGCGTCAATCCTGAACTGGCCAATGCCACCTATGCCCAGCTTGCAGGCCAGCCCACAAAAAAAGCGCAGCAGAAATTTGTTGAGATTGCCGAAGCCACTCCCGGCATCATTGACAGACCCTCTGAAGCCATTACCCATGCCGTCAAGTTTTTTGAAAAAGGGGACCGGCCCCTGGAGCTGATCCCGACACGCCAGTGGTACGGCAAAATCATGGATAAGAAAGAGGCTCTTCTGGAACAGGGCCGGAAAATCCAGTGGCATCCTGAATTCATGGCGAAACGCTATGAACACTGGGTGGAAGGCTTGAATCAGGACTGGTGCCTGAGCCGCCAGCGTTTCTTCGGCGTGCCCATTCCCGTGTGGTATCCCATTGATGAGCAGGGCCGTTGCCGTTATGACGAGGTCATCGCGCCCGCCGCGGACACACTGCCCGTAGATCCTCTTGATGATGCGCCTCCGGGTTATGACAACAGTCAGCGTGATCAACCGGGCGGCTTCACGGGAGATCCGGATGTTTTTGATACCTGGGCCACCAGTTCCCTCACGCCCCAGATTGCCAGCCGCTGGGTGGAAGATCAGGACAGGCATAATCGCCTTTTCCCCATGGATATCCGGCCGCAGAGCCATGAGATCATCAGGACCTGGGCTTTTTATACTATTGTCAAAGCCTATCTACACGAAAATACCATTCCCTGGAAACATGTGGTCATCAGCGGCTGGATTCTTGATCCGGACCGCAAGAAAATGTCCAAGAGTCAGGGCAATGTCATTACGCCGGAACCCCTCATAGACCAGTACGGTGCTGACAGTGTCCGCTATTGGGCTGCACGGGCACGTCTGGGCGTGGATACGGCTTATGACGAGCAGGTCTTCAAGGTGGGTCGGAAACTGTGTACCAAGCTCTTCAATGCGGCAAAATTCGCCATCGGCCGTTTCAGTGAGGTGGATCGGAGCCTCCTGACTCCTGAAGCCGTGACGGAGGAGCTGGATCGTGCCTTTCTGGCGCAGCTGCGCCCCTTGATCACACGGGCCACGCGCGCTTTTGAGGAATTTGATTATGCCCAGGCGCTGGGACTTGTTGAGGACTTTTTCTGGACAGCCTTCTGCGACAACTATCTGGAAATGGCGAAACCGCGCACCTATGAAGAAGAATTGAGCGCAAGCCGTCTTTCGGCCTGTGCAGCCTTGCGTATCAGCCTCAGTGCACTCGTTCGCATGTTCGCACCCTTTGTCCCTTATATCACGGAAGAGATCTGGAGCTGGGAGTTTTCGGAAGATGCTCTCTCCGTCCATTGTGCTCCCTGGCCCACAGCCGCCGAGCTGGAATCCGTTGCGCAGCCCGTCAATGGGAAGAGCTGGTCGAGTGCTCTCATGCTGACGGAGCAGATCCGCAAAGTGAAAGCCGATGCGAATCTCAGCATGGCCGCCCCGGTGCGGGAAGCGACAATCTCCTGTGCCCCCGACTGGTTCGAAGGTGTTCAGGCCATTGCTCCGGATATTATCCGTATGCTTCGTGTGGAAAACTGGACGGTTCAAAAAGAGGAATCTGTTGAAAGTCTGTCCAGTGATGTTCATCTGGAATAGTTTTTTCTCCAGAAGAACAGTGCCGGGGTTGATTATGAAGAAGAATCAAGAGTAAAATGGATTCAGAGGGCATGCCGTGAATTGTGGCATGGCATAATGGCCTGTATGACAACCACTGAGACCCCAGAAGGTAAGTGTCAGCATGGATAATCGATTACTCATTGCTTTTTTTATTTTCCTGGGCGCCTTTCTTGTGCTGCCTATTGCCATGCAGAAATATCAACAATCACAGATGCCGGAAGGAGCAGCCGCCGGCGTGGCTGGTCAGGCTGGCGCACCGGCTGGAAGTGCTGCTCCAGCCAGAAACCCCATATTGGACCAGCCCCCTCTTCTCAACGAATCGAATCTCATCGGCACCGAGTGGCAGATGAATCTTGATCAATATAAAATCAAAGTCACTTTGTCCGTAGGCGGTATCTTTTATGCTACACATCCTCTGGCAAAGGCCATAACCGGCATGGATTATCTGGAAGGACGCTGGCGGGTGGAAGGCAATAAACTATTTGTGAATACCGATATCAGTGGCAAGGATAAGTCTATTGAACTGGTCATAGCCGGTACTGAACTTTATCATGTCAGCAGCAGAGGCAATGTGGAGAAGATAGAACGTTTCAGATAGATTGCATAATTTGCGACAGGAAGCAGGGACCGGGGGTACAGCATCCATACTGGCGGTAGTACCATAATGAACACGACTCCCAAATATTCTTTTGTTTTGCCCGCTTTCAATGAAGACGAAAATGTGGCAATCATGACAGAGCGGCTTCTGACCATTGCGGAGAAACTGGACGGTGCTGTGGAGATCCTGTGGGTCAATGACGGCAGTACCGATGGAACAGCCACACAGCTGGACAGGCTGACGCAAGATCATGATGCTGTGAGGGCACTGCATTTTTCCCGCAATTTCGGGCATATGGCTGCGCTCTGTGCCGGACTGGAAGGGGCCCGGGCAAGCCACGCGGTCATCACCCTCGATGCGGACGGACAGCACCCTCCCGAAATGATTCCCGAGATGATCCGGCACTGGAAGGATGGAGCCGACATTGTTCAATGTATCCGCCAGCAGGCTTCCGAAAGATCTCTGATCAAGAAGGCGACTTCCGGCGGTTTTTACAAGATCTTCAATCTTCTCGCCGACACGGATATTCCTGAAGGGGCGGCCGATTTCAGGCTCATGAGCCGGGAAGTGGTGGATGCCCTGAATACGCTGCCAGAACGGGTGCGCTTTGTCCGGGGACTGGTTCATTGGGTGGGATTCCATCAGCTTCTCATGCCCTATGAGGAAGAGAAACGCCTGACCGGAACCACAAAATACTCGATGAGGCATATGCTCTCTTTTGCGCTCAACGGGATCACCAGCTTTTCCATACGCCCTCTGCGTCTGTCCTTCGTCCTTTCCCTGCTGGTCATAGGGCTCATCGCCTTATATAGTGCTTATGTGCTTGTGGCAATGGTGTCGGGCAAATATATTTCCCCGGGCTGGACGAGCCTGGTCTTTGTGGTGCTTTTTCTCGGGGCCGCTCAATTGCTTGTCATCGGCATTGCCAGTGAATATCTCGCACGCCTGTATGTCGAGCAAAAACGCAGGCCCGTATACATTTTACGCAAACCCATTTCACGGCGGGAAGAGCAGTAAGTGCCCCGTCTGTTCAGATAAGGTGACTCATGACTGATCCGGCACAAAGCTCCCGGCCCCGGGATTCACAGTCCGCGGCTCCCTGCATATGCTGTCAGGAAACATCGCACAGGTCTGCCCATGACGGGCTGGAATCCTGCGAAGGCTGCGGGCATATCCGTGCTGATCTGGACTGGACTCCGGAGATGTTCCATGCCTTGTATACAACGGGCTATTTCAAAGGGGGAGAATACGAGGATTATGAAGAGGAGGCCGATGCGCTTCGTTATAATTTCCGGAAACGCCTGGCTGATCTGAAAAAACGCCATCCTGAAGGCGGCGATCTCTGGGAGATTGGCTGCGCCTACGGTTTCTTTCTGGAAGCGGCCCAGGAGTTTTTCAATGCAGCCGGTTGTGATATTGCCGAAGATGCCGTGGCCAGTGCCGTGGCCCATCGCGGTGTAAAAGCTCAATGCTGTGATTATCTGCAAAAAGCGGAAGAGGGCCTCTACGATGTGGTCTGCCTCTGGGATACGGTGGAACATCTGGCCCGTCCTGATCTGTATCTGGAAAAGGTCCATTGCGAGTTGAAGCCCGGGGGAAGTCTCGCACTCAGCACGGGGGATATCGCTTCCTCCTGGGCAAGAATCCGGGGACGGCACTGGCGGCTTATTCATCCGCCTACGCACGTCCATTACTTCACAAAAAACTCCATGGAAACTCTCCTGACCCGGCTGGGATACAAGCAGATTGAATTTCACTATCCTCCTTTCTGGCGCAACATAAACAACACAGTGATCAAGCTCGCCCGGAAAAACAGGATCTTCTCACTCCTGCGGCCTGTCACGGCATATACACCTCTGGGCCGGATCAATTTCCCTCTGAATCTCTTCGATTTGATGACGGTATATGCGAAAAAATAAGATGAGGCTCTTTTCACGGGCTCATACACAATAAAAGAAGGAAAGCTTGTATTCCTCTTCTTATCGGGTTCCAACACAGGATCAAAGATTTCACCATGTCAGACCGGAATTATAAAAAAACAATCGCCATCACCATGCTGGTCCTTTGTGTGCTGGTTGTAACAACACTCATTACCTTCCAGTTTGTTGTGTTCAATACTGTGGATAAGCTGGGGGGGATGTACGATATTTACCGCTACTACAGTCCCCTCACATTCTTTGTGGACAGCTGTATCCATAATGGCGAATTTCCCACCTGGAACCCGCTCACCTATTGCGGCCTGCCCAATGTGGGTAATCCCCAGAGTTTTCTGTTTTACCCGCCCCATCTGCTTCGCTCACTGCTGACAACGGATCCCACGCCGGAGCGCTCCAATATCAGCCTGGCCATTATGATAGGTCTCCATTTTCTTTTCATGGGCTTTTGCACCTGGCTGCTGGGCCGAGCCCACAAAATGACTGTTCTCGGCGCGCTTACAGCGGCTCTGACCTTTCTTTTCAGCGCACTCATGGTCCGGCGCATGTGCGAATATCATTTCATTACCACCATGGCTTGGCTGCCTCTCTTGCTGCTCCTGATCAAGAAGATGATTGATGCCCGGGATTTTTCCGGGAAAATGATCTTTGCCATCCTGGGCGGGCTGATTCTGGGCATGAGCATTCTCGGCGGATTCCTGCAGGTCATCAATCTCATGGGGCTTGTATCGGCTGTCTATGGGCTCTTTTACTTCCTCCTCAACCACGACTGGAAAAAAGAGGAGGGGAAAGGTCTTTTTGCTTTCATACGGCCCTTCCTGTGGAACGGTACAGGGATGATCGTCATCTTTGTGCTCGCCTCCGGTGTTGCCGCCGTGTCTCTGATTCCCTCCTGGGAACTGGGTTCCTTCACCCTGCGAACAAGCGGCGAAGCGACTCCCATGTATTCCAATCTGTGGAAATGGAGTCCTCTGGATTTTTATCAGAAAATGGTGCTTTATACAGGCATCAAGTATGAAGCGGAAACCTTGCGCAATTCCGGCATCATTGCCCTCCTTCTGGCTGCAGCGGGCCTGACCTGGAAAAAACGGCGTGACACTTTCCTTTTTCTCGGGCTTTTCCTCCTTCTCGTGGAATGCAGTTTCGGGCCGCCCTTGCCCATAGGAGCCTTCCTCGAAAAGATGACGCCTTTCTCCATGTCCGCCTATACGCGTGCCTATGACTTTGCCTTGCTGCCGCTGGCCCTCCTGGCCGGATTCGGACTGGACGCCATGAGCCGCCCTCTGGAAGACAGAGGGAAATCCTGGGCCCGTGCCCTGGTCATTCTCCTTTTCGCCTTTGTGCTTATTGCGCCTGTATCGACCTGGCTGCCGGAGATCAGTTATGTGAAGGTCAACAAAGCGGTCATTCTTTTTCCTGTTCTGGCTCTGGTGCTCATGCTCGCAGCAGGTACAGTGCCCTTCAACAAACGGATACGTTTTGCCCTTTCACTTCTTCTGATGATGGCTCTTTTCGCGGAGACTTTCAGCTGGAACCAGAGTTTTGTACCCTATATGGCCCGGGTCAAAGTGAGAGATTATATCGCTGATGCGCCGGAGCCCCGCGAGATTCCCTCAAGCAATACACGGAGAACGGACCCTGTCTGCAACAGACTGCTCTACCGTCTGGAATTTGCCATGAATGGTGTGGATCCTCTGCATATCAGTGCCGTCCGTGATCTGCTCAGTGGCCCTCCCCGTGACAAAGGACCCTACAGAGGTGTCAAAGAATGGGAAGTTACCCGGGAAAACCTCCGGGGGCACCTCCTGTTCAAACGTTCCTTCTGGCTGGCAAAGCAGTATGTCGTTGGCCCTTTACCCGGCAAACGGCAATATTTCCCCAGCGCCAGCACCGTATTTCTGGAAGCGCCCATTGATGCTCCCTTGCCTGAAGTGAAGCGGGAGAGTCTGCGTAATTCGGGTATCTCGGAAAATAATGTGGAAAAAGAAATCAGCCAGCCTCAGGATCTCTTTGCTCCCATTCCACCTGGTGGCAAAAAGAATTTCACGGTCAGACTCAGCCCTGAACGTGCGGCTGAAGGCCGTCCCGCAGGCTCCGCCGGTACGCTGCACAGTTCATTGATGATGTGGTACCACGCCAGCTCCGGTGTCATTATCGAAACGAAACTCACAGGCCAGCAGGCCGGTCAGTCCGAGTTGGGAATCAAACATACAACCCGGTCCAATCCAGCCCGTGAAACCGGGACAGAGGTGCCTCTTCCTGATTTTGCGCAGATGACAGCCCGGATCAGCGTGGAGAATAAGAGTAAAGAGCCTTTCAGCTTTTCCCGGATGGTTCTCCGTTCAGATCTGGAAGATGAAGATGGCCTCATAGAGATTCTCAGCCGCACAGCCAATACAGCTCATCTGAAGATCGGTCCCCTCCATGATTACCGTATCCTCACTTTCCTGGACTCCTGGTATCCCGGGTGGTCTGTAACGGTTGATGGCGAGCCGGCGGAAATGCTTAAAACCAACGAATGCTTCAAAGGCCTTGTCGTGCCGCCCGGTACTCATGAAATCACTTTTACTTTCAACCCTCTCCTGACCTGGCGTTCCCTCGTTTTTTCGCTCTTTGTTTTCGGCCTGAGTCTGGTCGCCCTGCTTGTTTTCGCCGTGCTGCAGATTCTGGTCTGTCGCCGGAGAAAGGCTGTCAGTGTCGCCAGCCCGGCTCCGGCGGAAGAAACAGCACCGACACCGCCTCAGGAGCCGGATGTTGAAGAGGCTGAGGAAGCAGAAGAAGCTGAAGAGGAACGGAACCTGACATAGTACCAGCGCTCCGGAACATGGACGACATTCAGGGTGATCCAGAAAATCATGCAGGACGAGGGAAAGGGATAAAAAAGAAAGAGAAATATGACGGGCAGCGAAAAAGATTTGATGCTCGTTGTTTCATCCCGGAAAAAAATCACCTCCGAGGCATTGACAAAAAAGAGAGTGAAGGGAAGCAGGTTCAGGCTGTCTCCCAGCCAGGGGAGGCTGAAACCCAGAGACATGATTCTGTCCACTTCACGCAGATTGTTGATCCATAAGAAGGACTGTTCCGCCAGAATCTCCCAACCGATCATGGTTTTGTAAAAAGCAACGAGAAGGGGTAATTGAATCAGCAGAGGCAGCAGTGCTTTACATTGGTTCGTAAAGTTGATGCCATGGTTCTGATAGATGTTCAGGATTTCATCGTCACGCTTCGCCGCATCACTGGTTTCCAGATTGGCGATCTGATCTTTGGCTGTCTGAAAGGAAGCCTGGAACTTTTCCTGCCATTTCATCCCGTAAAGCGTCAGAGGGAGAAGCAGCAGTTTCAACAATACGGCAAAGAGAATGATGGCTATGCCGTAAGAGCCCGTGACCTGCACAAAGAGCAAAAGCGTTGCAATGATGATGGTCGATAAAAAGTGCATCAATGGATTATCCTGTCATATTTTTGAAATGCATTCTTCAACAAAAGCAGCAGATCATTTTTCCAGTCGGAAGAAATGAAAGCCCTTGCCATTGGAGGCAAGCTCTCGCACTTCCACAGTCCACATGCCCGGCCTGTCGTTGGAGGCCAGGTCCAGATTCAGATCCAGAGTACCGGAAGCCGCTCCGTAATAGCCCGAGCCTTCGGCCAGTCTTCCGTCCGGATCCAGGATACGCACTTCGAGAGGAATGAGCGCATCCAGAGGCTCTCCATCCCCGTCCACTACTGCTATGCGTACAGGGAGGCTTGTCCCGCAGGTGACGGTATCGGCTCCGGAAAGCTCTACCTGAGCAATGGCTTTTTCACTCACCATATAGAGTCGCCCGCCGCCCGGCTCCAGAGTAACAGGGAAATGGATGCTTTCACCGTCTTTTTCAATGGCCACCGGACGGCTCTGAAGCAGATCATAAACGAAGGCATCGCTGCGATCCAAGGTGAATGTCGTTGAAGCGGGCTGCCCATTTTCCATGACCAGACCATGCTGACCCACATAGGAACCGAATTCTCTCTTGTCGTTGATGGCAAATACATAATCCGTTGAGGCGAAGGAGCGTTTGCAGGACAGCACTTCCGGATCAGAGGAAAAGAGGTCGGGACTGTACACAGGAGCCAGTTTTTCCCTCAATACAGCTGCTTCAGCGACCAGAGCCGCCTTGTCCTCATCAGCCTTCCCGGAGCGCGTATCAACATCAATGAGTACGTCGGCGGTGATGGCCGGGCAAAGACGATCATCGCCCACAACAATGCCGCCCTGTTCCTGAAACTGTTGAATGAGCTCCACAACAGGCCGTGTGAGAACATCGCAATCAGCCAGAACCAGAACACGGATACCCTCCAGCCCCTGGCTCTGTAAAGTCTCTTCATAGACCACCCGGGGTTGCAGTTGCGCATAAAGGAGGATGTGATATACATCGGCGGCCCGGGAACCGCCCCAGCCGTAAGTGCCACGCCCTGCAAAGATGGAGGAGCTGAAACTTTCCAGGAAGGCAAGATCTGTTTCTGCGACCGGCAGCTGGCTGAGCGTGGGGCCCAGGGGCGTGATGACCGTATCAATAAGCTCTTTCAAGGCATGCCGGCTTTCGGGATGGGTATAACGATAGGCGGACTTGCCTTCTGTTTCCACCAGCGATTGCCAGCCGTGGTACATGATTCCTTTCACAGGCCTGGATATTTTCAGCCAGAAGGCCTCGCGCAAATGGGCCGGTGCAATGGTGATATAGTCCGCATCAGGATCGTAATCTTCCCAGGCGGAGCGGGAACCCTGAGGCCCGCCTTCCACCCTGGGCGCCGTCTGAGAGCGGTACCAGATGATCTGCGTCATTTTCATGACCTGCTGACCGGCGGGACCGCCTTCGGCCATGGCGAAGAGCTCATCCGCCGCCAGACCCATGCGAAGGGGATCAGGATAGGAATAAGTCCAATGGGAGAGAAAATCCACATCACCACCACTGCCCCACAAAGGCGGCACCCGGACAGCAGGATCGAAATAAGTCCAGAAATCCGGGCGATCCATTTCTTTCAACCCTTTGCAGACAGCGGAGTGAAAATTATTCCAGCCGTCCCCTTCTTTCCAGAACCAGCGATAGAAGCGGAGCAGTTCATTGTCTTCTTCCACAACTCTGTTTTCGGGGAAGTCCGGAAGATTGCCATAAGAGACACCGTTTTTCCGGATGGCTTCCTCAGGAAATTCCAAGCCTGTCGCTTCTCTGTAAAGATTGCGGTCGTGGTCATGGAAACAAAGCTGTGTGCCGTCCCGTACTTCCGTGTCGATCATGGCCGCCGTAAAGGCGGGGAAAGAACGGAAGGTTTTGGCGACGGATGCGCCCACACGCTTGGCAAAAGCAGGTGCTGAGGGGAAGTTGCAACAGACATTGCGCCGATCATAGGTGTTGCCGTCCTTATCCAGACGTTCCTCCTCTTCCCGGGTGCTCATCCAGTGGCCGGGGCTCAGGCCGATCACAATGCCCAGATCATTGGCCAGAGCCAGATCCAGCATGGCGCAACTGTCGGCATATTCTTTTTCCTTGACGGAGATGATGGGTTCTTCCGCTTCCCAGATTCTGGCGAAGTCACAGCGCAGCCCCAGACAATGGGTGAAGCCGATTTCTTTAAGTCTGGGCAGGGCTTTTTCCACCTCTTTGACGCCGCCCACACCCCACATGACCACGGGCATCCTGGCCGGGAGCGGCCGGGCGACGATGGTCACGGGGAAATATACTTCGTTACTGTATTGCTCTTCGCCATCGCCAATCTCATAGCCCAGTGTGAAAGTATAGTCATCAGGTCGGAGACTGGTGTCGAAAGGAAATTCCAGGCGATGTGATTCGCCGGGAGCCAGATTCAATGCTTCCGAGAGCACAGGCTCCTGATCACGCAGGCCGCCCCGGACTGTGATTCCGGAAAGAGCGGTGTTGCGTATGTTGGCAAGTTCAAAGACCAGCACAGGGGGTGACTCAAAACGCACATAGACACTCCGTTCATGGAGGGCGGTGACACGGCAGGGCTGAAATTCACGGATACCCCGGCTCAGACGCACTTCATCCATACGACCCGCAAAGCCATGATAATAACTGCCTACCCGATCAGCCAGCATAAGATCATGGCTTCCGGCGTGAATGGCGCCCCGTCCTGCTTTCACGGATCCGCCGAGTGAACAGCCGTCCTTGTGAAAGGTGACTTTGCCCGCCCCATCATAAGTGAAAGCCACATGGGCCCAGACGCCTGTGGGGAAAGAGGCCTCGGAAGACCACCAGGTCTCTGAATCCTCACCGAATCCCAGAATCAGGCGCATCCGTTGCAGGCCATTTCCGTCAGGCGCTTCGAGAATCCATTGGTAGTCACTGTGACTCACATATTTCTTGTCCACCAGAAAGTGCTGGCCATATTCCTCAGGATAAGGATCAGGACAGATCCACAGTTCAATGGTGAAGGCGCCTCCGGGAGAGAGGGAAGGCTTGTTTGGGATGACAGCGCTGTGACGCTTATCACTCACGGGCCATCCGGCAAAAGACTGCAAGGCACCGCCGAATTTCCCGGACTCATGGAACTCAGCTCCGGACAGCTTCCCATGATGCCCTTTGCCGGAACTGTCGAGCACTTCGCCTGTGGGATCGTCAAAGCGCCAGAAACCAAGCACATGATCGCCGCTCACATCGTCACCTTCATAGGGTGTCTGCCAGGATTCAGCCTCTTGAGCAGCCGGAGAGAGCATAAGGCTGAGTGCGAGAACAACGAGCAGAGAAAATCGGAAAGTGTCCATGGGAATTCCTCGGTAGCCTGAAAAATAACACAATTAATGGGAGCCCCTTTAGTGAATCATAAAAGGGGTATGCCTTGCAAGAGAGGGAGAGAGAACTCATAGCACTGCATAGCCGACAAGCAAATTATCTTTTCACAATAATGGGCACAGTGAGCACAGAAGACCACTGCGCAGCATGGCTGCAACCAAATTGACCTTTCTCTTTTCACAACGAGGTCACGAAGGACGCGAAGGTTCACAGGGCACCCAGCCGCAACCAGATGATGCTTTTTTTCTGACCACGAAGTCAGGTAGGACAGGTCGGTTCACGAAGAAAGAAGAGGGGAAGGGCTGATGTCTTCCCAATTCCCATCTGTACCTCAAGAGAACACTCTCGCCTGCGTCATTCCTGCGAAAGCAGGAATGACGTGGGCGCTGGCGAGTCGGACGGATAGATCGGATCGGTAGGATCACTCGGATCTGCGAGGGGCGTTTTATAGGTGATAGGTGATAGGTGATAGGGTTGACGGCTTTGAGTCGCGCACCTGGGAACGCCAATTTCCACATTGGCACACAGCGCATCATGACCCGGGAAAGATATTGATTTGGTTGCGGCATAATGTCTCTTTTTTCTCAAAACAGATCCATGACTCAGAAAACTTTCCGGAAGAGAGTGAACATATCGTGGGAGCGCCAATGTCCCCATTGGCACACAGCGGAGGTATGTCTTGAGGCAAACAAGAGACTTGAAGGGATCAGATCTTTCAGGGGAGTCGGACGTCTCGGTCGGTTCACGAAGAAAGAAGAGGGGAAGGGCTGATGTCTTCCCAATTCCCATCTGTACCTCAAGAGAACACTCTCGCCTGCGTCATTCCTGCGAAAGCAGGAATCTTAATGCGACATGAGGACTTGAATATACGCTTGATCCTTTCGAGGTAGGGTTGAATCCATAAAAAACGGACGGATGCACATGACATCCGTCCGCGAAAAGAGACAGGGGAAAAGGAATTATTTGTCGAAAGACTGAATATTGATATTCTTGAAGGAGAGATCCGTTGTCGGATCATGGCCCTGAAGGTTGATGGTTCCGGCCGCACTCACATAGCCGTTTTTGCCATTGGAATTTTCATCCAGGGGACGGGTATCCGTGAAGTCCGCAGTCTGGTAGCCATCGACCCAGACGGCATAATGGTTGTCGCAGCAGGCAATGGTCATGGTGAACCATTCACGGTCCGTGCTGACCACCTTACGGGCTGCTTTCAGTCCGTAGAGACCGCCCGTTCCGTAGTCCACAGGTTTTGTACGGTCATCACGGAGCCATTGGTTTCTGATCTGCGCTTCGTAGCCGACCCAGAAGACATTGGGCGGAGTGCGGAAAAATACGCCGCTGTTCAGGTGGTCACCGTTGGAATAGATGTCAAGCTGCAACACGAAATCACGGAATACGCCTTCAGTTTCGATCTGGCCGTTACCGTCCTTGATGTTGAGGGCGCCGTCAATGACGGAGAAAACAGATTTGCGTTCAGGAATGATGTTCCAGCCATCCAAGGTTTCGCCATCGAAAAGGGAGGTCATGGCCAGAGGACGGAGTTTCACTTCCTTGATTTCCACTTTCGGGCCTTTTTTGAAGCGGTCATAGCGGTGGAACTGAAGGGCGATATGGCCTTTGGCGTTGGAAGCCGAAACAGACACATCAATGTCGTTGACCGTTGCGCTGACTTCATTGCCCAGTGCACGGATATTGACTGTGGAAAAAGCGACATTGTCTTCGCCAGCTGTGAGGTTGACAGTGGCGCCGCCCTGTTCCTGAGGATAGCCGGACAGTGGCGCACGGAAGGCGATTCCCGCTGTACCCATACCGGTAACGCGCATGGTCACGGACAGATCAAAATCAGCGAACAGGGCCAGCGTAGCCAGTTGACCGCTTGTGCCCTGATCGACGCTGATCACGCCATCCTGAACTTCCCAGTTGCCATCGCCCATGGGTGTCCAGCCGTAGAGGCTTTCCCCGTCAAAAAGATTGATCCATTGCCCTTCGGCAACGTCCTGGGCCTGAACGGTTCCGCAAAGTGCAAAAAGGCACAGGCCAGCCAACATAAGACTGAAAAAATTAAACTTCATCATTTTCTCCTCGTATCGGTTAAAGGGGGGTAAACACAACAAACCCCTTTACTTTACATGAATTTAACATGAGATACAAACTGTTGAAATATGCATCGTACTCTCTACGCGCAGAAACGACGGATCTGACCGATCGGCCTATGATGCGACCACAGATTCGGCAACACAAAGCACTGAAGAGAGCGGTTATTCTCCTCAAAGTCTTCTCAATCTTGATGACCGTCTATTTTCGCGTTGTTGTGGCTGAATACTTTGACAGGCGGGTCGGGTCAAAAAAAACGGAATGACGGCGGGGATATGTCGTGAGGCACATAAGATACTCGAAGGCGTCAATAGTCTCCGGAGATTCGGTCGGATCAGTCGGATCAGACGGATGTGGGAGGGGCGCAGGCATGTCTTGAGGAATCCTGAAAGACGTTGAGATTCACTCCTGGGAACGCCAATTTCCACATTGGCAGGACACCCGGGAAAAGACCATGACTTGTGTATGCATTGGACGGGAGAACAAAATCCAGGAGTACACAGCTTTTATTTTATTCGTGGTTAGCAAAAGACCTGTTACCGCATCACTGTTTAAAAAATCTCAATGTCATAACACGCTGTCTGCCAATGTGGAAATTGGCGTTCCCAGGCTGCGCGAACCAAGGTCTTTAATTTATCAGTGGGTCTCTGTGTCCTCTGTGGTGAAAAAAAAGAAATGACACTTTGGTTGCGGCTGTGCTGTGCTTCGTTTAAAGTTCCGGAACAGGGAGGGACGGACGTGTGCGCCAGGCGCCTCGGGTAAAATCGGGTATCTCCACAGAGGCACTGCGCGAAGCGACGCTCTTCTCGCTGAGCGGCGCAATACAACTCCAGGCGGCGCCGTCATACACATCCAGATCGGGGGCGATCCCTTCTCTCAGGCATTTGATGAGACGATAATCTTCCATATAGTCCATGCCGCCATGACCGAAGCCGGTGAGGTTTCTGCCCAGTTCCCGCCAGAGCGTCGGTTCATACTGTTCCCAATACTGGTCCATATCTTCCCATTCATGGACGGGGCTGACTCCCTCAATATGAACCCTGTCGGGATAGCCTTCCACCAGCCCTTTGACACCCTGCACAAGATTGATGCGCGTGTAGGGCCTGGGGTTGTGCGCATTATAAACGAGGGCGATACTTCGACCGGCGTGAGTCCTGATGAGTGTCGTGTTCACGTCTCCGGCGGCAAACTCCAGACTGCGCCGGGGATCGTCTTCCGGTACTTTGTTTCGGGCATAATCTTCCAGCCCGAGAGAGGGGCTGCTCATGGAGACGAGATAGTCGAACTGGTCGCCCCGGTTGATATTCATGCACTGTGCCACGGGCCCCAATCCATGGGTGGTATATAAGCTGCCGTTTCGTGTGAGAGCATGTTTCTGGAACCACTCTCTTCCCGGTGCGATCTGCAAAAAGATATCCCGTATATCATGGAGATAGCCGCATTCGCCATGAATGATTTCACCGAGCACTCCCTGACGCACCATATTCAAGACAGTCATTTCCGTGCGGCCATAGCAGCAGTTTTCCATCATGATGCAATACTTGCCGTATTTTTCAGAAGTTTCCACCAGTCGCCAGCAATCTTCCAGGGTGACCGCCAGAGGCACTTCCGTGACAGCGTGCTTTCCGGAGGTCATGGCCGCCAGACAGATTTGCGCATGCCATTCCCAGGGGGTGGCTGTATAGACCAGGGTCAAGTCCTCTTCCGCACAGAGGCGCATGAAGTCCAGCTCACCCCGTGTGTAAGCGACGGGCCGTGGCTGTCCGGCTGCTTCGACCATATCCTGAGCCCGGGTGACCTTCTCTTCCACAATGTCACAGACGGCGACAATATCGACTCCTTCCAGATGAAGCAGATTTCTGAGGTGGTTCGTGCCCATGCCGCCCACGCCGACAAAGCCGACACGTACCTTTTCGACTGCTGCAGCCACGGGTGCTTCTTTTGCGGTTGCGGCGTGATCGGGATTGTTACCACTGGCGGCCTCATGCAGCAGTGCGCCGGCACCGAGAGCCGCACCCAGTTTCATGAACTCTCTTCGTTCCAGATTGGACAGGTCTTTTTTCGCGGTCATGACAGTTCCTCATAAACAAGCAACAATAAAAAGGCGGCAGATGCTTTTGCGTCTGCCGCCGGGTAAAAAGTCCGGGTCATCAATTCAGAGAAAGGCCGTCACAGCTTTCATTCCTCAGCGGAGATAATGTGGATCGGCGTTGTAAAGGTGAATTCAGTCTGATCTTCAGGTCCGTCAAAGACCAGCTGGGTCATGAAACCGGTCCATCCCTGTGGAGGAGCTGTGACTTCGGCAACACATCTCCAGTTGGTGCTGCCCGGTCCTTCTTCTGTATCCACCTGTTCTATTACTTCCAGAGGCTGGCGCTGCCAGATGGCACCCTGGGTACGAAGCCGGAAATCCCGATGCTCCTCCACCGTGGCGGTCCACTGGAAGGCGGCTATGGGCTCGACTGAGGCATGGGTGACAATCTGTTCTTTGTTGCCCGACTTTCCGAATTCCCATTCGTAGTGAGGCACTTCCACATTGTCAGACGGAATCTTGTTGTTATTCCTGGCCTGAGCGATGAAGAAGGCCAGCATGGTCTGTGATGTGGCATTGTCCAGAGCCAGATCATTGCCCAGCGAGTGATCGGTATTGGGGATATAGGAGAGGTAATTCAGTCCTTCCAATTGATCAAAATAGAAATGCGATCCATCGGGAAGGAAGAACTGATCTCCCGTAGAGTTCAGGATCAGCTTGGGCATGGTCAGCGCTTCCTTGTAATACAAGGGATCGATGATGCTGAGCAGCGATTGGCCTGCAGCCGTATTGAAGCGATTGAAGATGGAGAATTCCACATAATCTTTCAGCGAGGTCGAATATCCGCCCTGCATATAGAAGTTAACGCTGTCAGAGGGGTAGGTCGAGTACATGGCGTGATGATGCTCGATCTGCTGCTGCATGTTCAGGATATCAATGACCATGGGGATGATGGCGGTTACACGCGGATCCATGGCGGCCGTAAGCCAGGTGGTCCATCCGCGTTTGGATGCGCCACCAACGACAAAGTTATCAATGATGCGTTTGTTGCCCGGCTTGCTCGCCATGAAATCCTGAGCGGTATCCATGGCCCGCACAGCAGCCCGGGTCATGGGGAGCAGCGCCGGCCAGGTGCTGTCGGGAGCACCGGCCTGATGACTCTGGATGTATTTGTCGAAGCTGTAGGCAATGATGGAATCTTCCGTCCGCAGAATTTCACCATCATCATAAAAGCCTATGGGCTGATAAGGAGTCTGTTTGAGCAGTATAATCACGGAACGGCTGATGGTGGCATACTCAGCCATGATACCCAGTTCCTGCTCGGAGATTCGCGATGCTGAGGATCCTCCGGCAATGAGCAGCATGGCCGTATTTTCGCTGAGATTCTTGGGTTCCACAATGGCCAGTTTGTGATGCCAGACGGTATCTTCCAATTCAAATTGACCGCGCCAGCTGCCTGAGGTCATTTCCAGTTGATAGGCTGTGTGGTCTTTTTTGGGGAAAATCCCTGCAAGCTCATAGCCATAGGCGGGATCGGGTGTATAGACATATCTGTGGAGGATCGAACTTTCCGGGGTGATCACGTCCGCATGGCTCTTGAGGCTGAATTCCAGAGAATTGGCCAGAGTCGGATTCAGATTGGAAACCAGAATAGTCACTTTTTCCAGCAGATGATCCTGATCGGCTGTGAAGTCGGACAAACGCACCATATCCGATTGTCCATCCTCGTCAATATCAATCAGTGTGTAGATGTCATACTCACCAGGTGCATCAGACAGATTGATGCCGGGATGCCCTTCCACATAAATGGCGATACCCATTCCGTTGTCGCGCTTGTCTTTATTCCATTTGTTGTTACTGAAATCCAGGTACAAGTCTGTTGTCAGGCCGCTGATGTTCAAAACCACCACCCGGCTGCTCATGGGCGCAATGAATTCCAGAGCAGGATAGTCTTCGGGGTGAATATCATACTGTTCCACCGGCCCGCCGGGCGTAATTTCCACGAGGCTGGTCTCATCCACCTTATCAAGATTCAAGGACCAGGCTTGTCTGTGTTGATCGCTGGGGCGAAGAATGGCCGATGACGTATTTTCAAAGAGAATGTCCTGGATATAAGCCCAGTAACATTCCGGCAATCCGAATTCTTCAGTCTCTTCTCCATTCTCGTCTTCTTCGTTTTCGTCTTCTCCGTTCTCGTCTTCTCCGTTCTCGTCTTCCCCGTCTTCGTTCCAGGCGAGAATCGCTTCGTCAAAAGCCAGTGCCAGTGCCACTTGAGACTCATTGAATGTAAGGGGACGGGCGAAATAGTCGGAGAGTTCTTTCGTGATGACGACCAAACCAGCCAGTACATCGGGGAGCAGTTCCATGGGATCCTCGATGACACCGCTGTTTTTCAACCAGGCCAGGAACTCTTGACCCGAGGGGCTGTATCCCTCAACATCGCTGCTGTAGGGGAAGAAGAGCGGTTGGGCATAAGAGGGACGCTCATTATCGCCGAAGGCACGGGCCGGCCAGGGATGAATGGACTGGCCGAAATAGAGTGCATAGCTGTCCAGAACCCCTTCATTGAAGTTGATGGCTTCAGGCGCAGCCTGTGCTTTTTCCTCAAGCTCAACAGGCTGGTTCTCTGTGACCACAGCGGTCGGCTTGATGACCGGGAAAGGATAAATGTCATATATGGACTGGAGCAAGGCTTCGCCGAAAGCGGAATCAGGGCTGAAACTCTGCGCGAAATCACAGCCATACCAGTCGGCCACTTCCTCTTCTGTCAGGGGATATTCCACATACTCTGAAGGGTCGCAGCTGTAAAGGCGGGCATTGCGCCGGCTAAGATCAATGATCAGTCCCGGATCCAGAACCAGATGGCCGAAGAAATTGTTATAGAAAGGCAACTGGTTCGCACGGGTCAATTCTTCCTCATAGGGAGGAAGCATATCGAAAAGAATGAGATCATAAGCATCTGATTTGCTGAGAAGCAGCGGAGGAAGCAGATCCAGGGCCGACAAGTCATCGAAGAGACTTTGCACTGCAGTAGTGAAATCTTCGTGTGCTTTCAGCACTGTATCCGCAGAAAAGGAACGTTTGAGGAAGGAGGCTTCATCCTGTGTGGTGCCATGATAGAGGGCGGCCAGCGATTGGCCCGTGCCGGTGCTGCTGTGAATGTTCCAGGAGTTACCCCATCCATTTTTGGCGACTTTATTCGTTGCAACCTGCAGAGAATCAAAAATTTCCGCATCGTTCCGCTTCACGACAACATACTGTGCCCGGGCGGGAAGGCGCAGAACAACGCTTGAAAACAGTCCTTTCTTGAGCGAACCCGGTATGGGGATAATGCGGCCATCTTCCAGAAAAGCCAGCAGATACAGATCGGATCCGTCGCCCGCGGAGACAGGGGGATTGCTCATGATCGGAATAGAGAGCATTGCGGCTTCAGGCATGCTGACATTGTCAAGATCGTCAATGTCATCGATGTCCAGAACGAAGAAGTCCGGACTCGGCATATTGTGCATGAGTGTGAAAAGGTCGGAGAGAGCCGTCATGCCTTCAGGCAAAGACAGTCCGGGCAGACCTGTGACACGTTCCACACCGAAGGTGGCTTTGGCACGGAAGGTTTCGGGAATTTGAACAGCAAGACCCGAAGCGGAATACAGACCGTTCTTGGGATCTGCTTTGCCGAAGCTGCCCGGAACCAGTACATTTACCGCAGCACGTTTCGTGGCCGAAAAGTTGCCTTCGATGCAGGTAACAGTCAAGGTCACATCATACGGACCGGCTTTGGCATAAGTGTGGTGCACGTTTGGACCGGTTCCAGTAGTGCCGTCACCAAAATCCCAATGCCAGGCATGAATCTTTGAGTTGCCCGGATGGCTGGCATCTTGAAAGCGAACAATCAGAGGTGCCCAGCCCTCCTGAGGCGTAACTTCAAAGTCTGGAGAGGGTGACATGTCAGTAAGATTCTGACAGGCACTGAAAAGAAGCAGTGTGCTGAAGAGTACACCCAACGCCGTGAGTCTAAATACTGTCGGCATGACGATAAACCTTTCCTGTGCAAAAGTTGCGCAAGCAGACCCGTATGGTTTTTCGGATACACGATCCGCATTTTAATACCAAAATAATACTTGGTTTCGCATCTTTTGTCAAGTATTTACCCCGCTGAGAATGAGCAGGCTCAATTATATAGTCCTTCAAAGCAGCGGAAGCTTCTTCCTTCATCTTTGAAAAAGGATAAAATACCACTTCCAAGATTTCTTATTCTACCATGAAAAAGGGGTAAGATCCTATGAAAAACGAGGTGATTCACAACGCAACAGGATTGCAAGTAAATTCTCCTTTCTTTTTCAACACAGAAGGGCGAGGGAAAGACGGCGGGTAATAATATCAGGTTCTTGTGACAATAGTTGTGATGCAGCCGGACTCCGTCTATAATGAAGTGCGAACCCCTCTTTATTTCGTGGAAATTTGTTTTCGTGGAAATGTCGTATGTTTGTACCCAATCGTTTTCTGACGGTGAAGGAGCAGATTCTCCTCTTGTCAACCATGGCTGTTGTCCTTCTGGGAATAGGAATGCTTTATTTCTATCAGGATAAGGATGCGGCTGAGTCTCTTTCCAGCGATCTGTCTCCAGGAGGATATCGCCGTATCGTTCCCGGAACTTCTTTACCTTCCGGTCTCCCCCGTGGAAAGCCGCAGTCTTCCCGAGTCAGCAGGCCGGAGCCGCTGCCTGCACCAGCTCCCCGGAAAAAGGAAAGTGACATTCCCCTTCTTGAGGAGCCAAAAGAAGACCTGGCGATTGCTCCGGCTTTTTCTGTGGAGCCCAAACAAGTCGGTGTCGCCGTCATGGGCGCTGTGGCCCGTCCCGGTTTTTATCGTATTGATGCACACAGCCGTCTGTCCGATCTGATCGCCCGGGCGGGGAATGCCCTCGACACAGCCGATCTTTCCGAGCTGCTCGTGACCGCTCAGGTTGTGGACGGTACCACATTGACAGTGCCCTATCACAGCTATCTGGAGACGGACGCCGAAGGTCTTGCTTTGCGACGTCCCGAAACTGATTATCGCCTGAACCCGGATTTGTACCTGCGCCGTCCTCCCCGAAGAACTGCTTTCACCACAGAGAGGCGAGCCGATGGTTCCGGTAACAGAGCCTCTGAGCAAAGCCCGGCTTCCGGCACTTCTTCGGCCCAGGGAAAGCTTCATCTCAATACGGCAACGGCTCAGGAACTGCAAACGCTGCCGGGTATAGGCTCTGTTCTCTCTGCGGCCATAGTAGTTGAACGGGAGAAGGGTGATTTCTCTTCTCCTGATGACCTCCTCCGTGTGCCGGGTATAGGCGCGAAAAGGCTCGATGCCATCCGTGAACTCATCACGGCACCTTGAAGAAATTTTCAAACTGTAAACAAAGGGGCGTGGTGAGGCATAATTCATGACAGGACTTGCAAAGGAATCGCTATGGACCCTGCATTTTTAAAATTACTGGATAAAGAACCCGCCACTACGGGCGAATGGTTTGAAGCCCTCATCACCTTGATCCGCTTTCTGCGATCGCCGGAGGGATGCCCGTGGGACCGTGAACAGACGGCTTTGGATTACGCGCGTTTTTGTGTGGAAGAAGGGGAGGAACTGCAAGAAGCTCTTCTTTCCGGCGACAATGAACACGGAGCTGAGGAGTGCGGCGATTGCATGTTCACCTTTCTTGCCTGTGCCGTCGCCTCGGAAGAGGAGGGACGTTTTTCGATTCAGGAGGCACTCAAAGGTGTCTGTGCGAAAATGGTGCGCCGCCATGCTCATGTCTTCGGAAAAGAGCGGGCCACCACAAGCGAGGAAGTATTGGTGTCCTGGCAGAAAATCAAAGAACAGGAAAAGGCTGAGAAAGAAAAACAGCGTGAGGAGACAGAAGAATGAGTATTCGTCTGGAAGATGCACTGACAGCCTACGGGCGTTTTTTCAGCAGCACGCCGACCATTGCAGCCCGGGCACCCGGTCGGGTGAATATTATCGGTGAGCACACGGACTATAACGATGGCTTTGTGTTGCCCATGGCCATAGAACACGATACACTCGTTCTGGGCGTGCCCCGGGAGGATGGAAAACTTTTCCTCCGTGCCGAGACGCTGGGCCGCTCCGCTGAAGCACATATAGACAAGACTGTGCGGAGTCAGGAAGAGCCCTGGACAGATTATATCCTGGGGGTAGCCGACGAATTGAAGAAACTCGGTCAGCCTCTCTGCGGTGCCGATTTGCTGATCCTCGGTGATGTGCCCGTGGGCTGCGGCTTGAGCAGCTCGGCTGCACTGGAAATGGCGACCCTGGCTTTTTTCGAGAAGGCCGGTGCTTTTCAGCTTGAAGGTTCTGAAGCCGCAAGACTGGGACAGCGGGTGGAAAATGATTTTCTGGGGTTGAGCACCGGGATCATGGATCAATTCATCTCCCGCTGTGGCCGGGCCGGTCACGCCCTTTTTCTTGATTGCCGCAGTTATGAATTTGAACTGGTACCAGTCGCCTTTGAGCACGCACTCTTTGTCATAGCCAATACGGCCTGTCCCCGTGGTCTGACCGCCTCCAAGTATAACGAACGTGTGGCGGAATGTACCGGTGCTGTGGACAGCCTCCGCGCTGCAGGAGGTGCTGGCCACAAGCTGCGCGATTACACTCTGGACGATCTCATGAAGATTCAGGGGTCTCTGGACGAAGTGAACTTCCGTCGGGCCCGCCATGTCATTACAGAGAATGAACGCACTGTTCAGGCCAAAGAAGCCATGGAAAGCGGTGCTCTGGAAAGGCTCGGCGAACTGATGAACGCTTCAGACAGGAGCTTGCAGGAAGACTATGAAGTCACCAGCCCGGAACTGGATGTATTGACCGCTCTCGCCCGAGATCTTCCCGGCTGCCATGGAGCGCGCATGACCGGCGCCGGATTCGGAGGCTGCACCATCAATCTGGTTGCCCGCAATCAGGTGGATGTCTTTTGTGAAGCCTTGCTGGCGGCATATAAAAAAGAAACGGGAAGACAGGGTGAAGTGTATGTGTCCGCTCCCGCAGAAGGGGCTGGCGCCTCCTTTCTTTCCTGATTTCCAGAGACTTTCACCCTGCTGAAGCGATATTTCCACGACAGAGAATTGCCCCATGCGCCTGAGATGGGGTATCCTGTAGATGAGATCGTTTCTCCTGTTTTCTGATACGGTCTTGAAAAATTTTCAATGAATACAGGAAAATTACCATGAACAGAGCTGTTATCCGGCTGCTTGTACTCCAAGCCTGTTTTTTTATCCTTCTCAGTGCTGCGGCTCAGGCGGAAGCGCCCTGGAACTTTAAAGTGCTGACAGTCAACAGTGGCGGCACTTCTCAGGGAAAAGCGCTCTCTGTCTCCACGACAGACAAGGGGCATGTGGCCTATCATCAATGCCGCCCGGAGGCACCGGCGCTGTGGCTTGAAATTCAGACTGAAGCGGGAAAAAGCATTCCGCTGCAACTGGGTGTGCCCAGGCTGGACCGCTACCGTCATGCGCGACCGGCTGTCGCCATCCTTTCCCCTGATCTGCCGCCCTGCACCGAAAAACTTCCTTTTACAGTTCCTGAAGGGATGGGCGTTCAACTCTTGTCCACCCATGATCTGAAAAGTGCCCAGTATCGTGATGACTATACGGGAATCGTCAGCTGGCGCTTTGAAAAAATGCACTTTACCCCACTCACAACGGGGAGCTGTTATGCCGTTGTCTTTTCGCCCTCTGTGGCTGAGGGGAGTGTTCCTGAAACCAAAGTCTGGTTGACAGTGGGCCAGGGAAGTTCCTTCCGTTTGAGTGATTTGCTGGCGGTATACGGCAATAACCTGAGCATACGCTCGTTTTTTGAGGAAGCCGTCTATATCAGCCAGGTCTTTTCAAGCAGTATCATCATGGTGATCCTGACGCTGATCGGTGTGATCGTGGCCATTGTATAGCCGGCGTGCCCTTTGTGTTTATGTACAGTATCTGGACGGTTCAGCCTGATGGCGAATCCTGCAGGACATGTCTTAAAAGAAGAAAGGGGAGAGTAGCGTGACCGCCCGGCCTCGCGTATTGCTCATCGGTCTGGATGGATTTTCTCCGGACCTGGCGGAACAATGGATCGCCGAGGGGCGCCTGCCTCATCTGGCCGCCCTGCAGGCCCGGGGATATCTGGGAGCTCTTGCGGGGGTCGTGCCGCCTGTCACCTATCCCGCCTGGACCACCTGTGTCACAGGTGTAAATCCAGGCCGTCACGGTATTCCCGACTTTACGGTTCCTCTTTCCCACCGTCCCGGGATACGCTTTCTCAACAGCAGTGACAGACAGGCACCGGCCTTGTGGAATATTCTCTCCGAACTGGAGCGACGGGTATGTATTCTGGGTGTTCCAGCATCTTATCCTCCGGAGGCCGTCAATGGCATCATGATTTCCGGATTCGATTCGCCCGTAGCCGATCGCATTGACCCTTCCTTTGTCTATCCTCCTGAACTCTACAAAAGCGTTTCTGACTGGCCCTTCTCTCTTTTTCAGGAGCACCGCATTTCTGAGGTGTGGTATGAAGAGGCCTTCACACTCCTGGAAAAAAAGATCGCCATTCATGAAGAGATTGCCTGTCGTCTCTTAAGTCAGGAAGCCTGGGATTTGTTCATGGTCGTGCTCACAGAAGCGGACACGGCTTCCCATCATTTCTGGCCTCTGGAAGATGAACATTCGCCACGCCATAATCCGGACATTACGGCGCCGCATAATCCCATTCGTCGAATCTATGAGCGTCTGGATGAAGCGGTAGGCCGCTTGTGCGATCTCTTCGGAGAGGCCGGTCTCGTGCTGGTTGTCTCGGATCATGGCTTTGGCGGTGCAGGTACGACAAGCCTTCACCTCAATAATTTTCTGGCGGAACAGGGCTGGCTTTCTTATGAAGGGAATTTGCCTGCAGGACTGAAACAGGCGCTTCTCCGCTGGGTGCCCCAACGTTTCCGAGGAGCCTTGTTCCGGCGTTTCCAGCGTCTGGCGGAAAACGTGGAAAGCCGCGCCCGCTTTCAGGGCATTCAATGGACGAAGACACGCGCCTGGTCCGATGAACTCGACTATTGTCCGGCTGTCCGTCTCAATGTGATGGGCCGGGAACCCCGGGGTGTGATCCCACCGGAAGCTTATTCAGAAAGCGTCGCCGAGTTATGCGCACTTCTGGAAACACTTCCCGAGGTGAAAAAAGCCATTGCCCGCAACGATATTTATCACGGGGAACATGTGGACCGTGCAGCTGATATTTTTCTTGAACTGGACTGGTCAACAGGCTACAGGGCCTCGGTAGTGCGTAAACGTGGGGGAGAGGTTGCGGAAGCTTTGCCGGTCAGCGCCTGGAAAGGCGGAAAAGAACAGGGCTGTGCCGGTGTTCACAAGAACCCCGCCTTCCTGGCTTCCAATCTCCCCTTGTGTCGTGAAGATCCCGGCCTCATCGATGTGGCTCCCACCGTTCTGAGCTGGCTCGGCGTGGATTCAGGGGACATGGAAGGACGCCCCTTCACAGCCTCTGCAGGTGTCGCTGAAGAAATGAGAGGGGAGAGCTGGATCAAAGGGGCGGAAACCAAGTACACTGAAGAGGAAGAAGCGCTTTTGGAACAACGGATGAAAGCACTGGGATACTTCGAATGAAACTGCGTATAGCCATGGTGGGTGCATGCCCCTTTCCCGCGCCACAGGGCAGCCAGGTTTTTATGAACTATACGGCGGAATGTCTGCGCCTTCAGGGCCACGAAGTGCATCTGGTTGTTTATGGCTATGGTCTGGGTGAAGATCCGCCGGGCGCACAAATTCACCGGGCCATGCGTATTCCCTTTGCCACAAAGACCGAAGCGGGTCCTTCTCTGGCAAAACCCTTTCAGGATATGACCTTGGCCATGAAACTGCGCCGGGTGATCCGCAAACATCGTATCCAGGTTGTCTGTGCCCATAATTATGAGGCTCTTCTGGCGGCGCTCATGGTTCGGAAACGGCCCATCCTTTATTTTGCGCATAATGCCATGTATGATGAGTTGCCCTACTTCCTTTCACATGGTGATATCACCCGGGAAATCGGCCATTGTCTGGATCGGACTTTTCCGCGGCTGGCCGATGCGGTCATTGCACCGCACAAGCGGCTGGCGGGTTATCTGGTAGCCCGGGGCTGCGATCAGGAGCGTGTCTTTGCAGTGCCCCCTCCCATAGACGCTTCTCCCTTTGAACCTCTTCCGGCGGAATCTTCTTTGCCGCCCGTCCTCTATGCGGGTAATCTCGACAAATATCAGAATCTGTCTCTTCTCTTCAAATCCATGAAACTCGTGAGAAAGAAATATCCCGAGGCCCGGCTCATGGTGGCCACGGCGTCTTCGGCGGCCCATCTGGAAGCCGAAGTTGTTCATGCGACCTCCCTGAAGGAGCTCAGTCCTTTTCTTTCCCAGGATGGCGTTTTTGCCGCGCCACGCGTGTCCTGGTCCGGCTATCCCATCAAAATGCTCAACGCCATGGCGGCGGGAAAAGCTGTTGTGGCCTGTGAGAGCGCAGCCTATCCACTGGCTCACGAAGAAACGGGATTAATCGTCCCGGACAATGATGTTACTTCCTATGCAGCCGCGTTGATTCGTTTGCTGGAAAACAGTTCATTGCGTACGGAGTTGGGTGGGCTTGCCCGCGAGCAGATTGAAAAAGAGCATCTCCCTCTGGAAACAGGAGCACGCTTGTCAGAAATTGCCCTGGCTGTCTGGGAAGGCCGCCAGAAAAAGCCCGCCTCTTCTTGATCTCCTCTGTCTTGACAGAGATATAATATATACTGAAAGTATTCATGCGCTGATTGATCATGGGTCAGCGATTTTCAATAGTCAACCTTCACGGGACCCCGATGTCCTTCATTGCGGGCATGTCTTTTTCTGCGCCCGCCCATACAACAGGAGATTCAAAGATGTTGAAATTTATGGCTCGTCATAAAATACTGTCCGGTATTGCCATTGTGATTCTGGTGCTCTTTCTCACGGCCTTCGCTTATGTGCGCTATAAGATGCAGGGCTCGCATAGAGAATATGCCATTGACTTTGTGCTCCCCGATGCCGGAGGCTGGGATTCGGTAGAAAATCTGGAAGTGGGGGTGGCCGTCCGTGATGTGACCCCCTCTTTTGAGGACAAGGACACCTGGGTCGATGTGGATGGCGATGGCAAATTTACAAAAGGAGTGGACGAATGGCATGACCTGAACGGAAACGGCAAAATGGATTTTGTCTGGATAGCCGGTTTCGACATGTCCCGGCCAGCCATGGGCGTGAACGATCCTCTCTGGTCACGAGCCATGGCTTTCCGCAACAACGGCGTGACCATCGTCATGGTGAGCATCGACAGTATCGGCATCACCTATGACCGTTATATCACCATTCGAAAAATGATCCATGAGGCCAACCCGGATATTGATCATGTTGTCTTTGCGGTCACACACTCTCACGAAGCGCCGGACACCATGGGTATCTGGAGCTACAGTCTGCTGTGGCGTTCCCTCTTTGACGAAGACTATATGACCATGCTCAAGGAAAAGACCCGTGATGCCGTTCTGGAAGCGGTGGAAAACCTTCAACCTGCTGATACGGTCATCGCCACGGGTTACGTCCCTGAAGAAAATTTTATCCGTGACAGCCGTGAACCCTTCGTCATGGACCACCAGTTGCCTCTGGCCTGGTTCAAAGAAAAAGGCACGGACAATACCATCGCCATCCTCACCTCCTGGGGCATGCATCCGGAAGCAGCCGGCAGCAAAAACCTCATGATCAGTTCAGACTTTGTCCATTATTTCCGTGATGCTCTGGAAAACGGACTGGAAGGTCCCGGTGCTTTTGAAGGCTTCGGCGGAAAATGCGTTTTCTTCGCAGGACCTCTGGGCGGCTTAATGAACCAGCTGCGTATTGAAATCACCGATCGTTTCGGTACGCCATTTAAAGAGGAGAGTCTGGGAAAAGCACAGGCCCAGGGAGAGAATCTGGCTATCATTGCCGCCAATGCCCTGCGTAGTGCTGAAGCCCGACCCATGACAGAGCATCAGGTGGCTGTAAGTGCCCAGACCTTTTTCCTGACCATGGGATGGCCTTTCAAAGCGGCTCTCTATCTGGGTATTGTTCACCCGGGTATTTATAACGGTCAGGCGAAGAGCGAGATCAACGCCCTGCGTATCGGTGAGATTGAGATTGTCACCACTCCCGGCGAGATTTTTCCCGAAATCGTCTTCGGTGGCATTGAGAATCCCGAAGGAGCCGATTTCAAGATTGATCCTGTGGAAGTGCCGCCCTTCTTTGAAGTCATGAAGGGAGCCCTTAAAATGAACTTCAACCTGGCCAACGATGAAATAGGGTACATCGTCCCCAAATCACAGTGGGATCAGAAAGCGCCCTATACTTATGGCCGGGACAAAGCACCCTATGGCGAAATGTATACCGGCAATCCCGAAGTGGCGCCGGGTATTCATCGGATAACCATGGACGTCCTTGGACGGCTCCATGCGAGTCTGGATGAAATGCCCGCTGTTGAGGCTGTCGAAGCCGTTGACACTGTCGAGGCTGTAGAATCTGTAGAAGCCGCTGAGACAGGGGAGAATGTAGAGGCTGTCTGATCAGGGTTGAATTGTGTCATCTTCTCCGGATGTCGATGAAAGCTCGGCATCCGGAGTTTCTTTTTCTTCTTCCGAAATGTCAGTAACACCAATCAGTTCCTGAGCCTGTATGCTGCGCAGCTCCGGATCGAGGGTGTCGGTGAGAGGGATCTCATCAGCCGTGGTGGACTTCAATTCTTTGAAACGTCTGGCGGTAACCAGTACCCGTGATTCCAGGGTTCCTACAGCAGCGTTATACGCTTCAGAAGCTGCTTTCAAGCCTTTCTGCAAACGGCCGAAATGTTCCGTCAATACACGAATGCGATCGTAGAGTTCGTTGCCAAGATCGCTGATCTTCCGGGCATTTTTAGCCAGATGGTCCTGCCGCCAGCCATAAGCAACAGCTTTCAGAAGGGCGATGAGCGTTGTCGGCGTGGCGATGATGACCTGCTGTTTGATCCCGTCATCGAGCAGCAGATGATCCTGTTCCAGAGCAGCACTGAAAAAGGATTCTGCAGGGAGAAAGAGAACTACAAATTCAGGGGTGCGCTCAAATTGCCGCCAATATTCTTTGGCACTCAGATCATTGATGTGCTTGCGTATTTGCCGGGCATGGGCCATCATGAACTGTTTTTTCTGATCTTCGTCCTGTGTTTCCAGGGCACTGAGATAGCCTTCCAGTGAAACCTTTGAATCGACAATAATATCTTTGTCGTTGGGAAGGTGAATCACCATGTCCGGGCGCAGACGGCCTTCTTCAGAAGTGACGGAAAGCTGCGGCGTAAAATCACAATGCTCCTGCATACCCGCCATTTCAACAACGCGTTGCAATTGTATTTCGCCCCAGCGGCCCCGGGTGGCGGGACGGCGCAGGGCTGTCACCAGCTTGTTCGTTTCCGACTGGAGTTGTCCATGGGTTTGTGTCAGGGATTTGACCTGCTCCGTCAGAGAGACATAGGCTTCTGTACGGGTCTTTTCCACTTCGCTGATCTGTTTGTTCACGGCCGCCAGCGAGTCCTGCAGAGGCTTCACCAGACTGTCAATGGCTTTCTGCCTCAGTTCCAGATCCCCTTTGGCCGTCGTCTGAAACCGCTCCAGATTTTCTTTTGCCAGTTGAAGAAAGGAGGCATTGTTGCTCTTCAAGGCTTCAGCGGAGAGGGACTTGAAGGCATGAGACAACTTTTCCTGGGCCTCATTGAGGAGCGCCAGTTTTTCATCAGCTGCTTTCCGTTCCCCTTCCCTGGCCGTCTGCAATTCAGCCATTTCTGTTTCGAGTCGATTCTTTTCGTTTCGGAGAGTCTCGAATTTTTCCTCACCAAGCCGAAGTTTTTCTTCAAGAGAAGGGATGAGCGTATTTTTGGCTTCCGCAGCGGCACAACGGGCATTGAGCTCTCCAGTCTTGTTCCGCAACTGTTCCACAACTTCCCCTTGTTCTTGCAGTTCTCCCTTCAATCGTTCTTCATTTTCCCGGGAGGCGCGCAGCTGCTCTCTGGCTGTAATGAGTTCTTCCGTGCCTGATTCTGAAGGGGTGGAGGTCTTTTGAAAAAGACGCTGGGCAAGAAGGGCGAAAAGAGCGACAATCAAACAGAAAATCAATACACCGTGAAAAGGATCCATGGACAGTTCCCCCATATGTTGAAAAAAGTACAGACTCCTGTCAGGACTGAGGTTTCCAGAACTCATGCTTTCCCGGAACAGGAATATTCAGATTCTCAAAATCGACCGCTTTGGTCCTGGCCTTGCGTGAATTGACCATATAGGCTGCACGCAGTTGTTCGCCATAATGCTTTCGCACTGATTTCCACAGGTAACGGACCAGATCGGAATAGGCGGATTTCGGCAGTTTTTTGAAAAGGAGAACGACCTCATACAGTTCCTGCCCGAAAGGATTCCGGCCCATCGGTTTGGTTGAGGCGCGTTGCACCGTGGCTTCCACGATATGTTCCTGTTCATCAGGGATGGGCAGCCGTATTTCCACCGTCGCATCCATGGGAAAAGAAACCTCCGAAACAAGCCGGGCGCCCAGAACACTCAGATCGCAAAACTGGGCTCCCAGGAAATGAGGCGTTTTCTGAGTGCGGATACCTGTCTGCAGCGAAAAGGGAACGCGCCAGGCCTGCCGTTTCATATTCTGATTGTTCACAGGTTGCCGGTGAAGTTGAATGGAGGGTTGGTTGGCCGGCAGAAAGGAAAGAAGGCGCATGTAATACAACAGGCTGAAACCCTCTTTGGCAAGTTCCATGATAACCGGGGTACCGGCTTGCAATGCCGTGGGATTGCTGAAGCTCAGAAGTACGGTTCCATCCTGCCCAACTTCCTTGATCCGGGCGTTTCTTCTCGGATATTTTCCAATAGTAAGAAATACCCGCTCGCCTGTGCCCAGATATGAACGCATGAGTGCTTGCTCTCCGTTGATGTGACTCTTCTCTATGCCTCAGTCGGTACCGACCACTGTCGCCTGATTATAACAAATAATAGCCCAAGCATGTTCCATACAGCAAGAGCGATACCGGACTTGCCGGAATTTATGTGAATCATACCATGAAAAGGGGCGGGGAGGGTGATTTTTTTTCTGGTTCTGCGAGAAAATGAGAATTACAGCCCACAGTTTCATTTCAAAGCTGAATGTGCTATTCTCAAGCGGTCAATATTCAACTGCACACTTGGGCCTGCTATCAGGAGAATACGAATGAGACCTCTCGCTGTTGTTACCGGCGCAAGCCGTGGTATAGGAAAAGGCATTGCACTGGCTTTGGCATCGGCCGGCTATGATCTGGCTGGACTGGCCACTCGCCCCGATCCCGATAAACAGTCGGAAGGGCTCTATGCCGTCAAAGCTGAAGCGGAAAAACGGGGCGCTTCCTTCCAGGTGCTGGCCGGCAATATTGCCGCGCTGGATGAACATCAGGCTTGGATCGATACACTTCTGGAGCGCTTCGGTCGTATTGATCTGCTGGTGAACAATGCCGGAGTGGCGCCCCTGGAACGCAAAGAACTTCTGGACATGTCGCCGGAGAGTTTCGACCGGGTTCTGGGCATCAACCTTCGGGGCCCCTTCTTCTTCAGCCAGCGTGTGGCCGTAACCATGAAAAAGCTTCTGGAAGAGGGGCGGGAGATAGAGCCCAAAATCATTTTCATTTCCAGTATTTCCTCCCGCATTGTCAGTACAAACAGGGCCGAGTACTGTGTCAGCAAAGCAGGGTTGAGCATGGCCGCCCAGTGCTTCGCCATGGGATTGGCTTCCAGTGGTATACCCGTCTTTGATTTGCAGCCCGGCCTCATAGGCACGGATATGACCTCGGCTGTAAAAGAAAAATACGATGCACTCATTGCGGAAGGCCTGGTGCCAGCCCAACGGTGGGGCACGCCTGAAGATGTGGGCCGTGCCGTCGTGGCACTGGCGCAAGGCGGCTTTGATTACAGTACGGGCGCGGTCATTGAAATAGGCGGCGGCATGGGGGTACAGCGTTTGTAATGAGGGACGAGGGTCGAGGGAGTGAGGGGATAGGTAGGGGAACGGCATGCCGTGCCCCGTTAGTCCTCTCTGTCCACTGGTTTCAGATAATGCTCCGTCCCTAATCAAAGTTCCTCGCAGATCGGACGGATGTGGAAGGGGCGTAGACATGTCTTGGGATACAAAAGAGACTTCGGCGAGACACATAAGCCTCTTCCTCTTCTGTCTTCGTGTTGCTACCCGTCAACTTCCATTGTTTTTTTCGAAGAAGTTTGTGTTGGTATCGACCTAACTCCTTTGACTACAACATGTAGTGCGACTACAGATTCGACAGCCTGTCTTCCGACAAAATGTCTTTGGAAACCCTGAAAGACGTTGAGAGTCACTCCTGGGAACGCCAATTTCCACATTGGCACACAGCGTATGATGACATTGACATTTTGTAAACAGTGATGCGGCAACAGGTCTTTTGCTAAGCAAGAATAAAATAAAAGCCTTTGTAAACTCTGAGTCTTTGTTCTCCCGTCAAATGCATACATAAGTCATGGTCTTTTTCCGGGTGTCCTGCCAATGTGGAAATTGGCGTTCCCAGGCTGCGCGACCCAAGGTCTTTAATTTATCAGTGTTAACCAGTGTTCATCTGTGGTTCTAAGGAAGGTCGTGTCAGCGTCATTTCTCGGTGGTCCTCTGTGCTCGCCGTGCCCATTGTGGTGAAAAAAGAAAGACTCATTTGGTTACGGCTGTGCTGCGCTATGTGTTCCGTGATTGACCTGGTTTAAATTGAAAGACTCATTTGGTTACAGCTCTTCTTTTCTGCACTATTGCCTGTCTTTCCTGGCATGGAGTATACTTATTCACAAAGAAGGCTAATCAAGTCCGGGGTATGAGGGGTATGGCGGACTTTGCCTGCAGCAATCAGCAACACAGGAGATGATCCCTGAATCCCGATCAGGCTTTTGGAGTCTCATGGTTCAACCCGTATACAAAAGGAGAAATCATGACCCGTCAATTATTTCTTTTCATTTATATTGTCGTCTTTGTCTTTATGGGAATGCCCGCAGTTTTTGCGGCTGACTGGCCCTGGTATATGGGCCCTGAGAGCGACGGCGTATCGGCGGAAGATAATCTGATCAGCATTTTTCCCGCTGAAGGCCCGGCGGAATCATGGACTGTGGCTGTGGGCGTCGGATATGGAGGCCCGGCGGTACGGGATGGTGAAGTTTATCTTCTTGACAGAGAAGAAGAAGCTCGTGATGTTCTCCGTTGCCTCGATCTGGATACGGGCAAAGAAAAATGGCGGTACAGTTACGATGCGCCGGGGAGTACGGGACACAGCGGATCACGGACGACCCCGACTGTTGATGAAAAACAAGTCTACAGCGTGGGCCTCCTGGGTGATCTGCTTTGTGTTGATCGCAGCAGCCAGGAGGTGGTCTGGCAACGCAATCTGCTCAAAGAATATGATGTGGCACTTCCCGACTGGGGCGTGTCTCAGGCTCCTTTCCTCTATGAAGACCGGATCATTGTAGCCCCTCAATCACCGAAAGCCTTTGTAGCGGCCTACGACAAAAACACCGGCGAGGTGATCTGGGAAACGCCCGGCGAAGGTGGTCTGGGCTATTCCTCACCCCGTGTGGTCTCTCTGTGTGGCCAGGATCAGGTCGTGATGATCAGTGCATCGGAAAACAAGGATAAGGGTCGCGTAGAGGGCTTCTCCGTGGAAGACGGTTCTCTGTTATGGTCCTGGGCTGGCTGGCAGTGCCAGATTCCCATTCCCTGGGTAACACCCTTGCCCGACAACCGCCTTTTCATCACAGGAGGCTACAAAGCCGGTTCTGTCATGATACAGCTTGAGAAGGAGGGGGACAAGTATGCTGTCAAAGAACTCTGGAGGCTGGACATGAACAGCTGCGGAAGCCAGATCCACCCGCCACTGGTCTACAGGGATCATCTGTATGTGGCCAGCAATTCCAATGAAAAAGAGCTGGGCCTCATGTGCGTGGATTACGACGGTAAGGTATTGTGGAAAACGCGCGATGACCGGAGTCAGCCGAGATTTGAGCGGGGCGGCTTTATTCTGGCCGGAAAAATGATGATTGCTCTCGACGGCAAAAAAGGAAGTCTGCATCTGGTCGATCCCCTGCCCTTCGGCTATAAAGAACGTTCTCAAGCTCAAGTGCTGGACGGAAACAGGATGTGGGCACCTCTGGCTCTCTCCGATGGTCGTCTTCTCCTGCGTACCCAGGATATCATGAAATGTCTTGACCTGAGACCAGCGTCTGAGTGAGCTTCTCTTCTTTCAGCAGTCTTTTTCAGAAAGTAAAACGGAGTGATTCGTAACCTCTTCCAACAAGCCGCCAGAATTCTTCTGGTGGCTGTGAGCCTGTCCATATCCGGCTGTTTTCTCTATGGCTGGATGATGCAGGATTCTTCGCTGGAGATCGCTGTGAGCCTTCCCGGAGGTGACGGACGTCCCGAAAGCGCTGATGAGCTCGAAAAAGAGACGGATCTGGAAGGCGTATTCACCTGGTTCGCAGATCTGGAGAAGGAGCAGCCCGGTCTGTGGCCCCGTTTCAGAGGGAAAAACTTCGATAACATCTGTCAGGACGGCCCGCCATTGGCGTCGAAGTGGTCGGAAGACGGCCCCGCGGAATTGTGGTCTGTCGCCCTGGGCGAAGGCTATGCGGCGCCTGTAGTGCAAAACGGACGTGTTTATCTGCTGGATTATGACGAAGAACTCCATGGTGACGTGGTTCGCTGTTTTTCTCTCGACAACGGCCGGGAACTGTGGCGGCGATTTTATGAAATTTCAGTGAAACGCAACCACGGCATGTCCCGGACTGTTCCCGCTGTAACGGAATCACTGCTGGTCACGGTAGGTCCCCGTTGTCATGTGCTCTGCCTGGATCCTGAGAACGGAGACTTCCGCTGGGGTATGGATCTGCAGCGGGAATATGGTGTTACAGAACCGCTCTGGTATACGGGGCAATGCCCGCTCATTGACGATGGTGCCGTGATTCTGGCTGCAGGCGGACCTGATGCTCTTCTCGTGGCTGTAGATGGCATGACAGGCGATATCCTGTGGAAAACACCCAATCCCCGTGAATGGGCCATGTCTCATTCTTCCATCATACCCTTGCATCTGGCCGGTGTGAAAACTTACGTATACTGCACGCTGGGCGCTGTCATCGGCGTGGCTGCTGAGGGGTCTCGTCGTGGCGAAGTCCTGTGGGAAGTACCCTGGAAAGCCCGGGTCATCGCTCCCTCGGCCGTGCAGGTGGATGAAAAACGGTTTCTCGTGACGGCGGGTTATGGCGAAGGCAGTCTCATGATCGCTGTCGTTCAGAATGCCGGAGACTTTGAAGCGGAAGTGCTCTATGCCGTCAGTCCCAAGGAAGGTATTGCCTGCGAACAGCAGACTCCCATTTTTTCTCAAGGCCTTCTCTATACGGTCATGCCCAAGGATGCGGCGGCTCTGCGCGAACAATTCGCCTGCTATCATCCTGATGGTCAGCTGATCTGGTCGAGCGGCCCCGACAATCGTTTCGGGCTGGGACCCTATATGCTCGCCGATAACAAGTTTTTTGTCTTGAGTGATGACGGCGTACTCACCATGATGGCCCGGAGTACGGAAAAATTTGAAGCGCTGGATTCCCGACGCGTCCTTACGGGGAATGAAGCCTGGGGACCGCTGGCATTGGCCGGAACACGAATGCTCCTTCGAGATTCACAACGACTCATCTGTCTGGAGATGGGCGCTGAGTCCGGGGAGGAGGGATAGACCATGGAAGAAAAAGAACATAACAGCCTGTTGCCCTGGATATCCGGTTTTGCCACTCTTGTATTGGGCGTGGTTGTGGTGGCGCTTTTCATCTCTGACCGCCGACCGGAACCCGGCCGTGCCTATCGTTTTGATGTCAGTGAATTTCAGGAGAGGTCCCGGGCCGGAGGGGACTACCAAGAAGTTCAGACCATAGCTCTTCCGGCAGAGAAACCCACAGCCGTGGCTTTGGGTCCGGAAGGAGAGTATTTCGTCGCATCTGAAGGCCGGATCGATCTTCTGAACAATGATGGCCTTCCGGTAAAGACAGTCGCCGTGGAAGGCATGCCCCGCTGTCTCTTTCGCGATGGAGAAAAGCTCTATGCCTGTGTGGACGATCATATAGAAATCCGCGATCTGGAAGGTGAAATCCTGAGCATCTGGCCGCCTTTTTCCCGTCACTCCTGGCTCACCTCACTGACACTTCAGGAAGATAATCTCTATGCGGCTGATGCGGCCTTGCGCGCCATACTTCACTATGATCACGAGGGGAATTTCCTGAAACGTATCGGTGAAAGGGATCCCGACGATGCAATCCCGGGGATTGTGGTCTCCACGCCTTATCTGGATGTGGCTGTCGATCCCATGGGCCTCTTCTGGACGACCAATCCCGGGCGACATGGCCTGGAATCCTACCGGAGCAACGGCGAGCCGATCACTTCCTGGTACCGTCCCTCCATGGATATTGATGGCTTTTGCGGATGCAGCAATCCGGCTCACATCGCTTTTATGGAAAACGGCAACCTCGTCACAGCGGAGCATGGACTCTCCCGTGTCAAAATATACAGCCCTGATCATCAGCTGATTGCTCTCGTGGCGGGGCCGGAGAGCTTCGGCGAGAGCCCTGATAAAATGCTCGGGCCCGATCAGAACGGTGCCATCAGTGATCTTGCTGTGGATGCATCAGGCCGTATCATTGTGCTGGACGGCCGAAAGAGCGAGCTTCGCATTTTTCAAAAGAAGAAAGAAATGTCATGAAAAACAAAGGGCTGACCCGGCTGGAATTCATCACCACCTCTGTCCGCTGGACTCTGGGTGCCGCTTTGGCTACCCTCGTTTTCTGGCTCTGGCATGATGAACGGCTCACAGCGGCCTGCGAACAGCCCTGTTCCACCTGTGCCGTGGAAAGACTGTGTGTTTATAAGCGTGAGCAAGAGGAGGAAAGAAGATGAGCCAGGTGAATCGTCGTGATTTTCTCCGGGTGGCCGCCGTGGCCGTCGGTTCGGGTGTGGCTCTCAAAGCGAGTCAACCGGGAGCGGAAGCCACAGTATGGCAGATTGACCCGGCCCTTTGTGTGCAGTGCGGCCGGTGTGCCACCAATTGCGTGATCAATCCTTCTGCGGTGAAATGCGTTCATTCCTATCCCATTTGCGGTTATTGTGACTTGTGCGGCGCCTACCTGCAACCGGCTGCGAAGACCCGGGATACCGGCGCGGAAAGCCAGCTCTGTCCCATGGCCGCCATCCAGCGCACCCATATCGAAGGGGTCTATTATCAATACACCATTGATGAAGAGCTCTGTGTGGGCTGCGGCAAATGCGTGAAGGGCTGTGCCATGTTCGGCAATGGATCCCTCTACCTGCAGGTGAAACGGGATCTGTGTGTGAACTGCAATGATTGCGCCATTGCCCGGGAATGTCCCTCCGGAGCCATGCACCGGGTCCCCTTGTCTGAATCCTACCTGCTCAAGACCGATCCGCCCCCGGAGGCGCAGGGATGAGAAGATATTACTCCACTCTCCTGGTAAGCCTCCTCGTCCTGATCCCTGCTGTTCACGCTCAGGACGGGGCTTTCCGCTTTCCCATGCCTGAGTTTGAAAGCGGCTATCATCATCCGGAACAGGTATTCCCCGGAGCGGATCTGACCAATCCCCGGGTGGATGTGCTGGTGCTTGCAGTGGTTCTGGCTCTCAGCGCCTGGTTTGTACTGCGCCGCCGCAACCGTCGCGAACTTTTGGCTCTCACTGTCTTTTCGCTGGTCTATTTCGGTTTCTGGCGACAAGGCTGTGTCTGTTCCGTGGGCTCGCTGCAGAATATAGCGGCCTCTCTGGTGGATCCGACCTTTCCCGTACCCTGGGTGGTCCTTCTTTTCTTTCTGCTTCCCCTTATTGCAGCTCTTTTTTTTGGCCGTGTCTTTTGTGCAGCAGCCTGTCCCCTGGGCGCCATACAGGAACTGTTCACGCTCTGGCCCCTCCAATTGCCCCGGCCTCTGGATCGGGTGCTCCGCCTTTTTCCCTATTTATATCTGGGTCTTGCTCTCCTATCTGTTTTTCTCGACTCGGGCTTTCTCATCTGCGCCTACGATCCCTTCATAGGTTTTTTCAGACAGGGTGGCAGTTTCAACATGCTGTTGGCAGGAGCACTTCTGCTCACGGCCGGTATATTTATCGGACGTCCTTATTGCCGTTATCTCTGTCCCTACGGTGTGCTCCTGAGCTGGATGTCCACCTTCTCCAAATGGCATCTGCGCATTCCCGAGAAGGCCTGTATTCAATGCAAGCTCTGCGAAGAAGCCTGCCCCTATGGTGCCATAGATTTTCCGGTTACGGAAGCGGCGCCTCTGACCCGACATGCGGGAGCGCGGCAACTGATGCTTTTTACGGTACTGACGCCTCTGGTGATTCTTCTCTGTGCCTGGATCGGCATGATGAGTCATGTCTATCTCGCCCGTATCCATTCCGATATACGCCTCACGGAACGTATTCTTGCGGAAGAGCGGGGAGAAGTGGAAGGGATGACCATAGAAAGCGAGGCTTTCCGCAGCGGCAATACCACCATTCCCGCCTTGTTGGAATCGGCTGGAAAGATTCAGGAGCAGTACAAGCGGGGATCCGCCTGGCTGGGTGCATTCATGGGACTGGTGATCATGGTCATGATCATCCGTCTGTCCCTGGTTCGACATCGTGTGGACTATGAAGCGAATAAAACACATTGCGTCAGTTGTGCCCGTTGTTTTGCCTATTGTCCTGTAGAAGAGGAGGCTGGCTGTGTTACGCAATAAATCCCATCATTTCATCAAGAAGCCTTTTCTTTTTCAGTTGAGTGCCATTGCAGCGGTGGTGTCGGCTCTCTTTATTCTCATTGTCTCCACACTCATGATAGCCAACTACATTCAGATCCTGGCACTCGATCCCGTGGACCAACCCGAGTTGCTGGCCCTGCGCGAAGAATATGCGCACAGCTCTGAGATGGATCCGGAAATGATCGCCCGTATACGTGCCCTCGACTTCCTCTCGAGAAAGGCCTATTTCACCAGCCAGACCCATCTGATCACAGGCGGGAAACTGCTGTTGGGTGCCGCCATCGTCTTTCTTGTGTCCATGCGTCTTGCGGGCCGGTGGAATCCCCAGGCTCCCGGACCGCCCCAGGTATCCTTGAGCAAAGGCCATTGGAGTCGGCAAAGCCTGCTCCGTGAGCTGGTGATTCTCGCAGGGCTGGTGCTCATGATTGTTGCGGCACTGGCTGCTCTCTTCACGCCCTTGAATCTCCCTACAGCGGAAGAACTCGCTGCAGAGCTGGCCGAAGATGGGGGAGAAGCGGGGGAGACAGTCGCCACCTCTGAGGAAGACATTGTTTTTCCGGACTGGGAAGCTTTACAGAAGCAATGGCCTTCCTTTCGCGGGCCCGGTGGCTATGGCCGGGCAAGAACAGAGAAGGCGCCTCTGCAATGGGACGGTGAAACAGGAAAAAACATCCGCTGGAAAACAGCTCTGGAAGCGCCGGGCTTCAACTCTCCCGTGGTCTGGGGCGACTCTCTCTTTTTCAGCAGTGCCACCGACACGGAACGGAAGATTCACTGTTACGACACGGAAGAGGGCGAGTTGAAATGGGAGCTGCAACTCCCCGCTTTTCCCGGTACCCCTGATACGCCGCCCAGAGTGAGCGATGACACGGGCCATGCAGCGCCCACCATGGTTGTTCATTATCCCTTTGTCTATGCCATCTTCGCCAATGGCGATCTTGTGTGCTGCGATTTTTCAGGAGAAGTCGTCTGGGGTAAAAATCTGGGTGTGCCGGAAAATCACTATGGCCATTCCTCTTCCCTCATTGCCTGGGAAGAGCTGCTCTATATTCAGTTTGATGACAAGAAAAACCCGCGGCTCACAGCGCTGAATGCTCAGACGGGGAATGTTGTCTGGGAAACGAAGCGGAAAACAATCTCCTGGGCATCGCCTTCCATCATTCTTCATGAGAACCGCCCCCAGCTGATTCTCGCTTCGGAAAAAGACGTGGATTCCTATAACCTCAGTAACGGCGCTCTCTATTGGAGTGTGGAATGTCTTGATGGCGAAGTGGCGCCCTCGCCCGCCTGGACGAAAGCACATGTCTTTGTCGGTCAGGATTATTCCATTGCCACAGCCATCAAACTGAGCGAAGAAGGAGGAACTCCAGCCGGAGAGGCCGTGTGGGAATGGGATGACAGCCTCACGGATATTGCCAGTCCTGTCGGTGCTCAGGATTATTTCATCATGGCCACTTCCCGGGGCGAGATTGTCTGTCTTGATGCCCTCACGGGGGAAGACCACTGGCTGGAAGATTATGATGACGGTTTTCATGCCTCACCCATTTCCGTGGGCGATCTCGTTTACGCTCTGGAGACCAATGGCGACATGCATATCTTCAAAGCCTCCTCCGATTATGAATTGGTGGCCAGGAACGCTCTGGGTGATAAAGCCTCGGCAACTCCTGCTTTCGTGAACAACCGCATCTACCTGCGCACCCATGCTTATCTCTGGTGTGTGGAAGAAGGATCATGACCATGTCTTTTGATCCTGCAAAAGTGGAAGCCATTCTGGAGCGGACCGGCCGCCGTGCCGATGCCCTCATTGCCGTGCTCCATGCCCTGCAGGAAGAATATCAGTATTTGCCTGAGGAGGCGCTGCAATATCTCTGTGCCCACTCGGAAATGACCCCGGCCGCTGTGGAAAGCGTGGTCTCCTTTTTCCCGGGCTTCCGCCGGAAACCTACAGGGGAACACACCATCAGTGTTTGTGATGGCACAGCCTGTCATGTCAAAGGCGCGGCTGCAATTTATGATGCCGTGGCTGAAAGTCTGGCTCTCCCGCCAGGCGAGGATACTGATGCGGAAGGACGTTTCACTCTGCGGAAAGTAGCCTGTCTCGGCTGCTGCACCCTGGCTCCGGCTGTGCAGATTGACGAGGTCACCTATGGCCATGTCCAGTCTGACGGTATTGACGCCATGCTCCAGGACTTTTTGAAGAATGCAGCCAATCCTCAGCAGCGTGAGACAGCACCGCCTTCTGAATCTGATGGCACTTCCGGAGAAATCCGCATCGGTCTCGGCTCCTGTTGTGTTGCCGGGGGCAGCGAGAAGGTGCGGGCCGCCCTGCAGAAGACTTTGCATGACCTCGGTTCCACCATCCCGGTCAAAAATGTGAGCTGTGTCGGGGTCTGTCACCAGACGCCTCTTCTGGAAATCATTCTGCCGGGCAAAGCTCCGGCCCTCTACGCCAAAGTGCAGGCTGAAGATGTGGAGGCCATTGTGGCCAGGCACATCCCCGCACAAAAAAAACTCTTCGCCTGGAAACGAAAAACAGCCCGCTGGTTTGAAGGACTCTATGCCTCCGACAGTGTCAGAAAACCTCAGGACTATGCCCTGGATGTGGAAGGGGAGTCCATGGCTGCTTTTCTCAAAGGGCAATGCCGTCTGGCTACGGAATATTGCGGCGAAATCAATCCTCTCGATCTGGACGAATATATCAGACTGGGCGGCTTCAGCGCTTTTGAGAGCTGTCTCAATGCTCTGAAGAGTGATTCTGATGGAAACGGGACTGTGCATGAAAAGATCATAAAGGAGATCGAGGCCAGCGGCTTGCGTGGCCGCGGGGGAGCCGGTTTCCCTGTAGCGAAAAAATGGCGGGTTGTCCGTGCGGCCCGGAGCGAGAGAAAATATGTCATCTGCAACGGTGACGAAGGAGACCCCGGTGCGTTCATGGATCGTATGATCCTGGAGTCTTATCCTTTCCGGGTCATAGAAGGCATGCTCATCGCCGCACTGGCCACAGATGGGCTGGAAGGTATTTTCTATATCCGTGCCGAGTACCCGCTGGCTGTGGAACGGGTCACAGAGGCCCTGAAGCGTTGCCGTGAAGCCGGGTATCTGGGCGACAGCATCTGCGACTCTTCTTTTTCATTTCAGATCCGCGTTGTTCAGGGCGCCGGTGCCTTTATCTGCGGTGAGGAGACGGCGCTCATCGCCTCCGTGGAAGGCCGACGGGGTACCCCTTCCTTGCGCCCGCCCTACCCGGCGCAAAAGGGAGTCTATGGCAGCCCGACCCTGGTGAACAATACGGAAACGCTGGCTCTCGTTCCCTGGATCATGCGCCACGGTGCCGAGGCCTTTTCAAAGCTGGGCACGGAGAAAAGCGCCGGAACCAAAGTCTTTTCTCTGGCCGGAAAGATTGTTCGCGGCGGATTGATAGAAGTGCCCATGGGCATGAGTGTGGGTGCCATTGTGGAAGATATCGGCGGCGGCGTGGCTGATGGCCGCAAACTGAAGGCCGTGCAGATCGGAGGCCCCTCGGGTGGCTGTATCCCCGCATCGCTGGCCCATACTCCTGTGGATTATGAAGCGCTGACGGAAGCGGGCGCCATGATGGGTTCCGGCGGCTTTGTCGTTCTCGATGAAAGCGACTGCATGGTCGAAATGACCCAATACTTTCTCTCCTTCACCCAGTTGGAAAGCTGTGGTAAATGCACGCCCTGCCGGGTAGGCTCCAAACGGATGCTGGAAATCCTGGATCGTCTTTGTGCCGGTGAAGGAAAAGCAGGCGATATTGAACAGCTCCTGGAACTGGCCGACATCATGAAAAGCATGAGCCTCTGCGGTCTGGGCAAAACAGCGCCCAATCCCGTCTTGACGGCACTGCGCTATTTCAGAGAGGAATTCGAAGCCCATATCAACGGAAAGTGTCCGGCCGGAAAGTGCAAGGCTCTCATCCATTATTACATTACCGATGATTGTATAGGCTGTACAAAATGCGCTCAGGTATGCCCTTCCGGCGCCATCGCAATGAAGCCCTATGAAGTGCATCACATCGATGACGACTTGTGTGTGCGCTGCGGCGAATGCTATCAGATCTGTCCTGTTGATTCAGTGAAGGTGGAATAAGTTTATGATTCACATGCAAATAAACGGACAATCGGTGGAAGTGCCTGAAGGCACGACCCTGCTTCAGGCGGCGCAAAAGACCGGTGCCCATATTCCCACCCTCTGCCATGCCCCCGGGCTGCCTGCACAGACTTCCTGCATGGTCTGTGTAGTGGAAGAACGCAGGACAGGCCGACTTGTGCCCTCCTGTTCCGTGCTGGCTGAAGAGGGCCAGGATATCTGGACCCACACAAAAGAAGTGCATGAAGCCCGGCGGCGTATTCTCGAACTGCTCTTGAGCGAGCATGCCGGTGATTGTGAGGCCCCTTGCCGTCGTCTCTGTCCGGCCGGGTTGAATATTCCTCTCATGCTCCGCTGTATCGCCCGGGGCGAAGATGCGGAAGCGGCCCGGATCGCTGCAGCGGATCTGACGCTTCCCCTCGTCCTGGGCTGGGTATGTCACCATCCCTGCGAGGCGGGGTGCAGGCGCAAGGTTCATGACAGCTCTGTAGCCATACGGGAGATGCATCGTCAGGCGGCGGATCATTTTCTGCAGAAAGAAGAAAGCTATTTTTCTGTCACTGCTTCCCAATTTCCCGGAGTCGCTGTTGTCGGTTCCGGACCGGCTGGACTGGCCGCAGCCTGGACCTTGAATCAATGGGGTTTTGACGTGCATGTCTTTGAAAAAGAAGCCCGTCCCGGCGGCATGCTCCGTGCCTACAGTGAAGAAGAATTACCCGGCCATGTTCTGGATCGGGAACTGGCGGCTTATACCCGGGCCGGAATACACTTTCACTGTAATACCCATGTGGACCATGACCGGCTCCAGGCCTTGCGCCGGGACTATAAAGCTCTTGTTGTCGCCTGCAGAGAACTCGGGGAAGGACGCAACGATCTGCTGTGCGCTTTCGATGAGAAATATCCTGTCCGCTCTGTACGTTCCGGAAAAGAGGCCGCCTTCCAGGTGCTCAAAGACTTCAACCGGGATGAGATCCCCGGCGACTCGGCCTATGATTCACGGCTGGGACGGATCACAAAAGAGGACATTGAGCACTACATGGAAAACAGGGTGTCCCCTGAAGTGATGGAACGGGGACGAACTCCCGATGATGCGAAAGCCGAAGCGGAACGTTGTCTTCATTGCGATTGTCATGCGCCCCTGTCCTGCAAGCTCCGGCATTATGCCACGGAGTATGAAGCCCGTCCCCAGGCCTGGCGGGGTACAGCACGACCGCCTGTGCCCGGGCTTGCCAAAGACGGCACCCTTTTATTTGATGCCGGTAAATGCATAAAATGTGGGTTGTGTATAGAAGTCGCGAAAAGTCACGGCGATTTGCCCGGATTGTCCTTTACAGGCCGGGGCTTTGATACCAGGGTTACAGTGCCTTTCGATGCGCCCCTGTTGAAAGCACTTTCCCGTTCAGCATCGGAATGCGTATCTGTCTGTCCCACGGGCGCCCTGGCTTTTTCGGATCAGGAGGAGATGTTGTCATGAAAATAGTTCATATTGTCCCCGGCAGTGGCGGAACGTTTTATTGCCAGAACTGCCTGCGTGATACAGCCATTGTCCGGGCGTTGCGCGAAGAAGGACATGATGTGCTGCTCACACCCATGTACCTGCCTCTCTTTGCCGATGATGCAACTCTGGCTGAGGAAGTGCCTGTTTTCTTCGGAGGTATCAACGTCTATCTTCAGCAGCGTTTCCCCATTTTCCGGAAGACACCCGCCTGGCTCGACCGGCTTTTTGATGCCTCCTGGTTGCTCCGTATGGCGGCGAAACAGGAAAGCTCTACCAGCGCCCGGGATCTGGGACCCATGACCCTGTCCATGTTGCAGGGCGATGCCGGCAACCAGTCCAAGGAAGTGGCCCGGCTCATTCATTGGCTCAAAGAGCAGGAAAAGCCCGACGCTGTTCATTTGTCCAATGCCCTCTTGCTGGGCCTGGCGCCACAGTTGAAGGCTGGTCTGGACTGTCCTGTTTTCTGTACGCTGCAGGATGAAGACACCTGGGTTGACGTCATGCCGGCCGATGAGGGCGAAGCCTGTTGGCAAGCCATGGCCCGGGCCGGTGAATCGGTGGATGCTTTCGTCGCCGTCAGTCAGTGGTATGCCGATAAAGTCCGGGAAAAGATGGCCATCCCTCCTGAAAAACTGAAGATGATTTATCTCGGCGTGGACAATGACACATCACAAGCGGCGGAACTCCCCTTTGATCCCCCTGTGATCGGCTATCTCTCCAGGCTCGCACCGGGTCAGGGACTGGATCTGCTGATTGATGCTTTTATCGCCCTGAAAAAAAAGCCCGAATTCGCAACGCTCCGACTCCGTGCGACAGGGGGTATTACATCGGCTTATCGCAAGTTCATTGAAGATATGAAAAAGAAACTCCGCCGCGAAAATATGCTGGACGATGTGGACTTTCTCGAAGACTTCGGCAAAGAGGAGCGGCGGAAGTTTCTGCGTTCACTCACCTTGCTCTCTGTTCCCGCTCCTGAGGGTGAGGCTTTCGGTGCTTTCATTCTCGAAGCACTGGCCAACGGCGTACCTGTAGTGCAACCGGCTGCCGGTGCTTTCCCCGAAGTGGTGCAGGAGACAGGAGGTGGTATTATCTACGATCCTCAGCAACCCGGTGCTTATGAAGAGGCGCTGGCGTCACTCTTGTCAGATCCTGAAAAAGCCATCGCTCTGGGCGAGACGGGACGGAATGCCGTTGAAAGCCGTTTTAATATACAGACCATGGCTCGCAGCCTGGCCAGCCTCTATGAGGAATGTCTGGACAGAGCCGCTGACTGATCGAGCCGGGAACTGCTCTGAAGGAGTACACAACTCTTCCGGCTGAAAACAGATGGAGGAATCCATGAAAAAAACAATCTCCTCATTTTCCTTTGTAATCTTTCTGATCGCCCTGACGCTGCTCTTTCTCATGATCAAGAAAAAAGAACTGGAACAGCAGCCTCCGACGCCAGAACCCGTACAGGCGAGCGAGGCCGCCCCGGAATGGATCCCCGAGGAGGAAGACAATACCTCCGCTCTGGCTCCCGCACCGACGCATCTCAGCGCATTTCCCGATCTTCATATCCCCGGGCCGGAAGATTATGTCTGGGAAGACAACTTCTGGAACAGTTATCACGGGCCCTCTGAACTCACAGGTCACGCCGATTTCCTGCTGCCCGCCAGTCTTTCGCCGCTCTGGCAGATCCAGGCGGAAGCGGCCGTCTATGGAACGCCTGTATATGCGGAAGGCCTTCTTTTCTTTGCGAATATCCAGGGTGGTGTATTTGCCGTGACCCGGGAGGGAGACATTCTTTGGAATGTCCGTGTCATCAGCGGCGAACGAAGTGACGGAACGACACGCTATGCTTCCTTTGAAGCGCCCATGCTTTATCTGGAGGATCGCATCTTCGCCTGCGATGACAGCGGGCTTGTGGTGGCATTCATCGCTGAAACAGGCGAAGAGATCTGGCGCCGCTTTCTGGATATTTCCGTGCTGGGCTCGCCCAACTATCAGATCAGGACGGGGGAAGACGGTTCCTCCGAAATATTCATCTATATCATTGATCAGGCTTCGGGTGCCTTGCACTGTCTGAAGGGCGAGACGGGCGAAGTGGCCTGGGTATCTTCCACAGAAGTGGGCCGTTGCGATGCCACCCCCGGCGTGAGCGGCGACTTTGTCGTCTTCGGAAGCTGTGCCTCGGCACTCCATGTTTTTTCCAGTCGCACAGGCGAGCTCTTGCATGATCTGGAGCTGGGCAATGATTCGCAGGTGGCCTCCGGCGTGGCGCTCGTTGACGGTAAAGGTCTTTCCGGAAGCAGAGACGGCAGTCTGGTTCTCATGGATCTCAATGAGGGGAAACGCGTCTGGACAACGGAACTGTCCCGGGACGAAATCTTTTCCACACCGGCCGTCTCCGGAAACTGGGTTGTCGTCGGTGACGAAGACGGCAATCTCTTCGCCGTGCATCTGGTCACGGGCGAGATCATCTGGAAGACTCAGCTGGATGGGCCCATACAATCACCTGTTATTCTTCGGGACAAGGTGGCTGTTTCCGTGGACGGGCTGCTCTATCTGCTGCGACTGGATACCGGTGAAACCTTGTGGTCTTATGAACTGAGCGATGAAATCACTTCGCCCTGTGTGGCTGGCAAGGCCATCGTGGTGGGCAGCAGTGATGCAACGGTTACAGCCTTTGCCGGAAATGATGAAGGGGATTCCTTTCATGACTGAACAGCATCCGCCTTTTCTCATGGAATTGAAGAGCCTGACCCGTTCCTATGCGGGTACAGCGGGGGATATTGACGTGCTCAAAGGCGTGGATTTGAAGATCCAGGCGGGTGAAAGTATTGCCATCGTCGGGCCCTCGGGATGCGGGAAGAGCACACTCCTCAATTGCATGGGCGGGCTGGACAGGCCCGATTCCGGAGAGATCCTTTTCAAAGGTCAATCCCTTTCCGGATACAGCGCAAAAGAACTGGCTCGCTTCAGAAATAAAGAAGTCGCCTTTGTCCTTCAGCAGCATCATTTATTGCCGCAATGCACCGTACTGGAAAATGTGCTCATCCCGACGCTGGTCGCCCGGGAGCGGGGGGGAGCTTACGAGCGGGCTCTTGCACTTCTGGAAGAGGTGGGACTGGGCGAGCGGCTTCATCACCGGCCCCAGGAACTCTCCGGCGGCGAATGTCAGCGTGTCGCCGTGGTGCGCGCTTTGATCAACAGGCCCGGACTGCTTCTTGCCGATGAGCCCACGGGATCGTTGAACGAAGAGAACGCTTTCATGCTCGTCGATCTTCTGCTCCACTTGAATCGTGAACAGGGCATGGCGCTGGTTATGGTCACCCATTCACTGGCCCTGGCCGAGCGTCTCAGTCGGCTCTGTCGCCTCCATGACGGGAAGCTGGAAGAGCAGCCATGAGAAAGCTCTCTATACCGTGGGTAGCCTGGCGGGGCCTCTGCTATCACTGGCGTATTCACAGCGGTGTTTTTCTGGGTATTCTTCTCTCCACAGCCATTGTGACGGGCGCCCTGATCCTCGGCGATTCAGCCCGGCATACCCTGCATTCCATCGCCCTGAGCCGTCTTGCCGGCGCTTCTTATGCATGCTATTATCCCAATCGCTATCTGAAGGATGGGCTGGCGGAAAAACTGGGCCATGAGCTCCACAGCACTCCGGCCGCCGTCCTGCGTCTTCAGGCCATGGCGCTTCCTTCGGGCGGGGACTCAGCCACACAGACCAGGGTGAACCGGGTGCAGGTGCTGGGTGTGGACGAATCATTCTGGCTGATCACGGGAATGGAGCCGCCCCGATGGAAGCCTCAGGAAGCACTGATCAATGAGCGGCTCGCCCGTGCCTTGTCTTTGAAGGAAGGGGACAGGCTTGCCCTGCGCATTGTGAAACCCAGTCTCATGGCCTTGGACGCCCCGTTGTCACCGGGCAGCGATGAGACCGCCACCCGTGTGCAACTGAAGGTCAGGGGAATCATTGCCGATGAAGAGGGAGGCCGCTTCAATCTGAGTAATGAGCAACGCTCTCCGTACAATATCTTTGTTCCCCGTCACTGGCTTCAGGATCTTGTTGATCTCGAAGAGAAATCCAATCTTTTTCTGGCGGGGGAAGACTGGGATGAAGCGCTCTTGCGGCGAAGGATGGCGGAGCAATGGCGCCTTCAGGATGTGGGACTGACCCTGCGTCCCATAACCGGCCGGGGCTTTCAACTGGAATCAGACCGGATTTTTCTGGAAGAGGAAGTCGTGACCGCAGCCCTGTCGGTGGATGGTGCCCGCGCGAGTCTGGCCTATCTGGTCAATTCCATTTCCACGGAAGAATATTCAACTCCTTATTCTTTCGCTCTCGCCAATGATGTACAGGCCGATCTCAAAGACGATGAAGCGGTCGTCAATGAATGGCTTGCGGAAAAACTGCATATCCAGATCGGGGATTCCATTACAGTACGCTGGTTTGTCGTAACACCGGCCAATGAATTTGTGGAGCATTCCCGACTCTTTCAAGTGAAAACAATCCGGCCCATGGCGGAGCTCGAAAAGGAGCGTGACGCCATGCCCCTTTTTCCGGGGCTCAGCGATGTGGAAAGTTGTACAGACTGGGATGTGGGCATGCCCATGGACGAAGAAGCCCTGAAAGACAAGGACAATGAAGCCTATTGGGATGAATGGCGGCAGACACCCAAACTGTGGGTCACTCTCCCAGCCGGTCTGGAAATGTGGGGAAGCCGTTTCGGTTCTTATACAACAGTGCGTTTCCCCCCGGAGTATGAAGATGAACAAGTGCTGGAGGAAGAGATCCGTTCGAAGATTTTTCCCGAGGCACTGGGATTGCGCTTCATGCCTGTTCGTGAAGAGGCGCTCCAGTCCGTGGCCGAAGCGCTGGACCTCGGTTATCTCTTTCTGGGTATGAGCTTCTTTCTTATTATCTCTGCACTGCTCCTTTCCGTCCTGCTCTTCAAATTCAGTCTGCAACAGCGTGCCGGTGAAATGGGTACGCTTCTGGCCCTGGGTTTTCCCGGGAGCCGCCTGCTGGGACTTTTTGCTTTGGAAGCACTCATACTGGCGCTGGCTGGAGGGGGAGCGGGAATGCTTGCAGGCACAGGCTATGCCCGGCTGCTTCTGTTGGGACTGAGCCGGGCCTGGGCCGGAGCCGTGGCCGGGACGGAGATCCTCTTTTACCTCAAGCCCCTCACACTGTTCACAGGATGGCTTGCGGGCACAGGACTGCCCCTGCTGGCTGTCTTCCGGATACTTCAGAGACAATGCAGCCTCCAGGCCGGCGAACTGCTTCACAGGGATTTCTCTCAGGAAAGATCCCTTCCCGCAGCTCCTGTGAAAAGCCAAAAAGGCTGGATTCTCGCACTCATCGGTCTTCTGACCGGTCTGACTGTCATGGGCACCGTCTTTATTCTGGAGCCGCCCTCCATGGCTCCCTGGTTTTTCATCACAGGCACCTGGCTGCTCACAGTGGGCATCTTCAGCTGGCGGCATTTCCTGAAGCACTATGGACTTGCTGATAAAACAGCCTCTTTTTCTCTCAAGCATCTTGCCCTGCTTCAGCTTACGCGACGTCCCGGTCGCAATGCAGCCGCCGTCGCTCTGCTTGCCTGTGGCATCTTTCTCGCCCTTTCCGTCATCTCCATGCAGGAAGACTTGCAGAAGCATGCGGCGGAGCGCTGGTCGGGCACAGGCGGCTTTGAACTCTTCGGCGAAAGCACTGCGGCTCTCTCTGAAGCTCCCCTTTATGCGGGAATCACAGCCCAGCCCCTGCGCTACCGTCAGGGCGATGACGCCGGGTGCCTCAATCTCAACCGTGCCGCATCGCCCCACATCTATGGAGTGGATCCGGAACTCATGAAAAAGGCCGGAGCCTTTGACTCAAAGAGGGGAGAGGAAAATATCTGGACGTTGCTGCAACAGCCTCTGGCGGATGGAGCCATTCCCGCTCTGGTGGGAGATCGGGACACGGTCCTCTGGGGTTTGAACGCCCGTGCCCATCCTGTCAAAGGCGATACGCTCCTTTACAATGATGAATCGGGCAATGAAATCATGCTCCGTCTTGTGGGCGCTCTGCCCATGCGTCTCTCCGTATTTCAGGGAAGCCTTCTTCTTTCTCTGGAAAACTTCACAAGCCTTTTTCCCTCAGAAAGCGGTTTCCGTGCCTTCCTTTTCGATCTCGACGGCATCGAAAGCGAAGAAGCCATTCGGCTTTTGCAGCAAAAAGAAGGCAAAGCGGGCATGCACGTGGAAACTTCTCTGCAACGCCTCGAAGCTTTTTATACCGTGGAAAGAGCCTATCTCCATATGTTCCTGCTTCTGGGCGCTCTGGGCGTGACACTCGGTGCCCTGGGGCTGGGTGTCATAACAGCCCGAAGCCGTATTGAGCGGCGCGGAGAATGGGCCATGCTTCAGGCTCTCGGCTTCAGACAGCGTGATCTGGCACTGCTTCTGACGGTGGAATTGGTCATGATCCTGCTCGTGGCCGGACTTCTCGGAGGAGGAGCCTCTCTCATTGCCCTCCTGCCTTCTTTGCTGCTTTCCTCCACACTCCCTCCGGTGTCACAGCAGTTTCTGGGCTTTTTGCTCATGCTGTGCAGTGGCGCATTGAGCAGTGTGGCCGCTCTGGCCCTCACAAGATCCCGCTCTGTGCTGGATGATTTGCGCCGTGAATAATAAGCATGAAAGTTGACACTGAAAAGGCTTTTTGAGAGTCACAATAGTATGAATTTTGAAGATCATTACTTTTGTCGCCTTTTAAAGTTGGCACTTTCGGTGAAAATGTAGTAAAATAGTGATGGCAGGCGAAGTATGCCTCATGGCCGGACTTTTTAACAGGATGTCTGTGTTTTCTTTCCTGATTATGTAATATTCTTGCAACGTTTTCTGATCGTGGGTTGTACTGTACCATAGTGAACAACTGAATCCTGTTTAATTTATCTTTAACATGTTGTGAATGATACACTTATGAAAAACTCTCTATATCTCATAGTTTTTCTTTGCGCTGTGCCTTTCCTTTTTTCAACGGGATGTACAGTTCCCGCTGAGGGTACAGTCAATCTTACGGTTGCCTCTGCAGCTCCGCCCATCATCGCCACGCCCGTTCAGGTAGTGCCTCCTCATCGGGGCAGTGTTTCCTCCTGGTTTGAAACCACTTCCCGCGTGGAAGCGGAAGTCCGTGTGGATCTGCTGTCCAAGGGGACGGGTCAGTGTGAGAAGGTCACAGTCAATGTGGGCGACCAGGTGGAACAGGGGCAGGTTCTCGCCGAACTTGAACGTCGCGAGCTTGATGCCCAGTCCCGCCAGACACGGGTAGGTGTACAGCAGGCGAAAACAGCCTTTGAGATCGCTGACCGCAGTTTCAACGAAGGCATCGGCGCCAGTGCGGAAAGAGACAATGCCCGTTTCAGTTATGAGCAGTCCAAAGCCGCTCTTGAACTGATAGACATCCAGATTGCCAACCAGACCTTGCGCGCTCCTATCAATGGCATTGTCACCCGTAAAATGGTTCAGGAAGGCATGGTCGTCACAGCGGGTATGCCCGTTGTCTCCATTGTCGATCCTTCCTCCTATGTGCTTCCCATTGAAGTGCCGGAAAAAGAACTGGGTCGGCTGAAGGAAGGCCAGGAAGCGCAGGTCAGCATTGATGCTTTTCCCGACCGCATTTTTTCAGCCCGGGTGATCCGCATTGATCCCAGTATCAACCCTCTGAGCGGTACTGTTCGCATGCTCCTGAGTTTTGCTGATGCCGACAAGCCGCTGCTCCGTGAATCCGCTTTTGCCCGGGTCAAGCTCGCCATGGAAACCAAAGGCGATGTGCTTCTGGTCCCCCGCGATGCCGTTCTGGAGGAAGAAGGCCGCAAATATCTTTTCCGTCTGGAAAAAGAAGATGAGAGTCAGTACGAGCCTGACCAGCTCGAAGGACTCCGGGGAAGCGAACTGTTCGTAGTCAAACGTGTGGATATCACCATCGGTCTGGAGCAAAGTGACGCCATTGAAGTGCTCGAAGGGGTTGAAGCCGATCATCTGATTGTGATCATGGGTCATCATTCGCTGAAAGACGGCGCCTTTGTCATTCTCACGGACATGGAGAAGGAGCTTGCTTATCGCGCTACGCTGACTCTGGAAGAAGCCCTTATCGCCGCCAAAAAGGCCAAAGATCTGACAGTGGGTTCCGGTCAGGACGGTCGCAGCAGTGTGTCCACAGCCATCTGATTGCCTGACGACGGCTCCCTCAGGCCTTCTTTGCGCATTTCTTTTGTCCTCCCCGGGCTTTCCGTGTAAAGTAGAGGAGTGTACCCCTATACGGGCTTTTCCCGGTCACAGCGCCAATTGCAGGCATATCAGGGTCTATTCACTGTAATCGACATCCAGTCATATCAGAATCAGAGAAACAGCTATTCATGACAGATACAACCCAGGGCTCCACAACCAATTATCGCTTTGCCATCCGTCGCCCCGTTTCGACAGCCATGCTTTTCCTGACGCTGCTTGTTTTCGGATGGCGCTCTTATCAGCAGCTGCCTGTCAATCTCATGCCGGACATCTCCTATCCCAGCCTCACGGTACGCACGGAATATGAAGGTGCGGCACCTGAAGACGTGGAAATGCTTGTGACCCGTCCTCTGGAGGAACTGCTCAGTATTGTGAGCAGTATGGTGGAGATCAGCAGTATCTCTTCTCCCGGTTTGTCCGAAATCACCTTGGAATTTGACTGGTCCGCTGATATCAGCACGGCTCAGCAGGAGGTGCGCGATCGGCTTGATCTTTTCACGCCACCCCGGGAACTGACCCAGAAGCCCGTGATCCTGCGTTATGATCCTTCGCTGGACCCTGTCATGCGCGTGGCCATTATTTCTGAAGATGAATCCCATGCGCCCGGCTCCAAAGAAGAGCGGCTGGCCCTGACCACCATCCGCGAATCATCGGAACGCCGTTTGAAAAGTGATCTGGAAGCCGAGGACGGTATTGCCCAGGCCCGGGTGAAAGGGGGACAGCAGGAGGAAATTCAGGTTCAGCTGGACGTGGAAAGTCTCAAGTCTCTGGGACTGTCGTCGGACTATGTCATTGCAGCTCTGGCCCAGCAGAATATCAATCTTTCCGGAGGGCGCCTCAGGGAAGGGGAAGCGGAATATCTGGTCCGTACACTCAATGAATTCATGACCATTGACGACGTGGCCAACAGCATTATTGTGACCCCCGGCGGTGCCCAGCTGAAACTCTTCGAAATTGCCGAAGTCTTCCTGGGTACAAAAGAGCGGGAAACCATTGTGCACATCAATGGCCGTGAAGCCGTTGCCATCGATATTTTCAAAGAAGGCGATGCCAACACAGTTGAGGTCTGCAACAAAGTACGCGACCTTCTGGGCTTCGAAAGGGAATTCTCGCTGCAGGAACGTCTGGCCGCCGTCATGAAGGAGGCCGCTCAAAGGCGTCAGGCACAACAGGCTGGTACTGTCGATATGTCGCCAGCTGATATTTCGGAAGTCTTGGCAGCCAGTACGGGCGCATTTCTCGACAGATTGCCCACCTATGCCAAACCGGCCATCATCAGTGACCAATCCCGTTTCATTCGCGGAGCCATCAAGGAAGTGCAGCAATCAGCCCTCATAGGCGGTCTTCTCGCACTGATTGTCCTCTTTGTCTTCCTTCAGGAAATGCGCTCCACAGTGATTATCGGGATTTCCATTCCCATCTCCGTCATTACAGCCTTTGTTCCCATGTTCTTTCAGAATATTTCTCTGAACATCATGTCTCTGGGTGGTCTGGCTCTCGGTGTGGGGATGCTGGTGGACAATTCCATCGTGGTCCTCGAAAGTGTTTTCCGTTGCCGTGAAGAAGGGGACAGTATCATCGATGCGGCGGAACGGGGTACCAAAGAGGTGGCCGGTGCCGTCACTTCTTCCACACTCACAACTATTTGCGTTTTTCTTCCCGTCGCCTTTGTGGAAGGAATCGCAGGCCAGCTTTTTGGAAATCTGTCGCTCACTGTAACCTATTCGCTTCTGGCCTCTTTGCTGACAGCACTCTTCCTCATTCCTCTTATTGTTTCCCGGCAGGGCCGAAAACTGCAGGCCGACCGCTATGTCATCTGGATGGTTCGCGCCTACCATGAAGGCCGAAGTGACCGGGGTGAAGGGAAATCCCGGGCTTTCTTTTCCATTCTTCCCCGCGGCCTCCGGTACGGAAAGAATTATGTGCATACTGTCTGGAAAGACAGTTTCGAAGTGGCCTTCCAGGTTCTGGCCCGTACCTTCAAGGCACCGTTATGGAGAAGCCTGCCCCACACCCTGTTTTATCTGGTGCTCATGCCCTTTCTGATCGTTCTTTTCATACTCCGACTGTGTTCCGGTTTTGTTGTGAGCCTGCTGGTTTCAGGGTTGTACGTGATTTTCGCCCTGACATATGCGATTTTCGCCTTCTCCAGAAAACTGCTCATGGTCGTCTTTTATATCCCCTTGAAAAGTTTCTCTCTGGGCTTTGAGGCCTTCAGAAAAGCCTATGGGTTTACCTTGCGCATGATATTGCCCTTCAGTCCGATCTTCCTGGTTGGCGTGATCCTCCTCAGTATTCATGCCGGTTATCTGGCTCTGGAACTGGGACGCGAACTGATGCCTCCCATGAGACAGGGCGAGTTCGGGCTTCAGGTGGAAGTGCAGACCGGTACACGACTGGAAGAAACGGAAGCACGGATGCGCCAGTTTGAAGACATCCTGCGCGCAACGCCTGAGGTCGCTTCCGTTACGCTGGAAGTCGGCTCAGAAAGAGATACGGCCTCCTCCGACAAAGGCGACAACATCGCTGTTTTCACGGTGCTGCTGAAAGATGTTTCTGAAATTGCCCATGATCAGGACGAAGTGATTGAGCGACTCCGGGAAGAAATTTTTGCAAAAACCACCACTGAAAGTATCACCTTCACCCTGCCCACAATGTTCAGCTTCCGTAATGCCATTGAAACCCAGCTCTTTGGCGATGTGCTCAAAGAGCTGCGCGAATATGGAGATCGTGCCGTTGAAATTGTAAAGACCATCCCCGGTGTGAAAGACGCTGAACAGAGTATCAAGCCAGGATATCCCGAACTCATCATCGAGATGGATCGGCAGGCTCTGGCATCCCGGGGACTCTCACCCGGTCAGGTGGCCCAGCGGCTCCGTACAGAGATCCAGGGCGAAGTGGCCACACGATTCAGCCGGGGTTCAGACAAACTGGATATCCGTGTCCGCGCAAACCAGAAAAAACTGGGCAGTGTCGAAGATCTGCGCTATCTCTCCGTGACAGATGGCCCAGCGCCTATACCCCTCATCAATGTGGCCAAACTGCGTATAGAAGAAGGCCCCAGTGAGATACGTCGTGTAAACCAGAAGCGGACTGTTGTGCTCTCCGCCAATGTGGAAGGCCGCGATCTGGGCGCAGTCTCAACGGAAATTGACGAGAAACTGGCCACCATGGCCCTGCCCACGAACATGTATTTTCTCCAGGGAGGGCAGAGCCGTGAACTCGATGCCGCCTTCAAGAGCTTGCGATTTGTTCTGCTTCTGGCCGCCTTCCTCGTCTATGTCGTCATGGCCTGTCAGTTTGAATCCATCATTCAGCCCGCACTGGTCATGTTCAGTGTGCCACTGGCTTTTATAGGCGTTATCTATACCCTGTACCTGACGGAAACCAACCTCAATGTCATGGTATTTCTCGGAGGAATCGTACTCATCGGAATCGTGGTGAACAATGCCATTATTCTGGTGGACTATACCAACCAGCTGCAGTTGCGCGGAATGAAATTGGCCGATGCCATTGTCGGGGCCGGTACAGCACGACTGCGTCCTATTTTCATGACCACCATCACAACCGTTCTCGGTCTTACCCCCATGTTCATCGCTTCCGGAGAAGGCGCTGAAATGCGGAGACCCATGGCTCTCACGCTCATTGCGGGTCTGTCCTTTTCCACCGTGCTGACTCTCTTTATCATCCCCATGGCCTACCATATCTTCGGACGGAAGCGCAGCAGCCTATGAAATCTTCTCTGGCCGCATTCGCACTGAAACGACCCATCACGGTGACCATGCTTGCCGTCACTATGCTGGGGCTGGGTGTTATTTCCTGGTACCGGCTGCCCCTGAATTTTCTGCCCCGTGCCGAAAGCCCGTTCATGGTCTGTGTGTTCCCCTATCCCGGCGCAGCACCCGTCCAGGTGGAACAGCAGGTGGCCATTCCCGTGGAAGGAGAATTCCGTACCATTTCAGGGGTGACACGGCTGCGCACGAATTCCGTTGACAGTGCCTGTTATGTGGAAATGAACTTCAGCCTGGAAACAGATCTCAATCAGGTCTCAGCCGAGATACGTGACCGCATTGAACGGCTGAAACTTGTGCTGCCCAAAGAAGTGGAGAAAGTGCAGCTGCGCCGCTTCAATGTTGATGCCGTACCCGTCATGGCTGTAGGCATGTTCAGCCGTGGTGATCGCGAAGAATTCGCCCACAGAGTGCGAACCATCGCGGAACCACGTCTGCGCCGCCTCGATGGCGTCGCCAGCATACAGGTCCACTCTCCCACCCAGCCCCGGGAAGTGCTCATCGAGTTTGAGCAGGATACCCTCAGCAGCCTCAACCTGTCCATGCCCGAGATTATTCAGTATCTGCAAGGTGGTGCCATGACCATCTCTCTGGGTGAACTGACGGACGACAATATGCGTTATATTGTCCGTTATGAGGGAGAGTACAGAACTCTCGACGCCATTGCCAGCCTCCCCATAGGCAAACAGGGACTCCTTCTCCGCGATGTGGCCAACGTTCGCTTCAGTGCCCGAGATCACGCCCGGCGAGCAACCATGGACGGCGACGATGGTCTGGTTATTTTCATTACAAAAGAATCACAGGCCAATACCGTGGAAGCATGCAAGGCCGTCCGTGAGGAGTTGGACAAACTGCTCATGACGCCCGCCTTCGCAGACGCCCGCGTCCTTTCCCTTTTCGACCAGTCAGAATTCATTGTAAAAGCACTGGACAACCTTTTCCTTCAGGGTCTCTACGGAAGTCTCATGGCCGTGGGGGTCCTCTTTATTTTCATGCATCGGCTCTTGCCTACAGCGCTTGTCGCCTTTGCCATTCCCTCATCACTGGTCTTTTCGCTGGTCTACATGTTTTTCAGGGGCATGTCCCTCAATATCATCACCATGGTCTCCATGATTGTTGCCGTGGGCATGCTGGTGGACAATGCCATTGTTGTCGTTGAAAATATTCTGCGTCACCGCAGCCTGGGACTGTCCATGCGCGAGGCCGCCGTCAAAGGTCCTCAGGAGGTGAGTCTGGCCATTGTTGCCTCCACTGTAACCACTTGGGTTGTATTTCTTCCCATGTTTTACATGCAGGCCGGTCAGATGTCCGTGTTCATGGAACAACTGGGCGAACCTCTCGTAGCCGCTCTGAGCGGCAGTCTTCTGGGCGCACTGACCCTCATACCCCTCCTTATGGTTGGTGTCGACTATATTGAAAACAAGTTGAAACGAAAAAAAGCAGGTGCCCATCCCGCAGTCTGGTCGCAATGGCCCGCCAGGATCGTAGACAGTCTCGTCGATATATACGGTGTCTTGCTCCGCCATTCCCTTCGACAACGCTTCATTGTCATTCTCATCGTCGTTCTGGTCGTGCTCTTCACAGCCATGTTCCCCATGAAATCTGTCGGAATGCGCACCCTGCCCAAACTGGATATGCGCGAAGTGAACGTGGATATATCGCTTGCACGAAATTACGGCATGGAAAAAGCCGTGGAACTTTTCAAGCAATTCGAGGCGGAAATAGACACGCTCCGAGAAGATCTGGGCGTGAAATATGTTCTCTCCTACCATGGCGCTACTGGCGGAGCCATCAATGTATATCTTTATACTGAAGATGATGGACCTCTGGGAGAAAATCCGCCCTTCACCACACAGGAAGTACTTGATATTCTCTCAGCCAAGCTTCCCAATAAATTGCCCGGCGCTCGGATAAACGTTCACAGTTCCAACCTCGAAGATCCCAACTCGGAAAGCGGTGTGAGAATCCTGCTGCGTGGTGATGACAGCACTGTCCTGGCCCAGTATGCCCGGACCATTGGTGATGCCATGACCTCCATTGAATCTCTGCGCAATATTTCCGTGAATGTGGACACAGGTCAACAGGAAGTGCAGGTGTTGATTGATGCGCCCAGAGCCCGCACAGCCGGTGTGACGCCTATGATCATCGCCCAGACAGTGGATGCAGCGCTGCGAGGTGTTCGCATGCCCTACCTCAAACAGGAAGGCCGGGAAATTCCGGTATGGGCGCAGTTCCGCGAAGAAGACCGTCGTTCACAGGCCAATCTGGAAAACATAGCTCTTCAGGGTTTTAATGACCAGCTCACCCCTCTGAGCCATCTCACCAACTTTGCCAAGGCGCCCGCTCCCCGTTCCATACGCCGCCTGGATGGTAAAAATGTACTCAATGTATCAGCAAAAACAGACAGTGATAATCTCATGACTGTGAAGGCTGAACTCAAAGCCATGCTCGATAATATCGATTTGCCGCCCATGTATACCTATGCTTTCGGAGATGAATTCAACGAGCTTGAAGATAATCTTCTCAACTTTTCCCTGTCCATGACCATGGCTGTCATCCTCGTCTATCTCGTCATGTGCGCGCTCTTCGAATCGCTCATACTGCCTTTCACAATCATGACAACTGTTCCGCTGGCCATGGTGGGTGCCATATGGCTGCTTTTCCTTACCAATACCCCCTTCGACTCAATATCGCTCATCGGATGTATACTCATGGCCGGTGTGATCGTCAACAATGGTATCGTCATTGTCGATCACATGCGCAATACCTGCAAAGAATTCGCCAACCGCGATGACGGCATTGTCAAAGCCGGAAAAGACCGGTTCAAACCTGTGCTCATGACAGCCATCACAACCATACTCGGCCTGGTTCCCGTGGCCATCGCAACCACCGGCGGCGCCTCCACCTTCGCAGGACTCGGGCGCACCCTGATCGGCGGTCTGTCCGTGGGTACCGTGCTCACTCTGGTGATTGTCCCCATTTTCTATGGTCTCCTGGACGATCTCAGTATCTGGTTCCGCAACTTCCTCGCAAGCGTCAAAATGGCGCCGCTCACCGGAGAAGCCGAACACGAAGATCAGCCACCTGCATAGGGGAACAGGATGGGGCGGGGTCATCGTGTTCATTGAGTCCACTACCCGCAAGATATTGTGAGATCCTCGATTCGAGAAGCTGTCTTCAGATAATCACGAAGCAATAATGCCTTGGGAAATCCTGAAAGACCTTGAGAGTCACTCCTGGGAACGCTAATTTCCACATTGGCAGATAGCGGATTATGACCCGGGGAACATATTGACTTGGTTGCGGCATGACATCTCGTTTTTGAGCAGATATTTTTTATGTACCCAAGTCTTTACGTCGCGCCAAAGTTCTACAACAACTGACCGTCTTTGCCGCGATGTGTGCCAATGGGGACATTGGCGCTCCCACGTCATACAACTTTACGCCGGAAAGTACTCAAGATCAAAGCATCACCCACAGAATACACAACAGACAATTCTGTTTCTTGGGAAAACAGCAACGCAAAAAGCGGCATGACGGCCGCAGGGGTGGTCTCTTGAGGCATATAAGAGACTCAAAGGCATCAGTTATCTCAGGGGAATCGGTCGGATCAGTCGGATCGGTCGGATCTGTCGGATGTGCGAGGGGCTCAGCTTGGTTCCGGGTATTGATTCAGGATCGGTGGACAGAGTGGAAGTGTTAAGACCATAGATCTTTTTTATGCCGCATTGTACTTTTTCCGTGTGTTCAGTGAATGACCTGGTTCAATTCGAAAAGTATCATTTGGTTGTGGCTACGCATTGAAAACTTTCCCTTTGATTTGACATGTGCCGGGTCAAAACCTTACAATAACCATCAGTAATGTCAGCCTTCGGGGCAGGGTGCAATTCCCGACCGGCGGTGAAAGCCCGCGAGCGTGTAAACGCTGACTCCGGTGAAATTCCGGGGCCGACGGTAGAGTCCGGATGAAAGAAGCTGATGGGTCTGGTTGCAGGAAAAGAAATTTTCCGCAGCCGGATTGCGAAAAACCTTCAATCAAAAACTCACGAATGCCCCGAAGGAATGAAACCAATCCTGTCGGGGTATTTTTATGTTTGCTGATCAGGAATTTATGCAGCGCGCCCTGGCTCTGGCCGAGCGTGGCCGGGGCTGGGTCAATCCCAATCCCATGGTGGGCTGCGTCATTGTCCATCATGGTGTGGTGGTCGCAGAAGGCTGGCACGAGCGTGCCGGTGCAGCCCATGCTGAAGCCATGGCCTGTGCTCAATGCACTCCCGAGGTGCTGCGCGATTCCGTGGTTTATGTGACTCTGGAACCTTGTGCTCACACAGGTCGGACTGCTCCCTGTGTTGATCTTTTTCTCCGGAACCCTCCGAAGCGTGTGGTTGTTGCCATGAAAGATCCCAATCCCCGTGTAGCCGGTGGCGGGATCGAAAAATTAAAGCAGGCCGGTATCCCCGTGGAGACAGGTCTTCTGGAAAAAGAAGCGGCCCGCCTCAACGAGATATTCGTGAAATATGTGACCACCCGTCTTCCCTGGGTAACGGCCAAATGCGCCATGAGTCTCGACGGAAAAATAGCCACCTATTCCGGGCATTCCCGTTGGATCACCGGTGTGGAAGCGCGTCAGGCAACCCATGCGCTCCGTCATGCCCATGATGCCATTATGGTGGGCAGCCGAACGGTGCTTTGTGACAAGCCGCAATTGACCACACGTCTTGAAGGGGTTGAAGGCCGAAATCCCATCCGTATTGTTCTGGATGCTGAAGGGATTCTGGCCGGAAATGACGAAGTTTTTCCCGATCGCACTCAGGCTCCCGTATGGGTGGTGGGCAATGAAACCCTGTCCTGGCCTTTCGCCGATCGGGTCATGGCACTTCCTGAGAATGCCGGAGGAGTGGATCTGCAGGTTCTTATGAAGCGACTCGGTGAAGAAGGTGTCACCTCCGTCCTTATAGAAGGGGGCGGTGAGACGCTGTCCTCCGCTTTTTTCGATCGAATAGTGGACAAACTCTGCTTTTTTGTAGCCCCGAAAATAATCGGGGGCCGTGATGCTGTTACCCCTGTTGAAGGTATCGGCGTTGACCATATGAGCCGTGCTCTCCAGATGTGCGATCTGCAGTGCCGTTCTTTCGGCTCTGATCTCTGTCTTGAGGCTTATGTGGATCAGAACGGATCTTTTTCTTCCGGCGAAGAAAGAGGAGCGTAGCCTATGTTTACCGGATTGATTGAAGATGTGGGAGTCGTATCCCGACGGAGCGGAGCCGATCTGGCCATCCTTTCGAAAAAGCTGCTCGACGACTTGAAAGACGGCGACAGCGTATCCGTCAACGGTGCCTGCCTCACTGTTGCCGCTTTGACCCGGGAAGGTTTCGTCGTGCAGGTTTCTCCGGAAAGCTATGCACGGACAACACTGGGCGCATTGAGGCCGGGCCATGCGGTGAATCTTGAACGGGCCATGCGTGCTGATGGACGTTTCGGCGGTCATTTTGTGCTGGGCCATGTGGATGGCGTGGGCCGTGTTGTTTCCGTCCGGCCCCAGGGCGAATTCACACTCTGGACTTTTCAGGCGCCGGAAGAGGTGTCCCGCTATCTGGTGCCCAAAGGGTCCATAGCCATTGACGGCATCAGTCTGACGGTGGCGAATCTGGAAAAAGACACTTTCAGCGTTGCCATCATTCCCGTAACGATTGAACATACCACCCTGTCTCTGCGGAAATCGGGTGATCAGGTCAATATGGAAGCGGACGTGATCGGAAAGCACGTACGCCATTTTATGAAGAACGACGCCACATCAGGTGTTACCACCGATCTGCTGGCGCGTAATGGTTTTCTGTAAGGATAGATATGCTGACTCCCATCCCTGAAATACTGGAAGAACTGAAAAAAGGAAGGATGATCATTCTCGTTGATGATGAAGATCGCGAGAATGAGGGGGATCTGGTTGCGGCGGCTGAATTGACTACGCCGGAGATTGTGAATTTCATGGCTACCCACGGCAAGGGGCTTATCTGCATGCCCATGGAAGATGCCGATCTGCGGCGTCTGGATCTGCCGCCCATGGTCATGGAGAATACGACCAAACTGGGAACGGCATTCCACGTTTCTTTTGAAGCCCGGGAAGGAATCACCACGGGTATCAGCGCTCATGACCGGGCCCGTTCCATTTCCGTGGCCGCCGATCCCGAATCGACCTGCGAAGATCTCGTGCGTCCGGGTCATGTCTTCCCTCTCCGTGCCCGTCCCGGTGGTGTGCTGGTTCGTGCCGGTCAGACCGAAGGTTCCATCGATCTCATGCGGCTGGCCGGCTTGCGCAAGGCATCGGTCATTTGCGAGATCATGAAAGATGACGGGACCATGGCGCGTATGCCCGATCTGGAAATTTTCGCGGAAGAACATGACTTGAAGATCTGTTCCACAGCCGATATCATCCGTTACCGTCGTCAGAATGAAAAGCTGGTCCGGCGTATGGCCCAGGTGCAAATGCCTACGGAATACGGCGAGTTTTCTCTCATTGCCTATGAAAATGATATTGACAACTATCAGCACCTGGCGCTTGTGAAAGGTGAGGTCAAAGACAAGGAAGATGTGCTCGTCCGTGTCCATTCCGAATGCTTCACCGGTGATGTCTTCGCTTCACGACGCTGCGATTGCGGCAGTCAGCTTCACGAAGCCATGCGTCTCATTGATGAGGCCGGCTGCGGTGTGCTCGTCTATATGCGCCAGGAAGGGCGGGGCATAGGGCTCATCAACAAACTCAAAGCCTATGAACTGCAGGAGCAGGGCCTGGACACGGTGGAGGCGAATCTGCATCTGGGTTTTGAAGCTGATCCCCGTGAGTATGGTCTGGGCGCACAGATTCTCCACGATCTGGGTATTACGAGCATGCGTCTTATTACAAACAACCCGGTGAAACGGACCGGCCTCGAAGCATACGGACTCACCGTTTCGGGCCGTGTCCCTCTTGAAATAGCTCCCGGTGAATTGAACCGACACTATCTTGAAACCAAAAAAGAGAAAATGGGTCATTTTCTGGAAATGTAACACAAAGGAGTTTTGATGATGGCAACCATTCTGCAAGGTGATTATTCCGGTCAGGGCAAGAAGATCGGTATTGTTGTAGGTCGATTCAACGAATTCATTTCGACCAAACTGCTGGGCGGTGCCATGGATGCCCTCGTCCGTCATGGCGTGAACGATGCCGATATTACAGCCGCCTGGGTGCCCGGTGCCTTTGAGGTGCCTCTTGTCGCCAAAAAAATGGCCCAGTCCGGCAAGTATGATGCCGTTATTGCGCTGGGATGCATCATCCGTGGCGCAACGCCCCATTTCGATTATGTGGCCAATGAAGCCGCCAAAGGTATCGGCCATGCCATGCTCGATACAGGTGTGCCCGTCCTCTTCGGCATCCTCACGACAGAGAATATTGAACAGGCCATTGAAAGAGCCGGAACGAAGGCTGGCAACAAGGGAGCCGATGCTGCTGTCGGCGCACTGGAAATGATCAATCTTCTGGGGCAACTCTGAAGTGCTTCGATTCAAACCACAGCAATGCGCCCGGCAACTGGCTGTACAATTTCTTTTCGGCATCCCTCATCTGGACACGGACTGGGCGGAGGCTCTGGAAGAGTTCTGGGATATGAACCCCTCAGCCATGAGTGCCGATGAAGAAGAGCAGGAAGCATCATCCAGTGAAGAACCAGTGCTTGAAGATGAAAAAGGCTATGTGAAAAAGTACGTCCGTGGCGTCATGGAACATCTCGAAGACCTGGATGAAGCCGTTGTGGCCGCTCTCGACAACTGGGCGCCGGAACGGGTGGGCCTCATGGAATGGGCTGTTCTCCGGCTGGCATGCTCCGAATTGTTTTATAACGAAGATGTGCCCACCCGGGTGGTGCTCTCGGAAGCCATGCGCCTGGCCGATCTCTATGGTGATGACCATTCCGCACGCTTTGTCAATGGCGTCCTCAACCGAGTTATTGAAAACAGACAGGAAAAAGATGAAGAAAAAGACAACGCCTGATCTTCGGAGGAAATACGGACTTATCCATGGCCTATGCTGATCTTCATCTCCATTCCACATGCTCTGATGGGGCCGACAGCCCGCGAAGAGTGGTGGAGCGTGCCGCCCGACTGGATATAGCCGCTCTGGCTCTGACCGATCATGATACGGTTGACGGCCTGGATGAAGCCCGTACAGCCGCTGAGGAACTGGGTATACCCTTCCTCGCAGGTACGGAGATCAGCGCTTCTTTTGAAGGCCGGGAGATGCACATTCTGGCCTATGGCATTGACAGTGGCTCGCCCGTATTGCAAAGACTGCTCCATTCTCTTGGCCGGATGCGACGGGATCGTATCGCCTCCATGCTGGAGCGTCTGGAGGCCGTGGGCATTCCTGTTCGGGAGGCTTTGTCGGACTCGGAATCAGCCACAGCCATGACAGGGCGCATGCATGTTGCCCTGTTACTCCATCAGATGGGACAGGTTTCCACGGTGCAGGCCGGATTTGACCGTTATCTCAACCGGGGCCGTCCCGCCTTTGTCCCCAAGCGGCTGCCGGAAGCCTGCGAGGTGATCCAAGTGATTCATGAGGCGCGGGGGCTTGCCTTTCTCGCCCACCCGGGACTCGGAAAAACGCTCAAAAAACGCCTGGACAAGATTCTGGCATTGCCTTTTGATGGAATTGAAGTCTGGCATACGAGCCATTCACAGGATATGCGCGAACGGTTTTTGAAGCTGGCTGAGGAACGCAAGCTTCTCGTCAGCGGCGGCAGTGATTGCCATGGTTCTGTAAAAGGGGAGCCACCGACCATGGGCAAAGTGAAAACACCGCTGTGGTGCTTTGAGCGCATTTGCGAAAGACTGGCCCTGTAATCATCTTTGCACACCGTCTTCCCTCACTCCTCTTCCCTCGCAAATCCGTCCGATCCGACCGATTTCCTCCGGGTGTTTTCTTTGTCTTTTTTCTTTTATGGCCATTCGTCCGGGCTGTATTCTGGATCCCGGTCTTTTTCGCATTGTCGGGGTAATCATTTTGTATAGAGGCGTCAGTGCGAAAAAACCGGGATGACGGCGGGGTATTAGGTGATAGGATGTAACGTGATTCAGGTAGGGGCACGGCATGCCGTGCCCAGTTAGTCCACTCTGTCCACTTTCCCTGATCCAGCATGCGGCCCAGATCCCAACCCTCACTCCTCGCCCCTCACTCCTCGCTGTTACTTGGTATAGTACTTCCCCCATATGGTATAATTCATCAGTATTTGAGCTCTTTTCGAGTCCTTCGATACAAGAGCATAACCTTTCTTATCAGAGGTGTTCACCTGTCTGAACCCGCCTTTTTCCTCTATCATTTTTCTGAAAGAGACTTTGTTTTCAGGCAGTGAGCTGACAGGATAACCGGGTGTCTGGTGCCCGCAGGATGAGAGGCTGAAATGACTGACAGTATGATCGAAATCCGCTGGCACGGCCGGGGCGGGCAGGGGGCGGTCACCTCCGCCAACATGCTTGCCGATGCCGCTTATCGTGCCGGTTTCAAAGGGGTGATGTCCATGCCCACCTTCGGTGCGGAACGCCGCGGCGCGCCCATAACGGCATCGACTCGCCTTTCCCGTGAAGCTCTTCGCTTTTTTTCGCAAGTGGAATTCCCGGATATCGTCATTGTTCTGGATGACAGCCTCATGAATTCACCGGCCACAGTGCACGGCCTGGTTCCCGATGGTTTTCTTCTGGTCAACAGCGCTGTGGATCCCGCTTCTCTGGACACAGGCGTCGACTATCGCATTGCCGTGACCGATGCCAATACCATCGCCAAAGAAGTGGGCCTCATGATTTCCGGTGCGCCCATGGTGAATACGGCCATGCTGGGCGCTATTGCCAAAGCCACGGGCATCATCGGTCTGGATCATATCGAGACGGCCATGGCGGGCGCTTTTTCCAAGGCGGCCGTGAGCCGTAATTTTGAGGCGGCCTGCAAAGCCTATGAACAGACTGTGTGCCTTTTTTGTTCTGAGGGTAAGAAATAATTCCTAAAAGGAGTCTTGATAATGGTTGAGACACGACATTGTGAACAACAGACGGCCATGTCCTGGCCCTGTGCCGGCGAGGGCGGTCGTACGGGCGACTGGCGCAGCATGAAGCCTGTGCTGGATCCGGCAAAATGCATCGCCGCAAAGAAAGACAGTATTGTCTGCATGCTCTGCTGGGTCTTCTGTCCTGATAACGTCATTACCCGCACGGCCCCTCCGGAGATTGATCTGGAATATTGCAAGGGCTGCGGCATCTGCATGGAAGTATGCCCGAGCCAGGCCATCACCATGGTTCCCGAAAACGAAGGGCAGCCCGCGCTGAACGTGGAGGAAACCGGTTGTGACGTCTAATCCTTCTGCTGTATCGGTTATTACGGGAAACAAGGCGGCGGCTGAAGCGGCCCGATTGGCCCGTGTGCAGGTTGTTGCGGCTTATCCCATCACTCCCCAGTCACAGGTTGTGGAAGCGCTGGCGAGCTACGTGGAAACGGGTTTGCTCAATGCTGAATTCATCACCGTGGAAAGCGAACACAGCGCCATGGGCGTTTGCATCGGCGCATCCATCGGCGGTTCCCGTGTCTTTACGGCCAGCAGCGCAAACGGGCTCGCCTATATGTGCGAACAGCTCTCCTGGGCCGCCGGTTCACGCCTTCCCATTGTCATGGGCTGTGCCAACCGTGCCATGTCCGCTCCCTGGAATGTTCTCAACGATCAGCAGGATGCCATGTCCCAGCGAGATCAGGGCTGGATCCAGCTGTATTGCCGTGACAATCAGGAAATTTTTGATACCTTCCTGCAGGCCTTCCGTCTGGCTGAAGAAGTGCATCTGCCGGTCATGGTCTGCTATGACGGTTTTATCCTCTCCCACACGGTCATGCCTGTGGAGATTCCAACTCAGGAAGAGGTGGACGCTTTTCTGCCACCATTCCAGTCGTCGACCATTGTGGATCTGGCTGATCCGCGCAATATCAACCCGGTGACGCTTGCCAATCCGCGGGGCAATGTTGAAGGAACCCTGTGCCATGGCTATATGGAATTCCGCTCCATGATGCAACGGGCCCATGTGGATGCCCTCACAGCCATCGACAGGATTGATGAGGAATTTGCAAGTCAGTTCGGACGGCGTACAGGCGGCACCACCCGGTCCTATCTTCTGGAGGATGCGGAAGTGGTGCTTATGGCTGCGGGCAGTCTGGCCAGTGAGGCTACTGTAGCGGCTGATTTTCTTCGGGAAAAGGGCGTTGCAGCCGGTGTGCTCGGCCTGCGTTCCTACAGACCCTTCCCGGTGGAAAAGGTGGTCGCTCAGCTGAAAAATGCACGGCTCGTCACCGTCTTTGACAAGAGCCTCAGCTATGGATATGGCGGTCCCATTTTCATCGATACACAGGCGGCGTTATTCGCTTCTGAAAAACGCCCTCAGATGCACAGCTATATTGCCGGTCTGGGCGGACGTGACATCAAGGCCCGGGAACTGGCTGATGCCGCCCAGAGCAGTCTGGATTGGCTCAATGAGGACAAAGGGCCCAAAGAAGCGCAATGGCTGAACCTGCAACTCTAGGCACTGTGCCCAGGATTGGAAAATACAATGGCTACAAATATTTTAAGTTTACCTGAACAGGAATTCATGCTTCCCGGTAACCGTGCCTGTGCAGGATGCAGCATCGGCATCATATTCAGACATGTGACCAAAGCACTGGACGGCAAAGCCGCCTTTGTTGTGCCGGCCAGTTGTTTCACCGTCCTTTGCGGCATGTATCCCAGCTCTTCCGTGACGGTACCCATTATCAACAGCGTCTTCCCCGGAACAGCAGCCTGTGCCTCCGGGCTCGCCGCTTCGCTGGAACGTCAGGGAAAAACCGACATGACTGTTGTTGCCATGGCCGGTGATGGCGGTACGGCGGATATCGGTATTCAGGCATTGAGCGGTGCGGCGGAACGGGGAGCGAATATTCTCTTCATCTGCTACGACAATGAAGCCTACATGAATACGGGCACCCAGAGAAGCGGCATGACCCCTCTGGCCGCGCGTACTTCCACCACGCCGACACTGGGCAAAATTCAACCTCCCAAAGATATGCCGGCCATTCTGGAAGCCCACGGTATTCCCTATATCGCCACGGCCAGCCCGGGATATCCCACCGATCTCTATGACAAAGTGCAGAAGGCCAGGGACATCCGCGGCACCCGTTACATGCACCTCAGCGCTCCCTGTCCCGCCGGATGGCATTATGAAGCCAAAGATACGGTGGCCATGGCGAAGCTCGCTGTGGAAACAGGAACCTTCATTCTCGCGGAAACTGTGGAGGGCGTCTATCGTCTTACGGGCCGCAGTCTGAGCATGGCCAAAGCCGGAAAACGCAAACCCGTGCGTGAGTTCATCCGTACCCAGGGTCGCTTCAGCCGCAGCTCCGAAGAAGCGCTGGATGAATTGCAGCAATGGGTGGATAATCGCTGGGAAGCGGCTGTGCACCGCCACGAGACTTCATAAGATCCCGGTTGTCTTCAGTGTTGCAGGTTCTTTTTATTCGCCGTTCTTTTCCCTGCGGAATTTGTGGTCCATTTCCAGAGAGGGTTGTGCGTGGGCCGTTGCGCCTACAGGCCTGGCCGGGATCCCGGCCACGGTGGTGTGGGGCGGAACGTCTTCCAGTACAACGGCACAGGCGGCAACTTTCGCACCTTCACCAACCTCAATATTCCCCAGAATACGCGCGCCCGTGGAGATGAGTACGCCTTTGCGGATCTTCGGGTGACGGTCGCCCCGTTCCTTACCCGTGCCACCAAGAGTCACTCCGTGGAGCATGGACACATTCTCTTCCACGACAGCAGTTTCACCGATGACAACGCCCGTGGCATGATCGATAAAGAAACCTTTGCCCAGGCTTGCGGCCGGATGAATGTCCACACCGAAAACATCGGAGATGCGGCTCTGTAAAAAGAGAGCGAGGTGCATGCGGTCCTGATGCCAATAATGATTCGCCACACGCTGCGCCTGAATAGAGAGATAGCCTTTGAAGTAGAGGAGAGGCTGGGCATATTTGCGGCAGGCGGGATCCCGTTCGTGAACAGCCAGCAGATCGGCTCGGGCATACTCAGCCAGACGCGCTTCCGTGTCATAGGCTTCTTCAATGAGATCGCGCAGGGTCATGGCGGGCAGGGTCACGCTCTCCAGCTTGCTGGCCAGTTGAAAGCCCAGAGCCGCTTCGAAAGTCTTATGGTTTAAAATACTGGAATACAGAAAACTGGACAGCATCGGTTCGCGCCAGGCGCCTTCCGCTGTCTCTTCTCTGATTTGTTCCCAGAGACGATCACGCTTGGAAGTGTCCATATCATTTCTTTCAAAGTTGAAGTGAGAGCTGAATCCACAGAAGTATATTGTAGGTCACCGCAGTTGCGGGATGAAAACAGCACAAAAATCCGGAGCCTCGTACAAGGGCTCGCCATCGCAGTCAGCCCTCTTTCCGCTACGGGAGATCCTGTTGAAACTAACTGAAGAAAGGCCTTCCCTATTCCCGGATGCGGAGAGGAGCACAGCCGTGACAGCAGCTTGAGATCGTGGTACAATAGCAACTTCGGAAGGAAAAAGCATCATGGAAGAACATGCTCACTCAAGAACAGAATCGCTTATCGGCACTCCGGCCCTTCAGTGCCTGCGCAACAGTGCGGTGGCTGTTCTCGGCATTGGCGGCGTGGGCTGTTATGCCGTGGAGGCGCTGGCCCGTGCGGGGATAGGCCGCTTGTATCTTGTCGATGGGGAAGATATCGCTGTGAGCAATATCAACCGTCAGATCCATGCAACGACCCGGACAGTGGGGGAGGCGAAGGTGGAAGTCATGGCACGCCGGGTACAGGAGATTGATCCGGAAATACAGGTGAAAACCCTGAAGTGCCGGATCACGGGGGAAGAGCTGGAGGAGCTCCTGTCAGATCCTTTCGATTACATCATTGATGCCCTGGATACCATGACTGTCAAGATTGCCCTGGCCTGTTATTGTCACGAGCGCAGGATCCCTTTGATCAGCAGCATGGGCGCCGGGAACAAACTGGATCCCACGGCTTTTGTGGTGAGCGATATTTTTCAGACACGCCAATGCCCCCTGGCGAGAGTGCTCCGCCGTGAATTGAAGAAAAGGGGAGTTCCAGTCTTGAAGGTAGTGTACTCCGAGGAAAAACCTCTCCAGTCAGTCGGGACGCAAGTGGGGGAAGAAGAGGGCGAGAACCCTGAAAAACGGACTCCTGCAAGCATTTCTTTCGTGCCTTCCACAGCAGGGCTCATCCTGGCCGGTGAAGTGATCCGGGATCTCATCGGCATTCCGGAAAGAGGAAGAGCTTAGCCTTTTCGGGCCGCCTCAAAAGCGCTGTGCAATTCCCGGACACTGTCAAAGACAAAGTCCGGAGCATGTTCAGCCCGGGCCGCATCTTCAGCCGTACTTTCTCCGGAGAGGACGAGAATGCCCGGCATGCCGGCCAGCCGCGCCATTTCAAGATCTGTATAAAGCCGGTCGCCCACCATGGCCGTGGATTCTTTTCGGGTACCCAATCGTTTCAAGGCCATCTCGGCAAAGGCTGTTTCCGGTTTGCCTATGTATTTCGGAGAGCGGCCCGTGGCGGATTCCAGCAGGGCGGCCATGGCGCCACAATCCGGAATGGGCCCGTATTCCGTCGGACAAACCCGATCGGGATTTGTGGCGATATAGGGCAGATCTTTTTGCAGAAAGAGGGCCGCCCGTTCCAGCTTCTCATAGCTCAGTGTTTTGTCAAAGGACAGGACGACGGCATCAGGGTTCTCATCATCCAGGATCAGCCCAGCCGCCTGCAACTCTTCCTCAAAGGAGGGAACACCCAGAGTGAATACACGCCTGTACGGCGTTTCGTTCATGAGATAAACGGCCGTAGCCGCACCTGCTGTGAGGATCTGTTCCTCGGGCACATGAATATCCATGGACGCAAGTTTTGTGCAATAGCGGCTTTTATCAGCTGTGGGATTGTTCGTCAGAAAAAGGAAAGGGATCTCGTTTTTCTGCAGATAGGCAATGAAGCCGGCTGAGCCCTCGATGGGATCCGGACCCAGGTAAATGGTGCCGTCCATATCAAAAAGAAAAGCGTGAATGGAATGAAGAGCCTTCATAGGGGCCTCCTTTCGAAAATAAAGGCGGAGAGGTGGCCGGAATGACGGGCATGCGGTCACCTTTGAAATCGCTGATTGTCCTCATCGTAAGAAGTATTGCAGCCCCTGAAATAAATGGACGCATGCACCCGAAAGGAAAAGGTGCATGCGCCGGGAAAGGGACAAAGAAAGGAACGAATGAACACCAATGAATTAAAGCAGTGTCACATCTGTTATTGATGTGCCGGTGAGGTCGGTATCCGTGTCGGTACCTTCGCCGGGTACGATTTTCCAAGCAGCCTGACGGTCAACCAGCAACAGGCGATCAATAACCGTACTGGTGAATTCCAGTTTGACTTGAAAGTTGCTGATCTGAGCCTGCTCCGGCGTCGTTGTCAAAGGAACTATATGAGTGAGTTTATGCATTACCAGTAACTCCTGCATTAACGGGTCAGAATAAAGACGAATTCTATCAATTGATCCAGAGATCTCACCAGGAAATCCTTGAACACTTCAAAGTTGGATATCTGTGAGAGTTCCGGTTTACGGGTAACCGGCTTCGTGTGTTTCATATCGGCTGCTCCTGAGTATCCTCGTAATGGATCTGCCCTGGCAAACCCGCTTTCATGGGACCTGACATACCTGACAGATCTCCATGACCACTAACTCCAAACAAGAATCGATACCGTATTAATACCATAAACGAACTTTTTTGTCAAGTGTTTTCTCTTTCCAGAATCCTTGACTTCGCTTACTATACCACAGCACAAGGGCGTGTGTCCATTTAAATGCCACGGAAAATAGCGAAAGAATACGCTGGTTTTCGGGTTTGCATTTTATTTTTGCAGATGCGGCATGCCAGGCCCCTCAAGTTCATTGTGCAGCCAGTGCTTCCCATTCTTCATAGAGCTCTTCCAGTTTTTTCTTCATTGCGTTATATTCGCTCTGGAGTTTTTGGGCGGCTTCATAATCGGCTGGATCCAAGGCTGCGAAATGGCCGTGAAATTCCTCTATCTGATTTTCGAGTTGTGCTATATCATCTTCTATTTTTTGAAGAGCTCGCTGTTCCCTGCGCTGTTCCCGTTCCAGGGCTTTTTTCTGTTCACGCTCCAGCAGATTTTTCCGGCGCCTTTCATCTTCTTCCGGATCGACTTTTTTCTGAGTAGCACTTTCCAGCTCCCGCTCTTTTTCGCGCCACTGCGAAAAGTTTCCGTAAAAGGAACGGACACGGCCCTCTTTCACTATGAGAAGGCGACTGGTCAAACGGTCGATCAAGGTGCGGTCATGGCTGACGACGACGAGGGTGCCGGTATATTCCGCCAGCCCGTTTTCCAGAGCTTCTCTTGAAGCGATATCCAGGTGGTTGGTGGGCTCGTCCAGCAGAAGCAGGTTGGAACCGGAAGCGATCAGTTTCGCCAGAGCCAGCCGGCTTCGTTCCCCTCCGCTCAGGATTGCCGCAGGCTTGAAGACTTCATCAGCAGAGAATAAAAAACGTCCGAGGTAGCTCCGGCATTGCTGTTGTGACCATTCCGGCTTTGCTTGTTGCATCAGAGTGAGTACATCCAAGTCCGGTGCCAGACTTTCCTGATGCTGATCGTAAAAGGCTGCGGAGACATTGTGGCCTGTCCACACTTCGCCGCTCAGTCCCGCATGTTTTCCGCCCAGATGACGGAGCAGCGTTGTTTTCCCTGAGCCATTGGGCCCGATGATCCCGAGCCGATCGCCCCTGTAGAGTGAAAAAGACAGGTCTGTATACAAATGGTTGTTTCCATAAGCCATGGTCAGGGCACGTGCATCGAGTACCATATCGCCGCTTCTTTCGGCTTTTTCCAGCTGAAAGAGTGCTGTGGCCAGATCGGCGGGAGGCGCTTCCACACGCTCCAGCTTTTCCAGTCGTTTCAGTTTGTGCTGGGCCTGCCGTGCTTTCGTATTTTTGGCACGGAAGCGATCGATCCAGGCCTGCTCTTTTTGAATGTGTGCTTCCTGGCGTTCAAAGGCTTTCTGCTGCTGTTCACGGCGCAGATTCTTTTCTTTGAGCCAGGAATCATAATTGCCTGTAAAGGTGGTGAGTGCGCCCCCTTCAATTTCCATAATCCTGTGTGCCAGAGCATTGACCATGCGTCGGTCATGAGAGATGAGAATCATGGCCTCCGGACGATTTGCCAGATGATCTTCCAGCCATTCCCGGGCCTGCATGTCCAGATGGTTTTCCGGTTCGTCCAGGAGAAGCAAATCCGCCTCACGCAGCAGCGCCAGCGAAAGCATGAGCCGGGCCCGCCATCCGCCGCTCAAAGCGGAAAAAGGCTTGTCAAAATCTTCGGGAAGAAAACCCAGTCCGCATAAAATCTGCCTGGCCCGGGTACGGAACTCGTAGCCGCCAGCCAGGGAAAAGGCCTGCTGTCTTTCTCCATATTCCTCCAGAAGAGCCGCTTCCTCGCTGTGAAGTCGCCTTTCCATCTCACGCAGGGCCGCTTCTTCGTGGATAAGATCTTCAAAGCCGCCCAGAGCCACATCCAGAACCGTATTGTCCGGTGCTGTTTCAGGGATCTGGGACAGATAGACAATCCGGGCGCGGCGCATACGTTCTATGGCGCCTCCGTCACAATCGGACTCGCCCGTGATCAAACGGAAGAGCGTACTTTTCCCCGTACCATTCCGGCCGATAAGGGCGATGCGTTCTCCCTCCTCCACACGGAGATTGACATCCATCAGAAGGGGATCACCACCAAAACTTTTATTCACATTGTCAAAACGAACGAGACTCACGAAACCAACAGAGCTTTCTACAGTCCAGAGAATAAAGGGAGATCAGAAGATAAATACAGAGCTGTTCCAACAGAAATAACAGCCTTTGAAAAGAGTGGCTGGAGCGAATAATTCTGTAACAGCTCTCATTATTCTATGGTATAGTATACAGAGCCATACAGGTGTACAGTCAACAGATCTTCAATGAAGCGGGGGCTTTGCCCGATCTGGCAGCTTTCCCACCGCTCTGATCAAGGAGTTCAAGATAATGAAGTACTTCAAATACAGTATACAATGCCTTCTCCTTCTTTCTCTGGCTGCGGTCTTTTCAGGTTGTTCCGTAGACGCTATCTGGGTCAGCCGTCCTGCTCTTGATTTCTCTCTCGATGAAAGCCCCATGTACTTTGATGTGGCCAATAATAATGCCGATCTGGGTACGATCACGGTGAATATAACCACCAGTAAAAACTGGATTAAAGTGGCGCCTCAGACCATCCCCTGCAAACCGCCCACAGAAACGGGGCTTCAGAGAGAACGTATAGAAGTCCGTATTGATCGCAGGCTTATCGACTCCAAAGGCAAGCATTCAGGAGAAATTACGCTCCGTGCTTCGGGAGTCAAAAAGGTAACTTTGAAAGTCTCTGTCGTGCAGGGGAGTGTGTCGCCAACCTTGACACCATTGAACATCACCAATCCCAAAGTCACTTATGAGAAACCCTCGCTGATTGAATTTGCCTTTTCCCTGCGTGATGAGGACGGTCATGCTGTGACGGAAGAATCCACCAACTTCCAGGTGAAAGCCTTTGAAAATCAGGAGCCTGTGGACACATCGGCCGGACTCTCATTGCGCTCCGGCCGCTCACGCCAACTCTGGCTGTCACTGGTTCTGGACTACAGTGTGAATATGGCTGAAATCCCGGATGCTTTTGAAGAGATGGAACGTGTGGCCACGGAAGTACTCCTTCCCAGTTTGAATGATGATGCGCTGGTCTCCGTCAGCGCCTTCTATAGAGAAACAGAATCTTCCAGAGAAATTGTGCCATTCACCGTTGACAGAGCCTTTACAACCGAACAGATCCAGGCCATCCGTACTCATTACCTGACGGGATTCAGGTCCAGAGCGGCAATTTATGATGCTCTTGATGCGGCCATTGAGCAATTCCCGGAAGATGAAAGAACAGAAAAAGATGATCGTTATATTGTTCTTTTCTGTAATGGCCGTGACTTCACACGCGTACCGCCCATGGAGGTTGTCCGTGACAAGGCTTTGAAAAAGAATGTGCAGATTTATGTGGCATGCCTGGGTGATACCATGGATGCCGATAAGCTGATTACTCTGGCCAGGGCCACGAATGGACGCTTTGTCGCCGCCGATTCACTCGATACTCTGGAAGCAGCCTTCGAAAGAATCGTGGAAGATCTTCAGGGGCAGTATATCGTCCGTTGGGCCAGTGCCCGTGCAGACACAAACAGTGTCATCCCTTCTTTTTCACTCATCCTCGATGGTGCCACAGCCAGCTATAAAGCTCCCAACGCCTTCATCCCCTCCCGGTATCTGGGCGACCGCATGAAAGGTGAACTGCTTCTCGTGCAATCGGAAGCGCCGGGACAGAATACCACTGTATTTCTCCGGGCCCATTACGTGCCCTGGGGTATTGACCAACTCCAGTTTCTCGTACATAGCGACTACAACTACAGTGTGGCTTTGGTGGATTTCACAAGCGACGCACTTCTGGCCGGTTGGAATCTGGATGTGGAGGATGCGGGGCCGGGAGAGAAATACATCACTGTGACCACTGACAGGGACTACATCCCCTTTGCAGCCTTCGGCCCAATGCTGCACTTTGTCTTTACCGCAGAGGTGGATGATCCCTTCACGTATTTCATTGTGGAAGATCCAGGCTATACAGACGGTCAGGAATTCGTATTTCTTGAACCGGCACCCCGATGAGCCGCCTCAGCACTCCTCAATACTGAGACGCTCCAGAACCTCCGGGATGGCACAGCATTCCGGCAATCCGATATCTTCCACCACAAGTGTGCCCAGATAGGCCTGTGCCGCAGGATTCAAAAAACCCTGTTTGGCGAAGGCGAAGGTGACGGTCATATCAGCCCGGATGCACACGCCGATGGGGATGCCTGAGTCTGCATCCAGCCCGGACGGAAGATCCACAGCCAGGGTATACATCTCCGGCCAGTGTCGGATAGCCGCCAGCACAAGCCCCTGAGCGCCTCCCTTTGTGCCTGTACCCAGCATGGCATCCACAATGGTGCCCACGGGTTCGATAGCCTGTAAAGAGGCTTTAACGGCATCGATTTCGGTGAGCGATTCCATCTCGCCCCCCAGATTGAGATACAAATTCATGAAAACGGCCGCATCGCCCTGAACATCTTCAGGAGAAGCGAGGAGCAGTACCCGGGTGGGAAGTCCTGCAAGCAAGGCCAGCCGGGCAATGACAAAGCCATCTCCGCCGTTGTTGCCTTTTCCGCAAACGACGACAACAGGCCCGTCCTTCACATATTTAAAAGCCGCCGTTCCCGCATTGTTCATCAACACACAGCCGGGCATTCCCAACTCTTCAATACAGCGGCGATCAGCCTCTCGCATTTCCTGCGTGCTCAATACTTTCACAACAGGTCCTTTCCTGATCCTGCTCAGGAGCGAAGTTGTCTGGTCAGTTGATCCAGCTCCTGTCGGACAGCGGAGTCCTCAGCGGCACTTTTCTCTATCCGGTTGCAGGCGTACAAAACAGTTGTGTGATCACGGCCCCCGAAGTTTTCGCCCACTGTGCTCAAGGACATGCCGGGGATCAGGGTTTTACAAAGATACATGGCCAGCTGCCGGGGCCAGGCCACCTGACGCTGCCGGCTGGGTCCGCGTAAATCGGATATGCGCACATCAAAATGCTCCGCCACGGCACGTTGCACCTGTTCGGGCGTAACAGGCTTCACACGCCCTTCATCTATCAGATTGTGCAGGACACTTTCCGCCATATCCTGAGTCACTTTGTTGTCGGCCAGACGGCTGTAGGCAAAGAGGGTGAGGAGCGCCCCTTCCAGTTCCCGAATGTTACTGGTGATATAAGTGGCGATAAAACGAAGGATATCATCGGGCACATCGAACTTGTCCTGCTTGGCCTTGTTCTGCAAAATGGCTATACGTGTTTCCAGATCAGGTGCCTGGATGTCCGTGATCAGCCCTGATTCGAAGCGGGAGACGAGACGTTCTTCCATTCTCTCCAGGTCTCTGGGAGGCCGGTCGCTGGAGATCACAATCTGTTTGTGGTCATTGTACAGCGCATTGAAGGTATGGAAAAACTCTTCCTGAGTCGCTTCCTTACCCGAAAGAAAATGAATGTCGTCAATAAGCAGCAGGTCCACTCGACGGTATTTGTCGCGAAAACGCTGGGTGTTTTTATCGGCAATACTCTGAATCATTTCGTTTGTAAATTGTTCAGAAGAGATAAATACAACCCGCAAAGAAGGATTGGTGTGTAAAACGCCCTGACCGATGGCCTGCATGAGATGGGTTTTTCCCAGACCGGTTCCCCCGCAAAGAAAAAGAGGGTTGTACGCCTGGCCGGGGGAATCCAGAACAGCCCGCGCAGCCGCATGGGCAAAGCGGTTTCCTGCACCGATTACAAAGCGTTCAAAGGTATATCGGGGATTGAAATTGGCTCCCGGACGACGGGTGCGAACCACTGTTTTACGGCTCTGAGCACGAGGGGTGCCGGAAATGGGAACAGGCATCGGCCCGGCCTTTCGGGGGGAATCCACGATTCCCTCAATGTAGTTCACACCACTTAACTCAGGAAAAAGTTCACGGGCCGTGCTCATTACCTTATCGTGATAATATTCTTTGATCCAGTTGGCGAAAAAAAGATTGGGAACGCGCACCCGCAGGATATTGTCCTCAAAGGAATCAAAAACGGTTTTAGCGAACCAGTTTTTGTAGGTGTATTCGTCCAATACGCTCTCTAAACTATGTTGAATCTGTTCCCAGGGATTCTGCGTCGTACCGTTCATGATCGCCCTTCTATCCGCTTGCCGGGCAAGGCCCATTCACGCGGCAATTTCATATCAAAAAACTTATGTTCCATTCCTGCTCTCAGCATTTACATGCGCTCATCGCTCGTTATTCGCATTGTAAGCACTGATTGTCGGTGTGAAATGTGCTATTCGCGCCGCAGGCAGCCCTTTTGCAGAGTGAAAATCGTTGCAGCCGGATCGCCCGCTTTCCGATCCTGTGTCCGTTTGGCTTCTCATTGCTGAAGCCGGCTCCACATTCAAGTTTGCACGAAAAGAAATCCATTTGTCAAGACCACTTGCAAGTTATTGACTGGCAAGCTTTTTGGCTCGTTCCCAATAGTCGTCCAGTCTGTCATCTGAGCAACTTTTCAAATCACAGGCTTCTTCAGCAGCCAGTTTTTTGACCAGATCAAAGCGTTGTTGAAATTTGACGTTCGTCCTTTCGAGGCAAAGAAGCGGGTCCGCATCCAGGAAACGCACCACATTGAGCAAGGAAAAAAACAAGTCGCCCAGCTCGTCCAGAGACTGTTCTCTATTGTTTTTTTCCAATGCCTCTTTGAGTTCCCGGACTTCTTCCAACACTTTATCGAGGGCACCGGTCACTTCATGCCAGTCAAAGCCGATTGAAGCGGCATCGCGCTGTATTTCCAGAGCACGCTCAATGGCCGTGGTCTGTTGGATTTTGTCGGATTGTGCAGTACCCATATTCTTCCTTTTGTCTTGCTTTGATGTCGGGACTGCTATTGTAGACACAGGGTAGTGGTCCTTGTCAAACCGCTTGCAGAAAGTCTAAATAATCGAAAATCTTGATTTTTGAAAAGCCACAAGATGGCGTATAAAACAAATTTTCAGGGACAAAATATAGGGGTTTTCTTGCACGCTCAGCCTTTTTTTGCTATAATAGGGGCTAAGTATTCGACGGGGTTCGAATGCACATCCAAGAGAGGTAACGATCCATGAAAAACAACGAGTACGGGGCGGATTCTATCCAGGTCCTGGAAGGTCTCCAGGCGGTTCGAAAACGGCCCGCCATGTACGTCGGCGACACGTCCAACCGTGGCCTTCACCACCTGGTTTATGAGGTGGTGGACAACAGTATTGACGAGGCTCTGGCCGGTCATTGTTCACAGATAACGGTTACAGTTCACATTGACAACAGCATCAGCGTTGAAGATAACGGCCGTGGCATTCCTGTTGGCTTTCATACCAACCCGAAGTACAAAAAGAAAAGCGCACTGGAAGTGGTGCTCACGGTTTTGCATGCCGGCGGGAAATTTGATAATTCTTCCTATAAAGTTTCCGGCGGATTGCACGGCGTGGGCGTATCCTGCGTCAATGCCCTGTCCCGCTGGCTTGAAGTGGAAGTCCGCCGCGATGGTAAAGTCCATTTCATGGCCTTTGAACGGGGGGTTCCCAAGGGGAAACTGGAAGTTCGCGGACGCTCGCGGGCTACAGGCACGAAAATGACTTTCCTGCCTGACTCTGATATTTTTGAAGTATCGGAATACAACGCTGAAACGCTCTTGACACGCCTGCGGGAACTGGCCTTCCTGAACAAAGGCGTCAAAATTGTATTTGAAGATGAACGGAATGATGATGAGCCTGTTGTCATGCAGTATAAAGGCGGTATCATTGAATATGTCAAATACCTGACCCGCAACAAAGAAGTGCTTCATCGCACGCCCATTTACATGGAACTCGCCCGCGATGAAGTGGAAATAGAAGTGTCCCTCCAATATACCACGGCATACAGCGAGGCCATCTCCAGTTTTGCCAACAATATCAACACTTATGAAGGGGGGACTCACCTCAGCGGATTCCGTGCGGCTCTGACCAAAAGCCTCAATGATTATGCCCGTAAAAACAATATGTTCCGCAAGGGTAACAGCTCCATTTCCGGTGATGATACCCGAGAAGGCCTCTCAGCCATCGTTTCTGTGCGTCTGCACAACCCGCAGTTTGAGGGGCAGACCAAAATGAAACTGGGCAACAGCGAGGTGCAGGGTATTGTCAGTTCCCTCGTTTACGAAGGCTTGCAGACCTATTTCGAAGAAAATCCCACCGTTGCCAACAGAATCATCAACAAGACGCTTGAAGCGGCCCGAGCCCGTGAAGCGGCGCGCAAAGCCCGGGAACTGACCCGGCGCAAAGGAGCGCTGGACAGTCTGGGCCAGGCTGCGAAACTGGCCGACTGTTCCGAACGTGATCCGGCCCGCTGTGAACTCTTCATTGTTGAAGGTGACAGTGCGGGCGGTTCCGTGAAACAAGGACGTGATCGACGCTTCCAGGCCGTCCTTCCTCTTCGGGGCAAGGTGCTCAATGTGGAGCGTGCCCGCCAGGACAAAATGCTGGGGAACAAAGAGATCTGTTCACTCATCACCTGTATCGGCGCCGGTTTCGGCCAGGATGATTTTGATATTGCCAAATTGCGTTATCATAAAATCATCATCATGACGGATGCGGACGTGGACGGAGCGCATATCCGTACGCTGCTGCTGACTTTTTTCTTTCGTCATATGCCGGAGCTTATCCGCCGGGGCCATCTGTACATTGCCCAGCCGCCTTTATATCAGATACGCAAAGGCCGAAAAGCCCGTTATGTCAATACGGAAAATGAGTTCCAGGATTTTATCTTCGAACTGGCTCTGGACAGTGTGCGTGTAGAGGCTGTGGACAGTCCCAAAGGCAAGCCTGCTGATCTCAAAACACTGGGCAAATCCATCCGGGCCGCACAGGACCGTGAACGCATGTTCAGCCGGGTCAATCGCCTTTACGGAGTTGAACCTGAAGAATTGAAGCAATGCCTTCTGTTGCCCCGCGATAAATATCTCGCCCCCGATACGCTCAGCTATGCAGAGCTGGTGGAACTCTTCGGCGACAAAGAAGTGATCAATACAGCGGAAGTTCAGGGTGATCTGGAAGAAAACGGCAATGGGAATGGCGATGAGACGAGCCATAACGGTAACGGCAACGGCAACGGCAACAACAGCCAGGGCAATGGTCATGGCTTTGGTCACGCCAAAAAAACGCGTATTATCCGTCAGAAAAACCAGGTTGACCTGGCCGTCTTCAAAAGCCATGAATTTTCCGCCCTCCTGGCGAGTAACGATGCGCTCACAGCCATAGGCACAGCCCCCTATCAGATCTTTGCTTCAGACGGGAAAACAGAGGAGCCTCTCTTTGTAACGGAGGACCTCCTTGAAATGCGTGATTTCCTTCTGGAGACGGGACGCAAGGGGCTGGTGGTACAGCGATACAAGGGGCTTGGTGAGATGAATGCTGATCAGCTTCTGGAAACCACGCTGGATCCGCAGAACCGTGTGCTTCTGGAAGTGACAGCCGATGATGAAGCCCTGGCCGATGATATGTTCAGCATGCTCATGGGCGACCTTGTGGAGCCGCGCAAGGACTTTATAGAAAAACATGCGACGGAAGTGCAGAATCTGGATATTTAACGGAAAACAGCCGCCGGTAATGATGCCGGTGGCGGGATGATGAAAAGAGTATCTCTTCCATGGACCAATACGACAAAATCAAACCTATAGCCATAGAACAGGAACTTCGTAATTCTTTCCTGGACTATTCCATGAGCGTCATTGTAAGCCGCGCCCTTCCCGACGTGAGGGACGGACTCAAGCCAGTGCATCGCCGTATCCTCTTCGCCATGCACCATCTGGGCCTTTCGAAAAACAGGCCCTTCCGTAAATCAGCGGCCATCGTCGGTGATACCATGGGTAAATATCACCCCCATGGCGACTCATCCATCTATGATACCCTCGTCCGCATGGCTCAGGACTGGAGCATGCGCTATCCGCTGGTGGATGGTCAGGGTAACTTCGGTTCCATTGACGGCGACAGTGCCGCGGCCATGCGTTATACGGAATCACGCATGGAAGCCATCACCTCGCTCATGCTTGCCGATATAGACAAGCAGACCGTGGACATGATGAGCAACTATGACGGCCGTGAACAGGAACCCACCGTTCTTCCTTCAGCCATCCCCAATCTTCTGGTGAATGGTTCCTACGGTATTGCCGTGGGTATGGCAACGAGCTGCCCGCCTCACAATCTGACTGAAGTCTGTGATGCCCTCGTTCATCTCATTGATTTTCCGGAGGCGACTCCCAAAGATCTCATGCGTTTTGTGCTGGGGCCCGATTTCCCCACGGGCGGAACCATCTGCGGTCGCGGCGGGATTTACAATGCTTACACAACAGGCCGGGGCAAGGTCACTGTCCGTGCAAAGGTTGCCATTGAAGCACGCAAAGACGGGTCACGTGAAAAAATCATCATTCAGGAAATTCCCTATCAGGTCAACAAAACTCGACTCATTGAAAATATCGCCGCCCTGGTACACAGTAAAACCATTGAAGGGATCAGCGATCTACGGGATGAATCGGACAAAGACGGCATGCGCGTGGTGATCGAAGTGAAAAGAGGGGAAGAGCCTGAGGTGGTGCTCAATCAGCTTTACAAGCATACGCAGTTGCAGGCTACGGCGAGCATCATCATGCTGGCACTGGTCAACAATACACCACGGGTGCTGAACCTTCGCGAACTGCTGTATTATTATCTGGAGCACCGCGCGGAGATTATTGAACGGCGTACCCGTTTTGAGCTGGCCAAAGCCGAAGCCCGCGCACACATTGTGGAAGGGCTCCTCAAAGCCATCGATCACATTGATGAAGTGATCAAAATCATCCGGGAATCCAGTGATACGGAAGTGGCGCAACAGCGGCTCATGGAACGATTCGCTTTCAGTGTTGTTCAGGCCAACGCCATTCTTGCCATGCGTTTGCGACGTCTGACAGGGCTGGAACGTTCGGAACTCGAAGAAGAGTACCGTGATCTCATCCAGGAAATCGAAAGACTGCGATTCATTCTTTCCAGTGAAAAGACGATTTTGGCCGAAGTGCGCAAAGAAGTGCTGGAAGTCAAAGAGAAATATGGCGACGAGCGACGCACCGAAATTCTCGGTGAACTGGGTGAATTCCGTGTGGAAGACCTCATTGCCGATGAAAATATGGTTGTTACCGTTTCCAACGAAGGCTATATCAAACGCCTTCCCGTGGCCACATACAGAAAACAGCGTCGCGGCGGAAAAGGCATTGCCGGCATGGAGACGAAAGAGGATGACTTCGTCCGCGATCTGTTCATAGCCTCAGCCCATCAATACATGCTCTTCTTCACCAGTCTCGGCAGGGTCTATTGGCGCAAGGTGCATGAACTGCCCCGTGCGGGAAGAACAGCCCGGGGCCGTGCCATTGTGAACCTCCTCAATCTGGGGCAGGACGAAACAGTTACAGCCTGTCTCCCCGTACGCAATCTGAAAGAAGAGGGGCGCTATGTTTTCATGGTTACACGCAAGGGAATCGTGAAAAAAACACCGCTCATTCAATTCAGTAATGTACGTGTAGCGGGTATCATCGCCCTCACCTTGAAGAAGGATGATATGCTGCTTGATACGCTCATCAGCTCCGGAGACGATAATATCCTTATCGCCACGAACCAGGGCAAGGCCATCCGCTTCCCCGAAAGCGATGTGCGCCCCATGGGCCGTACAGCCGCCGGAGTGATCGGTGTGCGACTGCAAGCCGGTGATTTCGTTGTGGGCGTGTCTCTGGCCAAGGACGACCGTACCGTGCTCAGTATCACGGAAAACGGTTTCGGAAAACGGACGGAAGTCAGAGAATATCCACTCCAGCATCGGGGCGGCCAGGGTACCATTGATATCAAAACGGGCAAACGCAACGGAAATGTGGTTGCCATGCTTACCGTGGATGATGATGATGACGTGGTTTGTATCGGAACGGATGGCACAGTCATGCGAACGGGTGTAACCGGAATCAGGACCATCGGCCGCAATACAATGGGGGTCACCGTCATGACGCCTCAACCCGGTGCTGTCGTCACGGCTGTGGCCCGTGCTCTGGGCGAGAAAAAAGAGGAAGTCGCCACAGAATCCGCTCCTGAAGAAGTCAACGAAATCAGTGAAGACAATGAGTCCGCCTTTGTTGAGCAGACCGATATCGAAGATGAACTCAGGGATGAGGATGAAGAATAGAAAAGGTGGCGCCCCGAACAGGAATCGAACCTGTGTCTAGCGCTTAGGAGGCGCTCGTTCTATCCACTGAACTATCGGGGCGAACCTGAAAGGCGCCGGTGCTGCATGAAAAAGCCCGGCGCTGAGAGAAAAAGAGACGGGACTGCTTTTCCTCCGGGGCTAATAGAGTACACCAGAAGACCCTCTGATCCCAAATGGACTCTGTTTACTGCGTTACTATGCGTCAACTTCCATCATTCTTTCGAAGAAGCTTGTGTTGTTGTCGACCTGAGTCATTTTAACATGTGATGCAGCCACAGATTCGATAATGTGTCTCCTGACGATCATGGACAAATAAGACCTTGGGACTCACTCCTGGGAACGCCAATTTCCACATTGGCTGACAGCGAGCTGAGACATTGACATTTTGTAACCAATGATTCGGCAACAAATCTTTTTGATTATCATAAAAATAAAGGCTTTATAAATCCTGAGTCTTTGTTCTCCCGTCAGCAGCCTGCGTGAGTCTCGATCTTTTCCCGGGTGTCCTGCCAATGTGGAAATTGGCGTTCCCAGGTAAATACCAGACGTCTTTATGCCTGTGTAAAGACGATCAAATAACACAGCGCAGCACAGCCGCAACCAAATGATACTTTTCGAATTGAACCAGGTCATTCACTGAACACACGGAAAAAGTACAATGTGGCATAAAAAAGATCTATGGTCTTAACACGTCCACTTTGTCCACTCTGTCCACTTGGTCCACTGACCCTGCAGTAATGCCCCGACCCCAACCAAAACCCCTCGCAGATCCGTCCGATCCGACTGATCCGACCGATCCGACCGAATCCCCTGAGACCATTGATCCCTTTAAGTCTTTTATATGCCTCACGACATATTCCCGCCGTCATGCCGGTTTTTTTGCGACCCGGCCCGCCTGTCAAAGCATTCAGCCACAATAGCACGAAAAAACCGAAAAGACGGCGGGGTTGTATCAGGTGATAGGGGGGGACGTGGCTCAGGTAGGGGCACGGCATGCCGTGCCCAGTTAGTCCACTCTGTCCACTTGGTCCACTGACCCTGCAGTAATGCCCCGACCCCAACCAAAACCCCTCGCAGATCCGTCCGATCCGACTGATCCGACCGATCCGACCGATTCCCCTGAGACCATTGATCCCTTTAAGTCTCTTATATGCCTCGCCCCTCGTCCCTCGTCCTCCTTCCGTCATTGTTTTGGATTTTTTCCCGTGCTTTCGTATAATCATTCTTCCTTAACCCAACAGGAGATTCAAGATGTCTGATCAACAGCTGCGTGTCGTAAATCCATTTACTGAAAAGGAAGAGTTTTCGCTGCCCCTGCTGCAGCCTCAGGAAATTGATCTGGTTGTACAAAGGAGTCAGGAAGCCTTTTCCATCTGGCGTGACAGCACCATGCAGGAACGCATTGCCTGCTGCCAGCGTTTTGGCGAGGCTGTTCAAAAGAAAAAAGAGGATATTGCCCGGGATCTTACCCGACAGATGGGCAAACCTCTGCAGCAGTCACTCAATGAAGTGTCGGGCATGCTGGGGCGTATGGACTATATGATGAGCACGGCCGAAGAGACATTGGCTGATGAGTGGCTTCCTGATGTGCCCGGATTCAAACGCTATATCCGCCATGAGCCTCTGGGTGTGGTGTTGGATATCGCCGCCTGGAACTATCCTCTGCTTATTGCCGTGAATGTGGTTGTGCCCGCTGTTCTTGCCGGTAATGCGGTGATTGTCAAACACTCCAGCCGCACCCCTCTTGCCGGCCAGATGTTTCAGGATCTCTTCCGTGAAGCCGGTGTCCCCCTCAACCTGGTTCAGAACGTTGTGGCCAGTCATGAAGTCACCGCACAGCTCATCCGTCATGAGCAGGTGAATCATGTGTCCTTTACAGGCTCCGTCAAAGGAGGCCATGAAGTCATGGCGGCGGCTTCAGGCCGTTTCATTGATGTGGGCTTGGAGCTTGGCGGTAAAGATCCGGCCTATGTCTGTGCCGATGCCGATTTCGATTATGCCGTTGCCAATTGCATTGACGGTGCTTTTTACAATGCGGGTCAGTCCTGTTGCGGTATAGAAAGAATCTATGTGGATCAGTCCATCTATGAACGCTTCGTGGAAGCCTATGCGGCCGGCATGCAGTCCTATGTCCTGGGCGATCCCATGGCACCGGAAACCAATCTGGGACCTCTGGCAAGCAAAGGAGTGGCGACTCTGCTGAAGCGACAGGTGGCCGATGCCGTTGCAGCCGGGGGACGCCTGGTTGTTTCTCCCGAGAGTTACACACGCCCGGAACAGGGCTGGTTTGTCGCTCCCGCCGTCGTGGCTGATGCCCCGCAGGATTGTGCGCTCATGCAGGAGGAAAGCTTCGGACCCGTTGTGGGCATCCAGGCTGTGAGCAGTGATGAAGAAGCGATCCGTTGCATGAACGACAGCGCCTATGGTCTGACCGCTTCCATCTGGACATCAGATATGGACCGGGCCATACGCATCGGCGAGAAAATTGAAACGGGTACTTTTTACATGAACCGTTGTGATTTTCTTGATCCGGCCTTGCCCTGGTGCGGCGTGAAAGATACGGGACGGGGCGCCACTCTTTCCCGCTACGGTCTTTTACAGCTTACCCGTCTGAAAAGCATGCACCTCCGGGTGGATATTCCCTGCTGATCCGGAAAGCTCAAATTTTTAAAAGACAGCTCAGCGCGCCCTTTTTCTTTTTGCCGCGGTAACCCATTCCGGGGCGAAGGCGGCATGTTTGATCGTCGCGCCTTCCTCTGTCTTGTAGGAATAGGTGGCGTGGATAGTGCCGTCTTGGGCCTGTATGATGGACGGGTATCCGAAAGAGCCGTCCCGTCTGTCATCTCTCTGATCGAGATGGCGTTTCCAGGGCCAGGTCTTCCCTTCATCTCTGGAAATCGCCACAGCCAGCCGGTGCCGCCCTTCTTCCGTATCGTTGAAGATGAGGATCCAGGAACCGTCAGACAAGGCCTTCAATTCCATACTTGAACTCGGATTGGGGATATCCGTATCTTCCGTAACGGTCCAGTGAATGCCGTCATCAGTGGATTCCGCCTGCTGGATGCGTTGGGGCTCATCGCCGCTGTCCCGGAAAAAGCCGAAGATAGTGCCGTCCTGTTTTCTGATCAGAGTGGGTTGAATGGGACCCAGGCCGACAATGGGCGCTCCCGCCAGCCAGCTTTCGCCCAGATCATCGGAATAGGCCACCATCGAAATATTGAAGCCGTCGCTATACAGCGGCAGAAGGATACGCCCCGAATCCAGGGTCAGAGGGTGGTTGCGGGTCATCCAGCCCAACTGCCGTTTCAGTTTGTCTTTGCCCGCTTCAATCAGCATCTCGGCATAGGGCGGCGCATAGCCTCCCCACATGCCTTCATCGGGGATGACAATCTTGAAGGCTTCTTTCAATTCATCGGAAAAGTTGTCTGAAGGTTTCAGGATAATGACATCCTGCCAGTTCCATTCGGGCGGGCCATCGGCATTGTAGCTGTCGGCACGTCGGTATTTCAGCAGACTGTTTTCCCATTCGTTGGCCATCACCGCCACCCAGAAGAGCCACAGGCGTTCCCGGGCATCAATGTACAAGACAGGATTGCAGTCCGGAAAATCGGGTGTGTCGGCCATGACAAAGACAGGGCTCCATTCTGATTCTCCTTTGCGGAGGCGCGCACCCTGGACCTGTACATCATCAGCCCATCTTTCGCCGGAACCGTGAAACCAGGCCACAAGCAGATCACCTTGCGGTGTTTCCACGATGCTGCTCGCATGAACATGTTTGTCCTGAGGCGGAAAAATAAATTCACTTTCCAGAGCAGCACCACAGAGACCGGTGAGAACCAGAAAGCCGCTGAGAATAAATGACATGATCAGATCCTTTTGATTTTAAGATTTCAGAGGCTGAAAAAAACGCCTCTTATTCATCGACATGAAAGGTGATTTGAGAAAAGACGGGAAGGGGCGCCAGTGCTTCCCGGCCGCCCAGAGGAAGGAGTTCTATGACAAAGGCCGCTTCCTGTACCGTGCCACCGGCGCGCTGCACCAACCTGGAGGCCGCCGTTACCGTACCGCCCGTTGCCAGAAGATCATCCAGAATAAGCACACGCCAGCCAGGGGTTACAGCACCCTCATGAATTTCTATGGAATCGCTTCCATACTCAAGATCAAAGCTTTCCTTCAAGGTGTCAGCCGGCAGTTTCCCCGGTTTGCGGGCCATGATGAAAGGGAGACCCAAGCGCACGGCCAGTGCTCCGCCAAAAACGAAGCCCCGCGATTCAACGGCCAGAATGGCATCGGGTTTGTTTGTTTCATAACGCTCAGCAAAGACGTCAATTACCTGTGCGAAGGCTTGCGGGTGCAAGACCAGCGTGGTAATATCCTTGAATTGAACGCCCGCTTTGGGAAAATCGGGCACATTGCGAATGACATCAGACAGGTCCATGAAAATATACTCTCCTCTGGGTGAAGGGGAACGGTTGAAGTTGCATCATGCTATCATGACAGGGGAGGCGATGCCAAAAAAATGAAGTCAGACCACTGGTGTCCAAATGAAGGCTATCATCAAATCCACACAGTGAATTCATTGGTATTTTGGCCAGGTTTTGTCTTCATTTTCCCGGTTCCCAGGATCAGGTTGACTGATCGTTGCATTTGCCTGTCCAAGAAAAGCTGATTTTGACAAGGATGAAGAATTTTTATAGTTTACCTTTTCTTTTCTTCCCTTCGTGCTATTACCCGTCAACTTCCATTATTTTTTCGAAGAAGTTCATGTTGCTGACTCTGCAAGTCATATACTTTCAAGATATTGTGGGATTCTCGACTCGGCAAACTGTCTTCCGACAATCACGAACAAATAATG
>JAAYJV010000176.1 GCA_012522755.1 Candidatus Hydrogenedens sp.
AAGCCCCTCCCAGATCCGTCCGATCCGTCTGATCCGTCCGATCCGTCCGATCAAAGACTAAAGACAACACATCGCTTCACCCCTCTGCAAATGACTTGGGACATACTGAACCACTCTAGCCTTTGATTCGCTGTTATCACCCGACCCCAACCAAAGCCCCTCCCAGATCCGTCCGATTCCCCCGGAAGGTTAATAAAAAGCCTGAGACCGCTTCTATCATTCTCCTACTTCGATTGGGCGAGTTCCTTTGCAGACGGGCCAACGATTACACCCCCAGAAGGGAAGACCTGCACGTGCTCCTCTACGCGCTATGCGCCACACCATCTTCTTACCGCACTCAGGGCAGGAAGGAGCAGGCTGAGAAACCTGCCTGTCTCTTTCAGCTATACGCGCCGCCGCCAGATTCTCCTTGTATCCTCCTTGTTGAATAAAGTCTTGTTCCAAAAAGGCGAGTTGTCTATCAAGCAAATAGTTTGCCTGATGAATAAGGCAAATCAGGGTATTGGCCACCACCCCGGGATCATCTTGTCGTATCCAAGGCTCATAGGGCCCGAAAGGATCGGAAAAGTCTGTTTCTTGTTGGTGAGATTTGGCCAAAGCCCGTATTTCATGCGTTTCAGGAGAGTGTTTGCTCCAGCAGGATAGTCGACGTTGTCGGAGAAAGTCTTCGTAATCCAATAACAATTCATCGAGACTTGCACGAGCAACATTGGTTAAGCGCAGTTCAGATTGTGAAGAAACGGAAGACGCACGGCTGCCCTCAGCTATATTCTGTCGCCCACTGCGTGCCGCCTGAACCATTTGATCGTGGGTTCGTGATGTTTTTGAGATCCATCGATCACAGAAAAATACAGTGCCATCGTAGATAAGCGTTGCTATTTGAAAGCTCCGTAATTTCCGATATCCTCCACCTGGACGAATGGAACGCGGTTCACAACCCGTCTTATCGCTCATGGCTCTGTTATCCTTTTGTTTATACCTGTCACGCTACTTCAAAGCTCTGGAATAAAAAGTTATTATAGAATAGATCGGGATTCAACAGATAGTGTGAGCCAGAGTCGAGCACTGACAGAGAATCCAAGGCAAATTCAGCTTGCCGACTACGGCACTGGCACAGAAATCGAGCATTAAGCTGTCTCTGGGCTTTGATCGGACGGATCGGACGGATCAGACGGATCGGACGGATCTGGGAGGGGCTTTGGTTGGGGTCAGGGTGAAATGGGCACGGCATGCCGTGCCCCTACCTGAACAATGTCTCACCGTATCGTCCCTCGCCCCTCGCCCCTCGTCCCCATTCACATTTTGATTTCGCCCAGTCCATCCGGGTATGTTTATACCGTTTCATTTCACCAAAAGGAGTTTCCAATCATGCTTTCCACTTCCCTGTTGTTAGTATCTCTTCTGTTTCAAAGCACAGACCCCGTCGCTGTTGAAGAAGTCGCACCGCCCATCATTCGCTCGGTCCTGGACTATGGCGCCCAGGGCGACGGTATTTTTGACAACACGGAAGCTTTTCAACAGGCCCTGAATGCCGCCGCCGCAGTCAAAGGCGGCACGGTGGAAGTGCCTGTAGGACGTTATCGTTTTTCCGGCAGCCTCACAGTGCCCGCCCATGTGACCCTTCGCGGTATCTTCACTTATTCGCCCAGCCATGCGGGTATCCGCGACAAAAAGGAGGAGCAGCTGCCTGTATTCGGCAGTGTTCTGGAACCTGTGGGCGGTGCCGGTGAGGAAGAGGGCACGCCCTTCATTTATCTGGAAGAGAATAGCACCCTGCAAGGCTTCACCGTTCATTATCCCGAACAGCTTCCTGATGCGGAAGAGCCCACACCCTATCCCTGGTGCGTGGTCATGCGCGGCAACAACCCGGCAATCATCGATATGGAGTTGCTGAACCCCTATCTGGGTATTGACGCTTCGAAAAACCAGCGTGCCCTCATCCGCAATATTCACGGACAACCCATTAAAACGGGTCTCTTCATCGATGCGATTTTTGATATAGGCCGTGTTGAAAATGTGCACTGGAATCCCTGGTGGACCATGAATACACCTGTTTACAAATGGCAGAAAGAGCATGGAGTCGGCTTCGTATTCGGAAAAACTGACTGGCATTATGTGCTCAATACTTTCTGCTTCGGCTATCAGGTTGGCTATCAGTTTTTGAAAACGGAACATGGTGCGACAAATGGTAATTTTCTGGGCATCGGTGCTGACGACTGCCACACCTCCCTGCTCGTTGAGGACAGTGAACCCATGGGGATCCTAATCACCAATGGCGAATTCGTAGCCTTCCGCGGACCCAACCCCACCATGATCCGTGTGGAGAAAACACACCGTGGCACCGTGCGTTTCAACAACTGCGCTTTCTGGGGACCCGGCTGCCGCAACGCCCTCATTGACGGCGTCGGCACTGTGGGCTTCAGCAACTGCACCTTCATGCAGTGGGGCCATGAACAGAAAGAGGACAAATGGATTGATAACGACTATCCGTCCATTGAAGTACGGGGCGGCAGTGTGATTCTTTCGGGCAACGAATTTCTGGAAAACAAACAGCAGATCAAGCTGGGTAAAGAAGTGGAACGGGCCATCGTCACGGATAACCTGATGAATGGTGAAGTGCGCATTCAGTCTGAAGCCCGGAAGAAACGGGTACATATACACGGTAATCTGGGTTCCCCGGAAGATGCGGCTTTCAAAAAATCACTGCGGGAGCGTAAGGATTTCCGTGCAAAAGTACTTCGATGAGAATAGGTGATAGGTGATAGGTGATAGGTGATAGCCCCTATCCCCTATCCCCTGCAATCAATTTCAGGGCACGGTCAGCCAGTACCTCGATCTTCTCGCCCGGGACACAGGGCAGCCAGTGAACACCATCATCAGCCCGAAACCAGGTCAGTTGTTTTTTGGCATAGCGCCGATGATGCTGACGGGTGGCCTCAGTGGCTTCTTCAATGCTCTGCTCGCCCCGCAGACAAGCCACCATTTCCCTGTAACCCAATGCTTTCAACCTGTAGATATCCGCTTCATAACCGTTGTCCAACAAAGCTTGTGTTTCTGCCAGCCAGCCGGCATCCATCATTTGCTGTACACGCTCATTGATCCGCTCATAGAGCACAGCCCGGTCCCAGTCCAGTGCGACTTGGAACACCTCCCAGGAATCAGTCTGTTGCCGGTGTTCTTCATGCCATTGTGAGAAAGGGCGACCCGTCAGTTCAAAGACCTCCAGTGCCCGGACAATACGCACGAGATCATTGGGACTGGTGAGACGGGCGGCATAGTCAGGGTCACACTCCTGAAGCTGTGCATAAAGCCCGCCCGTTCCCTCTTCCCGGGCACGGGCACGAAGGCGGTCACGGATCTGCTGATCCCGGGCAGGTCCGGGGAAAAGCCCTTCCTTGAAAGCATTGACATAAAGCCCTGAGCCGCCACAGAGGATGGGGACAGCGCCCTGCTCCAGAAGTTCGCATGCTTTTTGCCGGGCCAGGCCTTCATATTTCCCGGCCGCCATGTCTTCGTCCGGGTTCAGAAAAGAAACAAAATGGTGGCGCACCCGTTTCTGCTCTTCCGCTGTCGGTGTGGCACAGCCGATTTCCATGCCCCGGTAAAACTGCATGGAATCAGCAGACAAAATCTCCGTCTGAAGACGCTCGGCCAGCTCCAATGCCAGAGAGGTTTTTCCGGAACCTGTTGGCCCGACAACAGCAATGGCCCGCTTCACTGTATTCTCCTGAAACTGCGTTCCATCTGATGGCGTGTGAGCTCAACGATAATGGGCCGCCCATGAGGACAGGTATAGGGCGGGCGCAGTCTACGGAAACCGGCCAGCAGGGCGCGCCGTTCTTCAGCACCGAGCCGGTCTCCCGCTTTGATGGAGGCTTTGCAGGCTCGGGAGGCGGTACGGAGCAGCTCATTGCGCATGACTTCCGGATCGAAAAGGGTCTGGCTGCCCAGATGGTCCAGAAGGTTGAAGATCACATCAGGCAGCTTGCTTTCTTCGTAGAGAGGACAGAGGGCACTGATCTGGAAACTGTTGCCGCCGAAAGCTTCCACCTCCACGCCGACTCCGGCGAAAAGAGAACGGTGCCTTTCCAACAAGGGGATCTGCGACGGCGCCACTTCAAATATGAGCGGTACAGCCAGTTCCTGAAGAGAAGGTTCGGGACGGGTCAGCTGCTCCACCAGGGCATCATAGTTGATCCGTTCATGAAGAGCGTGCTGATCAATGATGAGCAGCCGATCCTCATCGGGCACGAGAAGATAGGTGTCAAAAATCTGCAAGGGCGCCTCACCCAGTTCTTCCAGTGCCTCAAAATAACCCAGAGGAACAAGCCCTTCCATCTCCTGCTGCTCCGGAGCATCCCCTTCGCTTTCAGCCGCGGCTTCAGGGGAACCCGGCTCCTCCGGCTCCCGGGGAAAAGAGTCTTCCCCGGGCGGAATGCTTTCAACGATCTCTCCGCTCTCTTCAATGTCCGGAGCCACACACACCTGTTCTTCCGGGATCTCCGCAGCAGGGATCGCTTCTCGCTCCGAAGACGGTACGGCGGGAAAGAGAGGGGCCTCTCCCCTGTCTGTCTCAGGCACTTCGTCCTGCAACGCTCTTTCTTTGCGAAACTGTGTCAGGCTGGCGCGGATCACATCACGAATGGCATTGTGAGCGAGCCGTTCTTCCCGGAAGCGTATTTCCCGTTTGGCCGGATGGATATTCACATCGACCAACCTCGGGTTCATGGTAATGAGAACAATACCCACAGGATGACGGCCCACCGTGAGCAGACCACGATAGGCCTCCTGAAATCCGTAGAGCAGGGAGGGGTTGGATACGGGTCGCTCATTGACATAAAAGAACTGATGGGACCGGCTTGCACGACTCAGCTCGGGGCTCCCCGTGATCCCGCGAAAAGAAAAACCGTCCTGTTCCCCTTCCACATCCACCATATCGCGAACCGTGGAGAGTCCCCAGATGAGGGCTGTGCGATCGCGCAGACTGGCATGGTCGGGCACATCAAGCAGAAGCCGGTCATTATGAAAGAGCTGGAAGCCCACACCGGTGGCGGCGAAGACATGACGCTCAACAACGCCGATGCAATGGTTCAGCTCCGTGGTGATGCCTTTGAGAAACTTGGCGCGTACCGGTGTATTGAAGTAGAGGCGATTTACAGAAATACGGGTGCCCACAGGCGCACCAGTCTGGCTGACCTCACGGAGGATTCCGCCGTCAATACGCAGATAAGTTGCGCTTTCATCGTCTTTACGTCTCGTGGTCAGGGTAAAGCGGGATACGGAGGCGATACTTGCCAGCGCCTCGCCCCGAAAGCCCAGCGACAGGATGGAGTCCAGATCCTGGGCCTCGCGGATCTTGCTGGTGGCGTGGCGTTCCACGGCGAGGAGCGCATTCTCCTCCGACATGCCATGGCCGTTGTCCTGCACTTCAATGAGCCGCCTCCCGGCCGCCACGAGACGGACAATGATTCGGGTGGCTCCGGCGTCGAGAGCATTCTCCACCAGCTCTTTGACCACGGAGGCGGGACGTTCCACCACCTCCCCGGCTGCGATTTTATTGGCAACCGTGTCGGGCAGAATGCGTACTGCAGCTATGGGATCTTTATCAGGCATGTTCATAATCATATCACAAAAAAGGCCTCTCCTTTTGCGGGAGAAGCCTGAATATTATCTGTGGAAGAGGGAGTGCCAGCCGCCCTTAAAAGGCCGCTCGTGTTTTACCATAGGCGAAGACTTCCAGATTGTCGTCATGAAACCTGGCGGGCAGGTTCCCACGGATGGAGGCTTCCCACAGGGCATCGTCAAAAGGCAGATATTCACTCAGGATACCCAGCAGAGCAATATTGCAGTTCCGTTCCGTGACAGGGTTGGACTCATCAGCATCGAGATCGGAAATTTTGCTTTTTCCCTCGCCCAGAAAACCGGACACGCTGATGAAAATACCTTCTTTTTTCAGATGATGGCTATTATTGGCTTCCTGGCTGGGATGCATGACCAGCACGAAATCCGCTTCGCCCGTCGGTACCATGGGACTGTGAACTTTCGCACCGAAACGGATATCACTGGTGACGGAACCGCCACGCTGGCTCATGCCGTGAATTTCGCCCTGCTTCACATCGAGGCCCGCACGAAAAGCCGTTTCAGCCAGAATATTGGCCGCACGGATAACGCCCTGGCCGCCCAGCCCTGCTATGACAACATTGGTGATACGCGTATCCATCTCAGTCCTTGGTAGTTTTGTTTGCCGCCTCATACCGGGCGAGCTTGGGTTCAGCGAGAATACAGACCTTCCTCAGAATGATGACGGAGAGTTCATCTTTTTCCAGCGATTCCCGGAGAAGCGCCTCAAAATCCTGGGGTCGGGATACAACATGCACATTGGGCACGCCCATGGCACGGATGACATTTTCAAAAACAAGTTTGCCCGTCTGTTCATGATCCAGCGCACGGCCCGTACCGGGATGTTCCTGCATGCCTGTCATGGCTGTGGTGCCATTGTCGAGAATCACCAGTACATGCCCTGTTTTCGGGGGATTGTAGACCATTTCCACGATACCGGTAAGACCGCTGTGAACAAAGGTGCTGTCGCCGATGACACTGATGACACGGCGCGCTTCCTCGTCGGGAAGAGCATGACGCAGGCCCAGACCCACGCCCACGCTCGCGCCCATGCAGACGCAGGTATCCAGACTTTCAAAAGGCGGCAATACACTCAGGGTATAGCAGCCGATATCTCCGGCAATGATACAGTTGAATTTGTTCATGACCGCAAAAGCCATCCGATGGGGACAGCCCTTGCACAGTTCCGGCGGTTTGCCCGGAGGAGGCGGTGCCTCGTCGCCGTGGTCGCCGTCGATAATGTGTTTGACCCGGGCAATATTCAGCTCACCGAAACGGTACATTTCCTCCTTGCCCTCACAGGGAATACCGGCCGCCAGTATGGCATCGACCATATAGGGATCATTCTCTTCGATGACCAGACAACGATCAACCGATGCGGCGAATTTCCGGATCGTCTCCAGAGGCAGAGGATAGGTCATCCCCAGTTTGAGAACAGAGGCTTCAGGAGCCGCTTCCCGTGTATGCAGATAAGTGACACCGGCCGTGATAATGCCCAGACTGGAATCGCCTTCATGAATCTCGTTCAAGGCGGAACTTTCATTCCACTGCTGGATATCGTTCAGCTTCTGCCGCAACCGTTTATGTGCCGGCCGGGCATAGCCGGGAATCATGACATAGGTCCGGGGATCACGGACAAAGGCGGGCGCTTCCTCTTGCGGTGAAGCTGTCCGGGGCCGGACGATACCGCGGGAATGACAGACACGGGTCGTCATCCGGAAGAGAACAGGCAACTTCCATTCTTCAGAGAGCCTGAAGGCTTCAAAAAGAAAATCATAGCTTTCCTGCGCATCAGCAGGCTCAAGCATCATCACACCGGCTGCTACGGCATAGCGGCGATTGTCCTGCTCGTTCTGGCTGGAACCCATACCGGGATCATCAGCGGAAATCAGCACCAGACCACCGGGCACGCCCGTGTAAGCGACGGTAAAGAGGGGATCAGCAGCCACATTGACGCCCACATGCTTCATGGTCACGAGGGCACGTGCGCCGCTGTAGGCAACACCGATACCCACTTCCAAGGCTACTTTTTCATTGGGTGACCATTGGGCAAGCCCGCCGAAAAGGGAAAAGTTTTCAAGAATCTCGGTGGATGGAGTGCCCGGATAACCGACGCCCAGAGACACACCCAGATGCAGGGCCGCCAGGGCAACAGCCTGGTTGCCGCTCATCAACCGCGGTTCCAAATCCTTAGTCATATCGAATTCTCACAGTCTGATCGTTCAGGAATTTTAAAAAGGAAAAGAAATGCCCCCATCAGGGACGCCTGATGGAAAGCGTTACTGTAACAAATTGTATCGGGATACATCAACTGAAGGCGGGAAAAGAAGCTGGCAAAATCACTCTTTCAGTGTTTGTTTTGCACTCTGTCCACTTTGTCCACTGACCCGGCACGAATCCCACATCCCCCCACCTCCGCCCCTCCCACATCTGCCCCTCGTCCCTCATCCCTCGTACATCCGACCGATTCCCCGGAGACAACAGAAGACCACAAGTATCTTATTTCCCCTGATCCCCATCTGAGCCCCTCCCACATCCGTCCGATCCGACTGATCCGACCGATCCGACCGATTCCCCTGAAACTTCTGATCCCTTCAAGCCTGTTGATATTAAAAAAGCTGCCCATCCCGAAGGACAGGCAGCTGAAAGATATCTCAGGAAAAGGATGCAGCTTAGTACATGCCGCCCATGTCACCGCCTGGAGGGCCTGCGGGGGCTTTTTCCGGCTCGGGCATGTCAGCAATAAGCACTTCCGTCGTCAGCAGCAGACCGGCAATGCTGGCTGCATTCTGAAGGGCTGTACGGGTCACTTTGGCGGGATCCAGGACACCGGCTTTGAAGAGGTCTTCATACTCGCCAGTGGCCGCATTGTAGCCAACGTTTCCTTTTTTAGCGCGGACGTTCTGCACCACTGTGGCACCTTCGTCACCGGCATTGGCGGCGAGCTGGCGCATGGGCTCTTCGAGAGCGCGCTTCACGATCATGGCACCCACTTTTTCATCGCCGTCCAGTTCGAGTTCGTCGATAACGGCCTGGCAGCGAAGGAAAGCAACACCGCCACCGGCGACAATGCCTTCTTCCACAGCTGCACGGGTAGCATGGAGCGCATCTTCCACGCGGGCCTTTTTCTCTTTCATTTCGATTTCAGTGGCTGCACCGACGTTGATGACGGCAACACCACCGGCGAGCTTGGCCAGACGTTCCTGCAGTTTTTCACGATCATAATCACTGGTCGTATCTTCGATCTGTTTGCGGATCAGGTTGATACGGCCCATGATATCGGAACTGGCACCGGCGCCTTCCACGATGGTGGTCGAGTCTTTATCGACAACAATGCGCTTGGCACGGCCCAGATCAGCCATTTCCACACTCTCAAGAGAGCGGCCGAGATCTTCGGTAATGCACAGACCGCCGGTAAGAATGGCGATATCTTCGAGCATGGCTTTGCGGCGATCACCAAAGCCGGGAGCCTTCACGGCCACAGCCTGGAAGGTACCGCGGATCTTGTTGACTACCAGAGTTGCCAGCGCTTCGCCTTCCACGTCTTCAGCGATGATCAGCAGAGGCTTGTTGCTCTTGGCGACATTTTCAAGCAGGGGAAGCAGATCTTTGAGGGAAGAGACTTTCTTTTCATAGATCAGGATATAGGCTTCTTCGAGAACAGCGGACATGTTGTCGGAATCAGTCACGAAATAGGGCGACAGATAGCCTTTGTCAAACTGCATGCCTTCCACCACGTCCAGGGTGGTTTCGATGCTTTTGGCTTCTTCCACGGTGATGGTGCCGTCGTTACCGACTTTGTCCATGGCGTCGGCGATGATATCACCGATTTCTTCGTCGCTGTTGGCGCTGATGGACGCAACGTTGCGGATCACATCTTTGTCATCACGAACCTGTTTACTCATACCGGCAAGCTTGTCAACCACAGCAGCCACAGCGCTGTCAATACCGCGCTTGAGGGACATGGGGTTGGCACCGGCGGTGACATTGCGCAGGCCTTCACGGAATACCGCTTCCGCAAGAACAGTGGCCGTCGTCGTGCCGTCACCGGCTACGTCTGAAGTCTTGGAAGCGACTTCTTTCACCATCTGAGCGCCCATGTTCTCATATTTGTCTTCCAGTTCAATTTCTTTGGCTACACTGACACCGTCTTTGGTCACTGTGGGGGCGCCCCATTTCTTGTCCAGAACGACGTTCCGGCCTTTGGGCCCCAGCGTGACGCGGACAGCACGGCTCAGCTGAGAAACGCCATCCAATACTTTACGGCGAGCGCTTTCTCCAAATTCCAATTGTTTAGGCATACTCTTTATTCTCCATGGTTAAGGCAGGGGGTCTGCTTATTACTCGATGACTGCAAGAACATCATCTTCACGCATGATGATGTGTTCTTCACCGTCAATCTTCACTTCGGTGCCGGCATATTTGCCCATGAGGATCCGGTCGCCTTTTTTCAATTCAAGAGCGACGCGTTTACCCTGGTCATCAATGCGACCGGGACCTACTGCAATTACGACGCCTTCCTGCGGTTTTTCCTTGGCTGTATCCGGAATGATAATACCGCCGCGAACCGTTTCGCTGGCTTCTTCACGTTTAACAAGGATACGGTCTGCAAGGGGACGCACTGTCATGGTGTGTACTCCTTCTTTTAACAGTTGTTTCTGGTTGTAATTTCTCAACCTACACTAAAAATAACCCGTTCGCACACTGCGCCGGGCACCAACATTCGAGGGAATTGTTAGCACTCACCTCTTGTGAGTGATAATAACACAGAGAAAAAGCGCTTGTCAAACAAAAATCAAAGCGGGAAGCAAGGCTTCGGCAAAGAACACCCGGAAAGGGTAAAGAAAAACCTGGAAAATACCCACGGCCGGGACTCGTCCACTCTGTTCACTGGCCCCGACCCCCGCCCCTCGCAGATCCGACCGACTCCCCAGAGACCACTGATCTCTTCAAGTCTCTTATTTGCCCCAAGACATACCCCGCCGTCATCCCGGTTTTTTTGCGACCCGGCCCGCCCATCAAAGCATTCAGCCACAACAACGCAAAAAATGACCGGGATCCAGATTGGGAGACTTTAAGGAGCATGACTCGCCCTCTTTTTTTCACCATTTGTTTGGGCGCTACCCTGGATTGCGGTCTTTTTCGCCTGATCAAGTCATCATGTTTGCACCAAGTCCTCGGGGCGAAAAAACCGCAATGACGGGGGTGCGGACAAGTCTCTGGATACTATTAAAATAAAAGGACTTATGGCACTTCTTGAATAAACTTCTTCGAAAAAATAATGGAAGATGCCGGGTAGCAACACAAAGACCTTCCCCCTTCCTCTACAAGCGTGGTATGATCTGGAACAGTATTCTCCGACACAATGGCGTTCCACACAGAGTGCAAACAGAAAGCAATGACCGTGATCCTCAGTTCCATTCAGTGCAGCTCTTTCTCGCTCCGCCTGAAAGATGCTGTGCGACTGGGTGACACAGTCTGTCATCACCGTGAGGGTCTGCTCTTTTCTCTGAGTAATGAGCAGGGACATACAGGATGGGGCGAAGCGAGTCCGCTCCCCGGCTTTTCAATCAGGAGCCTGGAGGAAGTGTCAGCCCTGGGGAAAACATTGGCCGGAAGACTGAAAGAGCGGACAGTGGCTGAAGCACGGCAACTTCTGACCCCTGAATCAGCGGGCGATCCCGCTATTTACACCGCATTTCATCATGCTTTGCAGGGCCTCTCCCGATACAACCAGCCCGAGGGTATGCTATCCCTGTGCATGCTTCTGGATGGGAGCGTGGAGACAATGGAACAGAGTTTTCAATCCGGTCTCGAAAGAGGATACAAAGACTTTAAAGTGAAGGTGGGCCGTCAGTCTGCAGATCATGAAAGTACCTTCATTCATGCACTGGTGGCCCGGCTCCCGGAAGGCGGAAAACTCCGTCTTGATGCGAACCGCCGCTGGGACTATGAAGCAGCCCGGTCTTTTTGTCTTTCTCTGCCTCGGGAAGGCATTGAATTTCTGGAAGAGCCCCTGAAAGACTGGTCCCGTCTGGGCGAGCTGCAACACGAGACAGACATCCCCTGTGCTGTTGACGAGACCTTGCAGGACATGAGTCATGCCCTCCTGAGTCCGTCCTCCAGAATCAGAAACGACCTGCTGCAAGCCGGCAAGAAGACGGCGGAAGAAGCCCGGGCCCTCGTCTGGAAACCCTCCCTGTCTTTCCCGCCCGAAGTGCTCGGTATTGAATCGAGTGAACCCTGTATTCTGAGCAGTGCCTACGAAAGCGGTGTGGGAATCCTTGCGGTCCTTCATGAGGCTTGTCAACGTCCCGGCCGGGGCCCGGCTGTCGGCGTGGATACATACAGTCGTCTGACGGAAGATCTGCTCATGACAGATCTGCCCCTGGACAGAGGAAGCGTGTCGGCCTCCACTCTCTTCCTTTCCGACAACAATCCGAACCCACAGTATCTTCAGGAGTGCTGGCGTGTCTGAGATAAAAGAAAAGCCTTGTCCTCTTCGGCAACAGGCCATAACCTGTCCCGACGCTCCCGCACTGTCTATGGGTCCGCATCAGTGGAGTTATGCTGCTTGGGACAGGGCTGTAGCACACTATGAACAGGCGCTGGATGAATCAGGACTCCGACGAGGTGACCGCATGCTCCTGTCGGCCAGGGCTTCTGTTGAATACTGCACCTTGCTCTTGGCACTTTTCCGTAAAGGGATCATCGCCTGTCCCACGAACCCCGCTTTACCGTCGAAAGCACTGAAAACCTGGGCTTCCTTTCTTCGGGCCTCGGCAATCTACAGGGATGCCCCGGACAACACCGCCACCGCACCGCCTTCCTTCCAGCCGCCGATCCTCTCCGGAAGCGATGAAAAATCATTGCCCGCTCCGCTGCCCATCACAGTCTCAACAGGTGCTGCAGTGATCCAGACTTCCGGGAGTACAGGCCAGGCCAAGGCGGCCCTGCTTTCCCTGAATAATTTTCTCACCGCAGCCGCACTGGCCCGTCAGAACATGCCCCTGCAAGCCGGCGACAGCTGGCTCTTGAGTCTGCCCCTCTTTCATGTGTCAGGCCTGTCCATTCTTTTCCGTTGTATTCAGGCCGGAGCCACAGTCGTCCTGCCGGAGCAGGGTGATTCTCTGGAAGACACTCTCATAAAAAGTCAAGTCACCCATCTGTCTCTCGTGCCGACGCAACTGCAACGGTTGCTGGATACCACTGAAGGATGCCCTTGCCTTTCCACCTTGAAAGCCGTGCTTTTGGGAGGTGCGCCCGCCTCGACCTCTCTTCTGCGCCGTGCTCATGAGGCTCAGATTCCGCTCATTACCAGTTATGGCATGACAGAAACAGCGGCCCAATGCTGTGCTGTTCCGCCGGGTGCTTCTCTGTCTGTACTGCAAAGCAGCGGTCGGCCTCTGGAAAAAGGCAGCCTGCGCATAGATGATGACAACAGGATCTTTTACCGGGGCGAGGCGTTGTTTCAAGGATATCTTCAGGAGGATGGAAGCCTTTTTCGGCCCCTCACCGAGGAAGGCTGGTTTCCCACAGGCGATTGCGGTTATTTCGATGATGACGGGTATCTGCATATCACAGGGCGCAGCGATGCACGCTTCATCTGCGGAGGCGAGAACATTCAGCCGGAAGAAATTGAAGTCTTGCTCAATGAAATCCCCGGCGTCAGCGCTTCAGTGGTCGTCGGTGTGGCCGATCCCTGTTACGGCACCTCACCGGTCGCTTTCATCCGTATGGAGGAGGGGTATGTTCTTGATGAGACCCTGCTGCGCCGTCATCTGGAAGCAAAACAGCCGCCCTTCAAAATCCCGCGCAAGTATTATCCCTGGCCAGACGAGATACCTTCAGGAATCAAAATAAACCGTTCTTGGTTCACGGCCAAAGGAGAGCAGCTGGCCGAAGGATAACGAGAGAAGCGCAAGAGCTCAGTTCTCAGCCTTTTCCTCTTCGTCTCCACCCAGAATGAGAGAGATGGCCTCAATCAATGCGGGATCCTCTTCATGATTGAAAAGGGCATCGCATTTTTCCAGGGTATAAGGGACACGCACATCGGGCACTACGGGGCTTATACGGTCGGCTCCGGCGCTGACCAGCACTTCCCCATCTTTCTGAAGCATGCGTCCCAGCGGATAATGAATGACGTATCCACGGGGCATGGTGATTTTTCCCAACTGTGCATAGCTTCCCTGAGTGGCTGTGGAACCCACCAGCTGTACCTGAGGCATTTGCTGGAGGACAGCCGCCAGCGCTTCACCGCCTTCCCTTGTATTCCTGTTGATGAGAACAGATACAGGCCCGGCGAAATAAGGATCACGGGGAGTCACTTCAAGTTGCAGTGTCTCCTGCTGGGCAAAGCCGCCTTTTTTGGTATCAAAAGCCACCACGTCACGGAAGAATACAGGATCCTCCGTGAAATGTCCCGCATAGGTTGCCGCCAGATCATCCAGTCCGCCGGGATCGCCCCGGAGATCAAGAATCAATCCTTCCACTTCGGCCTGATTGAACTTCTCCACGGCTTTGCGGAAAGCGCGGGCCGGGAAAGGCATGGCCAGAGTGGCCGCATGACAGTATATACGGATATAGCCGATGTTCCCATCAAGAATCTTGGATTCCAGCGGCGCTTCGAATTCCGTAAACACACGGCCCTGATCTGAATGATTCCGGAACCCTTCCATGAAATCACGACGCGCCTGCAGACGGGTGATCCACAAATCGCTGGACCCGGGATTGCGGAACATGAAGCGTGTTTCCGTACCCACGGGAGCACGGGTCAGGAGAGCGCATTTCACAAAACACTCGTTCTCCAGAGTTGCCACAGGCGTATCATTCCACAGAACAGATTGTTGTTTGATCGCTTCTCTGACGGGCTGATCGTTCCACTCCAGAATTTCAGCGCCCCATTCAATGCCTGTCACGGCTGCATGACTTTCAGGATCCAGCCAGACAATGATCACCCGGCCATCATCCAGAGGGAGCAGAGAGAAACCATAGCCGCCGCCTATATGGCTTTCCCTGTATTCGGCTGGGGTTGTAATACTCAGGGAACCGTCGGGGATGGCATAGATATATTCGCGCAGAGTCAGATAATAGGCTTCGCTGTCATTCGCTTCCGATGCCGCATCCAGACGGGGCTTGAACTCATCGTAAAGACCGTCCCAGTCCACGCCCTTCCATTCCGTGAAGGCATATTCGCGGGCCAGTTTCTGGTGCATGGCATCAAAGGCGGCCTCCCAGGAGCGGCCACTGAAATTCCCTTCGCTGTAACCGCCGAAAAGGGTTTTGAGTGTGGAAAGATTTACAGGAGATTGAGGCATGGGAGCACTGATCTTTGTCAGGGGCAATGTGGAATGAACACAGCCCGACAGCATCACAACCAGTGCAGCCGCCAATAAATAATGAGAGAGTCTGCTGATCTTCATGATGAATCAAGTCTTGCGAATCGCGAAGGACCCGCTGTTGTGGACATTTGTTTACACCCCCGCCTCGGGTATTGTAACATAGTTATCCGACATTTCGAGAAAAAAGCACAAACTTCCCGTCCTGCGACGGCTGAAAATAAAAAGAAAGAAGCCATGGCACTCAAACCCACACTCATGACAACGACTCTCTGGGATTTCCCTTCACAACAATACGGCAAAGAAACACAGGGCTCTAAAGACTATAAAGGCGCCACACCGGCCTATATCCAGTGGAATCTCATTCAACGTTATACACGCCCCAAAGAACTGGTCGTGGATCCCATGGCCGGGAGCGGAACAACGCTGGATGTTGCCCGTGAATTGGGACGCCGGGCACTGGGCTATGATGTGAATGTGACCCGCAACGATATATTCAACTGTGATGCGCGCAAGCTGCCACTGGAAGATGAAAAGGCGGCTCTGGTTTTTGTGGATCCTCCTTATTCGACCCATATCAATTACAGCGATGATCCACGGTGCATAGGCAAACTGACCGCCCGGGAGCCGGCCTACTATGAAGCCATGAAACTCGTCATTGCTGAAATGGCCCGTATCCTCAAGCCCGGAAGACATGCCGCTCTCTACGTTTCGGATTCGCTGGTCAAAGGAAAACACTTCTGTCCCATAGGTTTTGAATTATTCGGACTCATGAGCAGACATTTCACCCCTGTGGATATTATCTGCGTCACCCGCCGCAATACCAGTCTCTCCAAAGGCAATTATCACAAGGCGGCTCAGGAGGGGAATTTCTTTTTAAGAGGATTCAATTATCTTTTCATCATGCAGAAGCCGGAAAAATAAACGGACTTTCGCTTTTCGTTTTTCCATGAGCCCCACCCTCTCTTTCATGTCTCGGCGGGATTATCTTCAGATATTCAAGTGTTTCAGTTACATATGAGCTACCACTCTGTCACCCCCCTTTAACCCAGGAGAGAAAATCATGGCCACAGAACCCACGGCGTACCGTCCCGGAACCCTGGCACTCCATGCCGGACAGGAACCGGATCCCACTACAGGATCGCGGGCCGTTCCCATTTATCAGACCACCTCTTATGTATTTGAAGACCATGAACATGCGGCCAAACTTTTCGCGCTGCAAGAGTTCGGTAATATTTATACACGGCTCATGAATCCCACGACGGATGTTCTGGAAAAACGTGTGGCTGCTCTGGAAGGGGGCGTCGGTGCGCTCGCCCTGGCAAGCGGTGCGGCGGCCATTACAACGGCTGTTTTGAATATCACCAAAGCCGGTCAGAACTTTGTCTCCTCACAGACCTTGTACGGCGGCACCCACACCTTTTTCGCCCACACCTTGAAGGATCTGGGTATTGAGGCGCGCTTTGTGGATGCTTCCAATGCGGCCAATTTTGAAGCACTCATTGATGACAACACGCGCTTCCTCTATCTGGAGACTATCGGCAACCCGGCCAATGATGTGGCCGATGTGGAAGCTGTGGCGGCTATTGCCCACAAGCACGGCATCCCCCTCATTGTTGATAACACCGTGGCCTCTCCCCTCCTCTTCCGGCCTTTTGATCATGGTGCCGATATCGTGGTTCATTCAGCCACCAAAGTACTGGGCGGCCATGGCACTTCCATCGGCGGGCTTATTGTGGACAGTGGCAAGTTCGATTGGAACAACGGCAAATTTCCTGAATTGACAGAAGCCTGCGACAGTTATCACGGCATGAAATTCTATGATGCTTTCAAAGGCATCGGGAATATCAGTTATATCATCAAAGCACGGGTGACCCTCCTCCGGGATATGGGCGCCTGTATCTCTCCCTTCAATTCCTTCCTGCTATTGCAGGGAATAGAAACCCTTCATTTGCGGGTGCCCCGTCACAGCGAAAACGCCTTGGCCACAGCCCGGTTTCTGGAGAAGCATCCCGCCGTGGCCTGGGTGAATTATCCCGGCCTGCCCAGTCATCCCGATTATGACCGTGCGCAGAAATATCTGCCCAAAGGCCAGGGAGCCATTCTCGGCTTCGGCATCAAAGGCGGCTCAGATGCGGCCGTAAAGTTCATCAATTCCTGTAAACTCGCCTCTCATCTGGCCAATATTCTCGATGCGAAAACGCTGGTCATTCATCCGGCAACAACCACGCATCAGCAGCTGTCCCCTGAAGAGCAGCAGGCCGCCGGTATCTCTCCCGAGTTCATCCGTGTTTCCGTTGGTCTGGAAGAGATCGAGGATATTCTGGAAGATTTTGAACAGGCTCTGACCCTCTCGCAGCAATAAAGTCTTTTTAGGCTGTTCATAATGTTAGATTCAATATTGAAACACAATTTTCCATAGACCAAATTACGGACTTTTTTGGAGTGCGCAAGCCATGCTTGCGCTTTGTGGACGTTTCGGATTTTGTTAGCGCAAGCCATGCTTGCGCTTTGTGGACGTTTCGGATTTTGTTAGCGCAAGCATGGCTTGCGCTTTGTGGACGTTTCGGATTTTGTTAGCGCAAGCCATGCTTGCGCTTTGTGGACGTTTCGGGTTTTGTTAGCGCAAGCATGGCTTGCGCAGTGAAGCAAGTATGCTTTTCGGAGTTCAATAGACTGTGTGTGTCTTTTTGAATCCAAGTATAGTTCGTGTGCTTTACACAGGCTGTGTGCATTTTTGGGTTCAAAAGAGTAGACACTGTGCCCTTCAGCAAAATAAAATTTTGCGGCTAAAACTACCGAGGGTTAGCTGAAGTCTTCTTTGAAATCAAAATTGTTTCTCACCATTGATGCCACGCATCAGGTATTAAAGAGTCAAAGAATTGTACCGGGGAAGCACTTTGTGCTTAAATGAATACAAGCGCGAAGGCTTCCCCTCCCTTTTTTTCATGAGGAAGCACATCGCTTTGCAGCCTCATCATAAACCCATCCCCTTTCAGCCGCATACAGGTGATCAATGAGCACGGCCGATACAACAGATGCCGGGTCCGTGGGCCTGGTAGAAACCAAATCCATTGTCCTCGATGAAACCCGGGACGGCTTCACGCTGGAAAGCGGTGCCAAAATCGGCCCCGTCACGGTGGCTTATGAAAGCTATGGCACCCTGAGCGAAGAGAAAGACAATGTGATTCTCGTTTGTCATGCCCTTTCCGGAGATGCCCACGCTGCAGGACGTCATCATGAAGACGACCGCAAGCCGGGCTGGTGGGATGGCATGATCGGCCCCGGAAAAGGCATAGATACAGACAAATATTTTGTCATCTGCTCCAACTTCCTCGGCGGCTGCAAAGGAACCACGGGCCCCACGAGCCACAACCCGGCAACGGGCAAAGCCTACAATCTCGATTTTCCTATTTTCACCGTGGGCGACATGGTCCGTGTGCAGCATGCTCTCATCCGGCAGCTGGGAATTGAACAACTTCTCTGTGTGCTCGGCGGTTCACTGGGAGGCATGCAGGCTCTGGAATGGTCCACCCGGTATCCCGACGACACACGCTCCGTCATTCTGCTGGCCACAAGCCATTATACAGGGGCGCAGCAGATCGCTTTTGATGCCGTGGGCCGCAGTGCCATCCAGGCGGATCCCGAGTTTCACGGCGGTGAGTACAATCCCGTCCGGGGCCCCCGAAAAGGGCTGGCCATAGCACGCATGCTCGCCCATATCACTTATCTTTCCGACCAGTCCATGGACCGGAAATTCGGGCGGACGCTCCACCATGCCGGTTCACTGGGCTATCGTTTCGGCAGCGAATTCAATGTGGAAACCTATCTGGACTATCAGGGCGAACGCTTTGTAAACCGCTTTGACGCCAATACCTATCTCTATGTGACCAAAGCCATGGACTATTTTGATATGAGCGCCGGCTTTGATTCTCTCGATGCTTCACTGGCCCGTGTCAAACCCCGAACCCTCGCCATATCCTTCACTTCTGACTGGCTCTTCCCGCCCTATATGTCGCAGGATATCGTCTATGCCCTGGCCCGAAATCGCAAGGAAGTGGCCTATTGCAATATCAAGACCGATGCGGGACACGATGCCTTTCTCCTGGAACTGAAAGACATCTCCCGGCTCATTTCGGGATTCCTGATTCATACCCTCTATCCGGAAAGAGAATGTGAGAACTGTCCACCCAAGAGCTGCGACAATCCAGATCAACCTCAACCCATCAAAAACGATCATCTCGGAAAACTCAAGCGTGTCGACTATGAGATGATCGTCAATCTCGTTGAGGAAAACAGCCGCGTGCTGGATGCGGGATGCGGCGAAGGGGAATTGCTCTGCAGCCTGCAAAGGCGAAAAAACATTGTCGGAGTCGGCATCGAACTGGATCAGGAAAAAGTCATTCGCGCCATCGGATGCGGTATTCATGTCATCCAGGCGAACCTGGATAAAGGGCTCGTGGAACTGCCCGACGATTCCTTTGATTATGTCGTCCTCAGCATGACCTTGCAAGTGGTGAAAAATCCGGCGCTGGCACTCAAAGAAATGTTGCGCGTCGGCAAAAAATGCATTGTCACCTTCCCGAACTTCGGGCACTGGCGTGTCCGCGCAAATCTGGCTTTTAAAGGACGGGCTCCCGTGACACCCAACCTGCCCTACTCCTGGTATGACTCCCCGAACCGCCATGTGCTGACCATCAAGGACTTCAGGGAATTCTGCCGGAAACTGGACATTGCCATTGAAAAGGAAATTGTACTCAATGCCGATGGCCAGACCTCTTTCATGCCCAATCTCTTTGCGGAAGAAGCGGTCTATGTGCTGAAGAAAAACTGAAGAGACAACAAAGACAACATGGGGAATCGGTCGGATCTGGAAGGGGCATATTACAGGTAATAGAGCTGACATCTTTGAGTCGCACACCTGGGAACGCCAATTTCCACATTGGCAGACAGCGAGTTATGGCACCGATATTTTATAAACATCGATTCGGCAACAGGCCTTTTCCTAAGCACGAATTAAATAAAAGCCTTTGTAAACTCTGAGTTTTTGTTGTCCCGTCAAATGCATACATAAGTCACGGTTTTTGCCGGGTGTCCTGCCAATGTGGAAATTGGCGTTCCCAGGCTGCGCGACCCAAGGCCTTTAATTTATCAGTGTTCATCTGTGGTTTTAAGGGATGTCGTGTCAGTGTCATCTGTTCGGTTAAGATGTGTTTTCCGTGTGTTCAGTGAATTCCGTGGTTTAAAAATCATTCCATTTCTCTGTGGTTCTCAGTGCCCCATTATGCCCATTGTGATGAAAAAAAGAAAAGTTTCATTTGGTTTCGGCTATGCTGCACTGAGTCCATTTGATGAATTATTTAATCCTTGACACTTAGCCCATTTTCCTTTATGATAACTCTATAGTGGTATTACTGCAAAAAACATGATGAGTTGAATGAAAGGCTGGTGGCATGAAAAAAACTTCTGTAGTACTGTTTCTTTGGGCAATTCTTTTCGGAGTGATATCGTCGGCTCATGCCGATCCGGTATATGTGAAAGTCGGGGGCACGGGCGATGGCTCGAGCTGGGCCAATGCCTGTGGCTCGCTGCAGGCGGCGCTGAATAACCACCCCGGTACTGAAATCTGGGTTGCGGAAGGCACCTACACGGAACCCTCCACGATCATGTGGACAGAAGGCAGCAAAGCTTATGGCGGCTTCAAGGGCGATGAAGTTGCCCGGGATCAGCGGAACTGGATGGACAACGCAACCATTCTTGATGGAGAAGGTGTCCGACAGGTTCTCTATATCGGGGTGAAGGATCCTGTTGATCCTGAGGGAGAATATCTCCTGAGGAGAAACACGCGATTGGACGGCTTTATTGTCCAAAATGGTTATGTGAATGAGCCGTATAACAAGAACGGTGGAGGCGGCGTTTATTGTCGTCGTCTGGATGGCTCAAACGTCATTGCCAATTGCATTTTCCAGAATAATGAAGTGGTTGCCGGTGAGGAGTGGGGTGCAGGCGGTGCTCTTCTGTCCGTGGAATGTCCCGGCCATATCATTGAAAATTGTGTCTTTAAAAATAATGTGGCTGCGGACGGTAATGAAGGATCGCTTGAACGAGGCTGCGGTGCCATTTGGTTTCATTACAGCAATGCTCACGTGGAAAACTGCAGCTTTGAAGGCAACCGTGCCCCACGTGTGGGCGCTATAGGTATCAATCGTTCCCCGGCACCGTCGGAAAGTGGTTTCGGTCCACCGGAGCTTGTTATCAGAAAATGCAGATTCATTGACAATGAGGCCTGGCGCAGAGAAGCCGGTGCCGTCAAGGCTGGTTTCGAATCCAAAGTGTCCATTGAGGACTGTGTATTTGACGGGAATGCCGCCCCCTATGACACGAGCAGCGCCAGTGGAGGTGCGATTTTTGTCTGCGATAATGGCACATTCATGACAGTTGACCGATGCTATTTCACCCGTAATAACGGTCATCAGGATGCCGGAGGAATTCTGGCTACTGAAAGAGCCCAACTCATTGTTTCCAACAGTGTTTTCTGCGATAATATTTCACGAAATGGCGCCTCTATCGCTGTGACCTCCAATCGTGACGACCCCGATGTTCCCCGCAGACACACCTACGCCAATATCATTAACTGTACTTTTCTGGAAAATCAACGTACCAATGATTGGGGTGCAGTCGGTGTTGCCATGTGGAGTCCCAATTCCAACAATTCCGTGCACTGCTATATACTGAACAGTATTTTCTGGAATGAAGACACGGATATCAGGCAAGTAAGAGATTGTCATGTCGGCTACAGTCATCTGAGCACGGGCGATGGTATTGCCGATAAGGGGAATAATGTGTTCGGCGCGGATCCGCAATTGATTGGCGGTTCCAATCCGCGTATCAGTGCCACATCTCCCTGCAAGGACTCCGGAAGCGCGAGCCTGCCCTCCTGGGTGGAATACACGCTTGACGCTTCGATTCCGGATCACGACATTCTTTCAAACCCGCGGCCTTTCGGCAGTGCCATTGATAAAGGTGCCTATGAATTCAACAGCACTGCTCCGCAAGTGGTCACGCTGGAACCGGCCGATGCCAATCCGGCCTATGCCGGTCTGGTAGCTTTCAAACTGACCTTGAATACTGGTGTCGGCGGTCAGTCGGCGCTTCCGGAAGAATTCAGCCCAACGAATTTCAGTCTGAGTACCACCGGTCTCGGAGGAACACCTGAGATCGTGTCTGTAAGTGGCGACGGCGACTCCCGGACGATTCTCGTGTCCACGGGAAGCGGCACGGGCACCCTTGTCCTGAATCTGGATAATTGGACGGGTGTTTCTTCTTCCGGTGATTTGCAGGGCACGGCGCCTGTTGCCTCAAGTCCCTATTTTATCAGGCCCTTACCTGTCATCTCCCTCAACGGCGATGCTGAATCGGAGGTAGAGTGCACCAGCATCTTCACTGATCCGGGAGCAACGGCGCTGGACGGCTATGGCAACGACCTGACTTCTGAAATTGAAGTCACCGGCATGGTCGATACTGGCGTGACCGGGGAATATATACTCAAATACAACGTGACTGACTTCCTCGGTTATGAGGCCGTGGAAGTCGAACGGACAGTAACAGTCCAGGACACCACCCCGCCCGTAATCACGCGTACAGGAAAGAGCACAATCACCGTCCATCTGGGCGATGCCTACACCGATGAGGGTGCCACGGCGGAGGATGACTGCGATGGCGATCTCAGCGATGATATCGTGGTCGGTGGTGATATCGTTGACGTGAATACGGTCGGCAGCTATACGATCACCTATGATGTTTCCGATGCGGAAGGCAATGCCGCAACGCAAGTGAGCCGCTTCGTTAACGTGGTGGATGTGACAGAACCGAATGTTGTGGACGTGACGGTTGAATCCGCACTGACCGTGCTGGTGGAATTCAGCAAGGACATGACCGGTGGAGCCGAGGTGCTCTCCCCGGCCGCTTATGTGCTTTCCGGAAGCGGTAAGGGTACTTTTGCTGATAATCCGGACAGTGTGACGGATGTGAGCGGCCATGTGGTTCGCCTGGAATGGCAGCGACCTGATGAAATGTTCAACGGCGGCGATATCCGTATTACCGTGAGCGAGAACATGAGCGATATCCACGGCAATATGATTCAGGCGCACTTTTTTGAAGATACAGGCGGTGCTATAGGTGAAGGACCTGTGATCACCTTGAATGGTGGTGATGAGACACTGGAGTGCAGCCTGGAGGTCTTTACGGAGGCGGGCGCAACGGCACAGGACGATGTTGACGGTTCTGTAGAGGTCGCCATAGCCGGTGACGAAGATGTCGATGTGACGGTGCCCGGTGACTATGTAATTGTCTATACGGCCGTGGATGCGTCTGGAAATGAAGCGACGGCACTGTCCCGCACCATTACCGTTGAAGACATGACCGGCCCGGTACTGACTCTTAACGGAGAGCTAAAGGTCGATGCGGAATGCGGTATAGAGTATATCGACGAAGGCGCATCGGCTCTGGACGCATGTGAAGGCGACGTGAGCGGGAATGTTTACATCAATACTGATGCTGTGAATACGGCCGTACCGGGTGAATACGAAATCAGCATCAGCGCAACGGACAGTCTGGGCAATGCCGCTGTTCCGTTGATACGGGAAGTAACGGTCGTGGATACGACTCCGCCGGTCATCACACTCAAAGGTGCCAATCCGTTGGTGCTGGATAACGGTGACAGCTTTGTCTGTCCGGGCGCAACGGCAACAGACAGTTGTGACGGTGTCCTCGATCCTGAGACAATCGATGTTGATGCAAGCGGCGTCAATGATCGCCTCATCGGCGATTATACCGTGGTCTATACGGTCAGGGATGAGGCCGAAAACGTCGCTACAGAGGAACGCATTGTTCATGTCAGACGTAATGCCTGCAAACTGAAGTATGAAGTTGTAGTGACCCCGAACCCGGCGACGCCCGGCGATACCATTACTTTCATTGCGAAAAAACTGAGCGATTCCTGCGCTGTCGGCGACCTGCACTTCCTGTGGGAAAAACGCGACGACAACAAAGCCGGCTGGACAGCTATTTCCACTGCTCTGGACGATGCTCAGTTCACCATTGACGTTGCTGATTTCGATGATGCAGGCGACTACCGCTGCACCGTTACAGATGACATGACCGTCTTCAACTCCCCGGCGGTGAAAGTCGTCATCGGCACGGGAACTCCCGTGGCCGGACTCATCGGACTGGCGCTCGCAGGTGCATTGACCGCTTTGGCTGGAGCCGCCGCCCTGCGCAAGCGTGACTGAAACTGAATTTCTCTGTTGACTCTTTGCGGCGTCAGTGCTCCCGTGCTGACGCCGCTTTTTTTGTTCATGAAGCTTCGTACCTCCACCTGACTTCGTGGTTCAATTTTTCATCGCCCCTCTCCTGTTCCTCTGTAATACTACCCGTCAGCTTCTATGTTTTTTTCAAAGAAGTTTGTGATGATAACGTTGAGGTATTGGCGGGGCAAGGTTAAGTTGCGGACGTATTTTTGGATTGTATGACCTTGGATAATGCCACAAGGTTGGACTGTAAGTATGTCTTGGGGTCTTTGATCGGACCGATCGGACGGATCAGACGGATCGGACATATCTGGGAGGGTTGAATGTAAGTTGCCTGATGTCAGGTAAACACTTTGAGTTATTCTTACGCTTGCAGTCATGCTTCCTGGGAACGCCAATTTCCACATTGGCAGACAGCGTGTATTGACCTCGAAAACCAAATAGCCTGTTTTGCGGCCTAAGGTCTTTTCTCATCTGTGTATATCTGTGTCCATCTGTAGTTCTAAAAATCTCCGGGTCTCTGTAGTGAATAAAGAAGGTGGATGACACCGGTGTGGGGTGGGTGTCGGAGTTGTGACGGGGAGGTTTCGGGCGAAAGATTTTTCGCCCCTACCAACCGTGTACGTACCGTCTGACTCGCGTATGCCAGGCACCTATATAAAAGAAGACTTTACCTGCGCGTCAAGATGCCTCCTTTCGAAGGAATGACGAAGGCTTGGGTATGTTTTAAGATTTTGAGGAGCCTTCAAAGTTTGGTGTCATACTTCCTGGGAACGCCAATTTCCACATTGACAAACAGCGTGTGTCGACTTGGAAACCCAAATAGCCAGTTTTGCGGCGTATAGCCTCATCTTCTTTTCCTCTTCTTCGTGAATCTTAGTGCTCGAGCTGCGACCTGGTTCAATTTCCTCTCTTCTTTCTCTGTGACCCTCTGTGCCCATTGTGGTGAAAATTCTCCCCCTGACATTGCATTAACTCCCTCAGAATTGGCATAGTAACCCCTCATTGCATCTTATTTCCCCTCCCCCAGCGGCTGAAGAGGATACCCATGACCCAGCACTTCTTTTTATCACAAAAGAGTTCGACCCTCAGGAAGATTTTTCTTTTCCTGCTTCTCCTGACAGGACAGCTTGTGGCTTCAGCGACAGCCACGGCGGAGCCGGCTCTGCAACATGCGCCCTGGCTGCGCGATCCCATCTTCCGGGGACATGCCGTGCAGAATCTCTTTCATCGCGAAAAAGATCCCAAGCCGGAGCTGTCGGGTCCGCAACATGTACACACCCTCTTCCGTCGTGAGATCAAGCTTGCGGAAAAGCCTCTCAAAGCTTTTCTGCTCATCACCGCTGATGATTATTTCAAGTTTTACATCAATGATCACTTCGCTTTGCAGGGTCCCGCTCCAGCCTATTATTCAGCCCATCCCTGTCTGGAAATCGAAGTCACCCCTTTCCTTGAAGAAGGAGTGAACACCCTGGCCGCCCACGTCTATTATCAGGGCCTGTACAACCGTGTGTGGAACAGTGGTGACAACCGTTCCGGCTTTGCTCTGCTCTTGCGGCTTGAATACGCCGACGGACGCGCGGAACAACTGATGGCCGATGAAAGCTGGCGCTGTCACCGACTGCAGGCTTTTCTTCCCGGCGACACCATCGGATACAGAACACAGTTTCTGGAAAATATCGATATGCGACTCATGCCCCGGGGCTGGCGTGAACAGGATTTCGATGATTCCGCCTGGGAACGCCCCTTCATTGAAGCGCAGGACCATGTGTTTGAACATCAGATCACAGCGCCCCTGCAAGTCACCGTCTGGAAACCGAAGGTGACGGAAAATCGCAAAAAAGGCATCTGGTTCTACGACTTCGGACAGACCGTTGTAGGCACCACACGCATCCGCATCCACGGCAAGAAAGGTCATACCCTTATTGTCCGTCATGGCGAAGAACTTCAGGAAAACGGTGAGGTCCGCTTTGACATGCGTGCCAATTGCCGCTATGAAGAAAAATGTATTCTCTCGGGCGAGAAGGATCTCATCGAATTTTATGACTACCGTTCTTTTCGCTATCTGGAAATCCATGGCGCACCGGAAGAACCGGAGGTCTGGGTGGATGTGCGGCATCATCCTTTCAATGAAAAAGCCGTGGAATTCCGATCAGACAGTCAGCTGCTGCAAGACATCTGGCAACTGTGTCAGCGGGGCGTGGTCATGGGCGCTCAGGAAGTGTTTGTCGATTGTCCCTCCCGTGAAAAAGGACAGTATCTGGGCGACACACTCATCGCAGCGCGAAGCCATATGTGGCTCACGGGGGATATGAGCCTGGCCAACCAGGCCCTGCGCGACTTCACCCATTCGGTTTTCATTCACCCGGGGCTCATGGCTGTGGCACCGGGAAGTTTCATGCAGGAAATCGCCGAATATTCCCTCCAGTTCCCCTTGTTGCTCATGCATTACTACCAGCTGAGCGGCGATCTGGAAACGGTGAAAATCGCTGCGGATACCGTCTTTGAAGGACTTTTCGATTATTTCCAGAGCTTTGAAAACGAAAAGGGACTCCTCGCCGGGATCAGCAAAGAAAGCGGCAAGTGGCTCCTCGTGGACTGGCCGGAAAACCTGCGCGACAACTATGATTATGAGTATTCACTGAAGGCGGGCAATACGGTACTCAACGCCTTTTATTATGGTGCTCTGCGCACGGCTGCCGAATTTGAACGCATCTTCGGCCGCATCGGAAAAACCTATGATGACCGTGCTGACAGGCTGGAAGCTGCTTTTGAACAACATCTTGCAAATCCGCAAACAGGGCTTTATCTGGATGCGCCGGGATCGGAACACAGTTCGCTCCATGCCAATGCGGTGCCCCTCTTTTTCAACCTCACAGCGGGAGCCGACCGCAAAGCCATTCTCGAACTCATTGCGGAAAAAGAACTGATCTGCGGCGTGTATATGGCATCCTTCGTCATTGAAGCCTGTTTCAAAGCCGGAGCACCCGATCTCGCTTTTTCGCTCATCACCTCCACAGGCGAACATTCCTGGAATGAGATGCTCCGTCATGGTGCCACAACCTGTATGGAAGCCTGGGGCCCCGATCAGAAATGGAATACCAGCTGGCTTCACCCCTGGAGCAGCAGCCCCATCTATCTGCTGGCACAATATGTATTCGGGCTGAGCCCCGCGGAACCGGGGTGGAAGCGCATCCGTATCGCTCCGCCCGCGATCAGCAATCTGCCCGCCATGAGCATCAGGCTGCCCTTGCCGGACGGTCAGGAGATCTCAGCCATCCATGACACTGAGAAAGGATACAAGTTCATGACACCTCCCGGAATTCCTGTAGACAGAGACGGTGAGCAAAACAATGCCTTTGGAAAAGACAACCAGCTGCTGAACAGGGGTCTCAGTCCTGACAGACTGGCACAGGCGAGATGGACTGAGAGGGTTCAACAGGGACCGGGACTGTGGGTGAGCGTGGCGGAACAACGGCTCCATGTGCTGGAGGGAGAAAAGGTCATCATGACCATGCCCTGTGCCACAGCTCTCAAGGGAATCGGTGCTGTCATCAACAGTCTTCAGACACCTCCGGGCTGGCATCAGATTTCCGGAAAACTCGGCGATGGCGAACCGGCCGGCCGTGTCTTCCGTGCCCGTCAGGCTACAGAGGAACTGTGGAAGCCGGGCATGAAATCCAAAGAAGATCTCGTGCTCACACGCATCTTTTTAATGCAGGGTCTGGAGCCTGGAATCAATCAGGGAAAAAACAGTCAGGGCCAGATTGTGGATTCCAAACAGCGCTTCATTTATATTCATGGAACGAATCACGAAGAACAGCTGGGCATCCCCACATCCCAGGGATGTATACGTCTGGCCAATGACGATGTCATCCGCCTCTTTGAGCTCATCCCCGAAGGCACGCTGCTTTATATCGAACCCTGAACCCGCTGCGATCAGGCCGGCGCATCTTCCACAATGGCAACGCCCGCACTGGTGCCGATACGTGTGGCTCCAGCCCGGAGCATACGCATGACATCGCCATAGTTGCGTATACCGCCCGCAGCCTTCACGCCGAGCTGATCGGTCACAATCTCGCGCATGAGCCGCACATCCTCCACCGTTGCACCCCGGAGTCCGAAGCCCGTGGAAGTTTTGACATAAGCCGCACCGGCGCGGATACTCATGCGGCATACCTCCACTTTTTCGTCATGATTCAGATAGCTCGTTTCCAGAATCACCTTGACGGGGACTGTTCCCGCAGCCTTCACCACAGCGGCAATCTCTTTTTCAACATAGGGACCATAACCGGATTTAACTGCTCCGATATTGATGACCATGTCTATTTCTGTCGCGCCGTTACGGATGGCATCCCGCGTCTCTTCAACTTTCATATGGGCCGTGGAAGCGCCCAGCGGAAAACCGATGCACGCATCCACACCAACGGAAGAACCCTGCAACTGTTTCTTGCAGAAGGATACCCACACAGGATTTACGGAAACAGTTCGAAAAGAAAATTTCAGAGCCTCTTCACAGAGTTGTTTCATGTCCTCTTCTGTAGCAAAAGCTTTCAGAAGCGTATGATCAATCACTTTGGCAACTTGTATTCGGTTCACGGCTGCAGCAACGCCTCCTGATCAGAGATAATACCAGCGTTTAGGGGTAGGAATTGGGTGAAGAGTCTATTGTATCACGGAAAGAGTTACAGGGGCATCTTTGCAGTTTTTATGGAAAGACAGCCGCAATCAACTTCTCTTTTCACCACAGAGACACAGAGAGCCCAGCGCAGCACAGCCGCAACCAAATGATCTTTTTTACCACAGAGACTTTTAGAACCACTGATGGACACTGATAAATTAAAGACCTTGGGTCGCGCAGCCTGGGAACGCCAATTTCCACATTGGCAGG
>JAAYJV010000002.1 GCA_012522755.1 Candidatus Hydrogenedens sp.
ACCTCTTTCTTTATGCACCCAAGTCTTTACGTCGCACCAAGGTTCTATCAGGTTACAGGTAATAGGGCTGAAGACTTTGAGTCGCGCACCTGGGAACGCCAATTTCCACATTGGCAGACAGCGTATGATGACCCACGCAACATATTGACTTGGTTGCGGCATAATGTCTCTTTTTTTAAAACAAATCCATTACTGAGAAAACTTTTCGGCGGTGGATGAGCATATTGTCGGAGAACGAAAAGGCTTAAAACCGGTATGACGACGTGGAGTATCTTTTGGGGCAAATAAGATACTCGAAGGAATCAGTAGTCTCCGGGGAGTCGGTCGGATCAGTCGGATCGGACGTATGTGGGAGGGGCGTAGGTAGGTCTGTGGATACAAAACAGACTCCGGGGAAACATAAGCTTTTTCCTCTCATTCCTTTTGCGTCCTTTTGCGCTTTTCGCGGTGAAATAAAAAACTTCATTTGGTTGCGGCTGTGCTGCGCTATATCCATTGTGTCCCGTGGTCTTTCAGCAATTTCCGGCCTTTTCAGATTGAATAGATGCCCGCAAAGATGGATAGTGACTGGAAGTACCTTAAATCCTGCTCTTCTCTGTCAGTTTCCTTTTTTCCGCCATTTATCGTGGATTTCACTGGAGCACTTGCTTGACTTTTCATGGGGAAAGTCTATACAATGGGTGCGATGAGGCGGCATAGCCAAGTGGTAAGGCAGAGGCCTGCAAAGCCTTTATTCCCCGGTTCAAATCCGGGTGCCGCCTCCAATTCTTTACTCCGTCTTGTGTGCATGATACTTGGCTCTCATTCTGCTTTACTGAAGTATGGCCATGCCAAAGACGAATCAGTAAGGACTGGCAGGGAAAAGTACATATGCCGCCAGCTTGCAAGCTCCTTTTTACTGCAATTACAGCAAGAGGCGCATGTCCCGCCAAAGAGATCCCTTTCATTGCGGATCTTTTTGCTCCCATTCCATTTTCGGGCGTATCATCAAGATCCGCCCTCCTGCCCAGCCTGCTGTTGCATTACGTCTGACGGGCTCTTGGATACGATCGTCCCCATGTGAATCTGTACATGTGGGGAATGTTACTATACTTGGCCGGCGCCCTTTTGGGCGCATTACCCGCAGGATTCTTCCATCTTCCTGCAACAGGTGTGCAACAACATGCTTGACGGACTTCTATACCCAGAATCAGTGGCAGTCATAGGTGCCTCACGCTCCCCCGAAAAAGTCGGGTCTGCCATCCTATCCAACCTCATTGGAGGGGGATACAAGGGAAAAATCATTCCCGTGAATCCCACGACCGATGAACTTTTCGGACTTCCCTGCTACAAGGATGTGCGCGACGCGGGCATTACAGTGGATCACTGTGTTGTCGTCGTTCCGCAGCGCTTTGTCATGGACGCTCTGGCCGGTGCTGCGGCCGTGGGCTCTACCGCTGCAACAGTTATCACAGCCGGCTTCAAAGAAGTCGGTGCCGAAGGTGCAGCCAAAGAACGGGAAATGCTTGAATTTTGCCAGGAACATGGCATTCGTATTCTCGGACCCAACTGTCTGGGCCTGATCAATACGGAAAACAGCATGAACGCTTCTTTCTCCGCTCAGATGCCCATACCGGGCCACATCTCCGTTTTGTCTCAGTCAGGTGCCCTTTGTACGGCTATTCTTGACTGGGCCGAAGGACGTGGCGTCGGTCTGGCAAAACTGCTGAGCATCGGTAACAAAGCGGATATCAGCGAAACCGATCTGCTTCGCGCTCTCGCTCAGGATAAACAGACCCGTGTTATTGCCGCTTATCTTGAAAGTATCACGGACGGTCCCGAATTTATTCAGGTTGCTGAAGAAGTTTCCCAGCAGAAACCCGTCGTGATTCTCAAAGCCGGCACAACTGAAGCCGGTGGTAAAGCCGCCGCTTCTCACACGGGCAGCCTGGCCGGTGCGGATATCGCTTATGGTGCCGCCTTCACCCGTGCCGGTGTGGTTCGTGCTGACAACTTCGAAGCACTCTTTGACTATGCCAGCGCTTTCGCCATGCAGCCCCTACCCAAAGGCAACCGGGTCGCTGTGATCACCAACGCCGGTGGTCCCGGAATCATGGCTGCTGATGCCGTTGAAACACTGGGCATGCGCATGGAGAGTCTGACTCCTGAAATTTCGGAAAAAGTGAAGGGTCTTCTTCCTGCAGCGGCCAGCGTGGCCAATCCCATCGACGTGCTGGGCGATGCCCAATCTGAACGTTATGCCATGGCTGTTAAAGAAGTACTGGCTGATCCCAAAGTGGACAGCGCCATCGTGATTCTCACGCCCCAGGCCATGTCAGATTGTGAAGACACGGCCCAGGCCATCATTGATGCCGAACATCATGACAAGCCCGTCCTGACCTGCTTCATGGGCGGCTCTCAGGTCATGGATGCCCGCAATATGTTTGTGAAGGCCGGTGTTCCGGACTATCCCTCTCCCGAGCGTGCCGTGGCTGCTCTCAAGTCCATGGTTGACTATGCGGCCTGGCTCGACAGACCTTCCCGTGTGGTCACCCGTTTCCCTGTAAACCGCCACCGTGTGGAACGCATCTTCGCCCGTCAGAAACGTTCGGGCCGTGTGGAAATGGGCGAAGTGGAAGCGAAGGAAATTCTCAAAGCTTACGACTTCAACGTACCGGCCGGAGCTCTTGCCCGTACAGGCGAAGAAGCTGTGGCCATTGCACAGCGTGTGGGCTTCCCAGTCGTCATGAAAATTGTCTCCCCCGATCTTCTGCACAAATCAGACTTCGGCGGAGTGAAACTGAATCTCAATTCCGCTGGCGAAGTGATGGACGCTTTTGATCTGATGATGCTGCGTATCCGTCGCCGTGCTCCCGAAGCCTATCTGCGCGGTGTGCTCGTGGAAAAAATGGGCAACCCGGGCCGCGAAGTTATTCTCGGTATGCACCGCGATCCTCAGTTCGGTCCCATGCTCATGTTCGGTCTGGGCGGAATCTTTGTTGAAGTCATGAAAGACGTGGCTTTCTACCTGGCGCCGCTCACCCATGATGAAGCTCTGGAGATGCTGAAAAATACCCGTTCCTATGCCCTTCTGCGCGGTGTTCGCGGTCAGGCTGGTGTGGACCTCAACGCCATTGCCAGTGCCCTGCAACGTATCAGTCAGCTCGTGACCGATTTCCCGCAGATTGAAGAAATGGATATCAACCCCTTTATGGTCGGTGAAGTCGGCACTACTCCGTATGTTGCTGATGCCCGCATGATTTTAAGTGGAGAGTGAGATAAACATGGAAAAGAAACTCAGCTATAATCCCGAATGGCAGCAGGAATATGCGAATATTACCGTGAGTGCTGCTGAAGCCGTTGCGTCTGTCCAACCTGGCGACCGTGTTTTCGTCGGAACGGGTTGCGCTATTCCTCTGGAACTTGTCGGGGCACTCGTAGAGCGTTCCGGCGATCTGGCGGACATTGAAATTGCCCAGTTCCTGACCCGAGGTGAAGCTCCCTATGCGACCAGAGAACTGGCCAGCACTTTCCCCGTGAACAGTTTCTTTGTCTCTGAAAATGTCCGCGATATCATTCAGGACGGTTTGGGCGACTATACCCCTATTTCCCTGTCTGATGTTCCGCGTCTTTTCAAAACGGGCCGGCTCCCTCTCGATGTGGCGCTGATTCATGTATCCCCCCCTGATGAGCATGGCATGTGCAGCCTGGGCATTTCTGTGGATATCGTGAAGAGTGCCGCTGAAAACGCGCGCATTGTGATTGCACAGGTGAACCCGCAGATGCCCCGGACTCATGGCGATGCCTCTGTTCATGTTTATGACATTGACTATCTTGTTGCCGTGGACACGCCTATTCTCGAAAATATTCCGCCCGAACCCCGGCCGGGCACGGAAGAAATCGGCGAGTATCTTGCCGGACTTATTGAAGACGGCTCCACCATTCAATTGGGCATCGGTCGGGTACCTCATGCCGTGGCTCCTTTTCTGAAGAAAAAGCGCGATCTGGGGATGCATACGGAACTGCTCAGCGATTCCATCATTGACCTGGTGGAAGAAGGGGTGATCAATGGCAGTCTCAAATCCATGGATCGCGGGCAGGTCGTTGCCAGCTTTGCCATGGGTACCAGGCGCCTCTATGATTACATCGACAACAATCCCGTATTCTCCCTGAATCCCACGGAATACGTGAATGATCCCCTGATTATTTCGCGACAGAATAAAATGGTTGCCATCAACGTGGCCATTGAAGTGGATCTGACGGGACAGATATGCTCAGACTCCATCGGAACACAGTTCTACTCCGGTATCGGTGGTCAGATGGATTTCAACCGTGGCGCGGCCGCTTCCGATGACGGGAAAGCGATTATAGCCCTTTACAGCACCACGTCGGATGGAAAATCCCGTATTGTCACTTCCCTGTCTCCCGGGGCCGGTGTGGTGACAACCCGCGGCGATGTCCACTATGTCGTTACGGAATACGGCGTCGCCTATCTCCACGGAAAGAGCATTCAGGAACGTGCCCTGGCCCTCATCAGCATTGCCCACCCCGACTTCCGCGAGCAGCTGCTCAAAGATGCCATTGCAAACAAATTTGTCCGGGCCGAGCTGTCCGAGTACACCGGCAAAATTACTGTGGGACCCAAAGAAACGCGGACGGTTCTGCGTCTGGCTGACGGGCAGCAAGTGACTGTGCGGCCTGTTCATCCTACAGACGAGGCCCGGGTGCGCGAACTTTTCTACGACCTTTCCCCGAGCTCCCTCTATGCACGCTTCATGGCTCGCATGAAATGGGTCCCCCGCAAACAGGTGCAGCAGTTTGTCTATATTGATCACCGCAACGAAGTGTCCATTGTGGCAACCATTCCCGGTGCGGACGGTGAGACCATTGTCGCCATAGGCGGTTATTATCTGGATCAAAAGACGAACAGGGCCGAAGTGGGCTTTGTGGTTCATGACGATTTCCAGCAGAAGCATATTGGCAGTTACCTTTTCAAACAGCTTTGCACCATTGCGAAGCGAAACGGTATTGCCGGCTTTACCGCTGAGGTGCTGGATGAAAGCAAATCCATGCAGGCTGTTTTCAACAATTCCGGGCTTACAATAAAAAGTGAATTGCGCGAAGGCGTCTATCACTACGATATGACCCTTTAGTCTTCCCTTGAAAGGAAAAGCGCTTTTTCACGGTGAAGCCTTCAGAGGATTGCCTTGAAAGTCGTTCACGTTTATAAGGATTATGATCCTCCGGTTCGCGGCGGCATGGAACGACATGTCGCCCTCATGTGCCGGTATCAGAAACAGTGGTGTGATGTGGAGGCGCTGGTCTGTTCACGCAGTCTGCGTACGGAACGGCGCCTCCACGACAGCATCCCCGTGACGGCTGTGGGCGAGTGGGGTCGGTTTCAGAGTGCCCCTCTGTCACCGTTTTTTCCCTGGTACCTGCGGCGTATTCCAGCCGATGTGATGGTGATCCATTGCCCCAATCCCACCGCGGAAATGAGCTGGCTTCTGGCGCGTCCCCGGGCCGCTCTGGTGGTACGCTATCAAAGTGATGTGGTCCGACAGGCCCGGGCCATGCGCATATACAAACCCTTTCAACATGCTTTTTTCCGCCGTGCCCGGATGATTCTGCCGACTTCACAGCAGTATCTGGACAGTTCCGAAACACTCAGACATTTCCGGGATAAATGCCGTGTCCTCCCTCTGGGTATCGTGCCCGAGGCCTATGAGTCACCCGATCCGTCTGCGGTGCAGGCACTTCGTGATCAATACGGAAGTTTTGTTTTCTTCTGCGGCGTTCACCGCTATTACAAAGGCTTGCCCTGGCTCATCCGTGCAGCGCCTCAGATAGATGGGAAGGTAATCATTGCCGGTGATGGGCCGGAGCGACAGGCTCATGAAGCTCTTGCGCGGCAAAGCGGCGGCGATATTCTTTTCCCCGGCGCCTTGTCGGAGCAGGAGCTCATCGATTATCTTCACGCCTCCGCCGTGGTGGCCTTTCCTTCCAGCGAACGCAGTGAGGCCTTCGGTCTTTCCATGCTTGAGGCCCATGCCTGTGGCCGCCCGGTCGTCTCCACACGTCTGGGAACGGGTGTTGAGTTCGTCAATGAGGATGGCGTTACCGGGATCAATGTTCCTCCTCAGGATGCTGATGCTCTTGCTGTTGCGATCAACAGCCTCTTGCAGGATCCTGAAAAGGCCTTGAAACTGGGTGCTCAAGCCAGGGAGCGTGTTCATCGTCTCTTTACGGCGGAGCATGTCGCCCGTCAGGAATATGAACTCTACGAGGAAGTGCTTGCGACACAAAAGGAAGAGAAAAGCTCGGAATAAATGCGGAACAAGTCCATCTTTATTTGTAACCCTTGACCGTGATGGTGTAGCATTTATCTTTGCAACAATGATCAACATCCTGGCGGCATTGTCGGACAATGATGCCGGGGCAGGTTAACTCCGTGATTCCAAGACAATATCTGGTATTCAGCTATTTGCTGGTTTTATCTTTTGTGCTGTCCCTCGCACTGACGTGGCTCATGAAGCGATGTGCGCGCCGCTGGGGTGTTCTGGATCATCCGGCGGGACGTAAAAGTCATGAGGAATCCACGCCTTTGCTTGGAGGTGCCGCGATTTTTCTGACCTTCTATATTGTACTGATCAGCCATGTGGTTGCCGTGAGTTATCTGTGGCCCTGGGGGCCCGCCTGGCTTGCGGAAAAGCTGGCCATCCTGCTGGGAGAAGATCATGGCAAGAAGCTCGTGGGTATTCTGCTCGCAGGGGTCATGATTTTTATTCTGGGTATCATCGACGATCTTCATGTATTGCGTCCCTGGTTCAAGCTTCTGGGGCAGATCGCTTCGGCACTGGTTCTCGTCCTCTTCGGGATGCGCATCCATCTTTTCTACCTCCACGATATTTATTCCTCTTCTTTTGTCACTGTCCTGTGGATCGTTCTTATTGTAAACAGCATGAACCTGCTGGATAATATGGACGGATTGAGTGGCGGCGTTTCCATCATAGCGGCCATTACTTTTTTCCTGAGTGTTCAGCCCTATGACACGGGTTTCATGGTTCGTTTTCTTCTTGTCATTTTTGCCGGTGCTGTGGGCGGTTTCCTTTTTTTCAATCTGCCTCCCGCACAGATTTTCATGGGAGATGCCGGTGCCATGTTCAATGGCTATCTTCTGGCAACCGTTGCAGTTGTCGGCACCTTCCATATTGAAGGCGTGAATTCCCGGGCGGCTGTTGTTTCGCCTGTGCTGGCTCTGAGCGTCCCTCTTTTTGATACACTGAGTGTGGTATGGATTCGCTGGCGAAATGGTGATTCCATCATGCTGGGCGATAAACGGCATTTCTCACACCGCCTGGTGGAAGTGGGCATGCGCCCGTCCATGGCCGTCTATTTCATCTATATGGTTGCCGCTCTGGTAGGATTGAACGGCGCACTTCTTCCCATGCTCTCCCTGACGGGTACGGGCATTATTCTGGCCCAGACCGTGGGAATCTTTCTTCTCATTGTGCTGCTCATGAATGCGGGAAAACGTAACGGATCGGATCAGGTATGAAGGCTGCGCGAAAGAAAAAGAAAAAGGGCCTTGCCGCCTCTACCCACCCCGACCGTCCGGCCAACGGAAGACGTGCTCCCTCCCGTGACCAGTCTCAGCCTTCCTATTGGGAGCAGTTTCGTGCTCTGTGGCCCGCCAGTTTCGCAGCTCCAAAGAGAGCCGCTTTTCTGGTCACTGCCTGGGCGATTCTGGCTGTATTACTGTGTCTGGCCGCTTCTTTGGGTTCTTTTACAGCGGTGAAAGAAAAGGCGGCTGAACTCTTGCATGTTGACATGCCCTAT
>JAAYJV010000177.1 GCA_012522755.1 Candidatus Hydrogenedens sp.
CGACATGAGGACTTGAATATACGCAAGATTCCTGCTTTCGCAGGAATGACGGCGGCGGGGGTATGTTTCAGGGATCAAATGGACCAAGTGGGCTGAATAGACAGAGTGGGCACGGCATGCCGTGCCCCTACCTGAAGCACGTCCTGCAGTTTTTCATAGCCCCTCGCACCTCGCTCCTCACTCCTGCATTGCCTCTTACTGCAGGCTTATGGCATCATATTTTACAAGTGTTTTCCTGAACCCTATATTCTTACAGACCGGCACCGTACCGGCGGAGGACTCAGGCCATGGGCCGTTTTATAGCCAAGCATTCCCCTCTTTTCATTCTAGCGGCCTTGTGCATTGTACTGGCTGTGGTTTCGCCCATGTTCCGTTCTCCCGGGAACCTGCAGGGTGTTGCACAGCGTACGGCCGTGGTGGGGATCATGGCTGTGGGTCAGCTGGCTGTGATCCTGACGGGAGGTATCGATCTTTCCGTGGGGAGTATTGCCGCTGTGAGCGGCGTGGCCGGTTGTCTTGCCATGGTCAATCTGTCGGTTCCGACGAGTCTGGGTCTCTTGATCGGCATCGGCGTGGGTTTTCTCTGCGGGCTGACCAACGGTCTTCTGGCCGCAAAGGGGAAGATGCCGCCTTTTATTGCCACACTGGGTATGATGATGGTTGCCCGTGGCGCGGCGCTGATTCTTTCCGGAGCGACCCCTGTTTTCGGTCTGCCTGAGAACTTCGCCTGGCTGGGCGGTACCCGGGGCTGGTGGCTTCCTGTGGGACTCATGTTCGGTATTGCGGGCTTTTTCGTTTTTGTTCTGAACTATACCCGATTCGGCCGTGCCCTGTATGCCATTGGCGGCAATCAGGAGGCGGCCCGTCTTTCCGGCGTTCCTGTGGACTGGATACGTGTTGCGGCCTTCGCCATCTGCGGCACAGCGGCGGGTTTTGCCGGGATGATGCTCGCCTCACGCACGAGTGTGGCCTCTCCCACGGCTGCGGAGACCTATGAATTGCAGGCCATTGCTGCTTGCGTGATCGGCGGTGCGAGTCTCATGGGCGGCGAGGGCGGCGCTTTTGCGGCCATTGCCGGTGCGCTCATCATGACTGTACTGTATAATTTCTGCAACCTCCAGAATATCAATGTGCACTGGCAACAAATTCTTGTGGGCCTGCTTCTGGTAGTGCTGGTATTTTATGACAACAGGCGCAAACGCAAGGCCGGGCTGCTGAAAGACTGATGGAAAGTTGATTTAAAACGTTTGGAGGGATACAATCTAAGCATTGAACAGGATGTATGTTTTTCCGCTTTGCGGCGGATCAGGCTGATGACCGTAAAGAGTTGTTTTTTTGACAGCAAGAATATTGACGGGGTCGCAAGCGTTTCCCCGACCAACAGGGAGGTTATTTCATGCCCTATAAACAGTTGCTGATGATTCTGGTTCTGGTGTTGTCCCCTTTCCTGGCGATGGCTCAGCCGCCGGAGATCGATGATGACGAAGCGGCACTTCTGGATCCCTTCGCCCATCCACCTTCCGGCCTGCCCCAGGAAGAATCCGGTCCTGAAATTGTCGAGGGAGATACGATTATCTTCAAAAGCGGCAGCGAGCTGAAAGGGATCAATATCATCCGTGAATCGGCTCTCTTCGTTGAGGTGGAGTATCTTCCCGGAGAACCGCCGGTGAAATTTCCGACTTCGCAGATTGCGGAGGTGATCCTCAATGAACGCAGCGGAAGCGGCAATGCGGCCGGAGAGGGTTTGAGCTACCCCGAGATCGTACCCGGTGAAGAGGTGTCCATTGAGCTGCATCAGGCGTTGATGACAGTTCTCTCTGAGGATGAGCTGCCCCTGACTGATCAGGATTATCTGACTGTGATCCGGGATTTCGTGGGTCAGACCAGTGCTGAACTGGAGATTAACGATGCGGTGAATGCCATCCCGGAGGGCGAACGCATTTTCAGCAGGACACTCCCGGCGGGTATCACACTGCTGGATTTTCTGCAGAAAGAAGTACCTGAAATCGCATCAGATGTCCGTGTGGTCCTTCAGTTTGACAAAGTGCTGCTGACAGTCCCTCAAGCTGAACTTGGCGAGGCCGTCCAGGTCGAGGCTGATGCCGATGATGCCCTGGAGGCAGCCGGAGAATAACTCCGGGCTGCTCCGGACACACAATTTTCTTTTCTCATGAGACAGGGAGAGAACTGTCTCTGCGCACAGGACTCAGCGGGCCGCCGGGGGATCACCGAGAAGTCGGGCCGTTGCTCCGAGGAGTACTTGCTCCACTTCAGGAGCCACGTTGCTGGCCGCTTCACTCGTCTCATAGCCCCCCTGCTCATAGGCAATGGCCGTGCCGATATATCCGGGGCTGTAATCGCCATAAGCGGCCATGGCCACAAAGAGATCAGGACGCTGTTTCTTGGCGGCAAGCTGGTATTCCACAAAAAGCTCGCCGGGCATGTGGAGAATACGGGCCTTGCCGAGGCTCAGGCAGGTGATATCAAACTGATGACCTGATTCCTGTCTTTCGAGCCAGGCGAGTTTGCTCGCACTGCCCAGGATACGGGCGGGATCGGGCTGATCGTTGAAGCGGGCTTCAATGATTTCGCGGGTCAGCCAGGGACCTGTGGGCAGGGTGACCAGATCCGCTTCCCAGCCAACCACATCAGCGGAGATGGGGAATCGTTCCGTATCCTCCCAGGCCCGTTTCATGCCGTCGGCCAGCCGCTGCGCGAGGATCAGACGGTTCTCCCGTGATCCGTCATTGTACTTTCCCGCACCGAGATTGGAACCGGCGCCGTTGAAGTGAACGTGCAGGGCTGAGGGCACTTCAAGCTGCCGGAAAAAACGGGCGAGACCGGGGAAGTCCGGGTTGGGGATTCCCGTACGGTAATAGCTCTGGGGGTGGGTGGCGTAATAGCTGAGCACGGCCAGAGGCGTCTCTTCCTTCCAGAAACTCACGAGAGAGACCTCGGGATCAATGAGCCCTTCAGGTTCGGCGCGCATCTCCGGATCGGGGCAGGAAGTGAAACGGGTCACGCGCACTTTGCCGTTCTCATCGAGAAGGCGGCGGTTGGAGGCCACTTCATAGACAGGCGCGCTGCCCAGCCCGAAATGGGTGATCGCTTCCGTTTTTTCCAGTGCAGCCGTCACGGCCTTTTCCAGTTCCACCAGTACTTCACGCTGGAAAGTGCTTTCATAGCGTCTGGGCTCGGCCCCCAGCGACAGTGCGATGCGTTCCGTGGTGAAATCACAGCCGGGAGCATCATGCTGATGGATGGTGTGGACGGCGACACGGCCGGGGACGGTATGAGCCGCCCGGGCGAGGACTTCACGGAAAGCGTCGTGACTTTCATTGCCGATGCCGATCCAGTCTACGGCACAGAGCACGATGGGTTCCTCTGCGCCCAGGAGTACAATGCCCCGGGCACGGAGGCCCATGTCCCAGGTTGCCACAACACTGTCATAGGCGAGATGGCTCCCCAGAGGCGGGGTCACATCAAGATCGAAAACAGCGATGCTCATGCCTGTTTCCTGTGCGTGCAGAGACGCCGGAGCGACGCCTGCACAGAGAGCCAGCAGCAGCGCAAAGAGGGGGACGTACGAAAGAATCTGTTTTTTCATGGACGGGATCTCCTTATAATCTGACAAAGAACAGTACTGCTTTCAGTATACTACAGAGAACGGGGACACATCATTCCCGGGCATCCTTTTTCATATGGTATGATAGGGGCCGGCAATGAGGCTGCGGGGGCATAATCAACCCTGACTTCGGGCTGTTGTTTCCCGGAAGAACAAGATGGAGTGAAGATGAGTAAAGGCATCACGAAACGGTCAGACGATTATTCTCAATGGTATCTGGATGTTGTGCTGAAAGCGGAGATGGCGGATTATTCGCCCGTGCGCGGGTGTATGGTGATCCGTCCCACGGGCTATGGCATCTGGGAAAAGATTCAGCAACAGCTGGACCGCATGTTCAAGGAAACAGGCCATGTGAACGCCTATTTCCCCATGTTCATCCCGGAAAGCTTTCTGCAGAAAGAAGCGGAACATGTGGAAGGCTTCGCGCCTGAATGCGCCATGGTCACCCATGGTGGCGGCAAGAAACTGGAAGAGCCTCTGGCGATCCGTCCCACTTCGGAAACCATTATCTGGTCCACTTATAAAAACTGGATCAGCTCGCACAGAGACCTGCCGCTGCTCATCAACCAGTGGGCGAATGTGTGCCGCTGGGAGATGCGTACCAGGCTTTTCCTGCGTACAACGGAATTTTTGTGGCAGGAAGGGCATACGGCCCACGCCACCCATGAAGAGGCGGAAGAAGAAACCTTCAAAATGGTGAATGTCTACCGTGACTTTGCGGAAAATTATATGGCCATGCCCGTGCTCGTGGGACGCAAGACGGAAGCGGAAAAATTCGCCGGTGCGGAACACACTTATTGCATTGAGGCCATGATGCAGGACGGCAAAGCCCTGCAAGCGGGCACCTCCCACCATCTGGGCCAGAAATTCGCCCAGGCCTTTGACGTGAAATTTCAGGACAAAGACGGTGAGCTGAAATATGTCCAGGCTTCCAGCTGGGGCGTATCCACCAGGCTTGTAGGCGGCATGGTCATGACCCACAGCGATGACAACGGTCTTGTCGTGCCGCCGCGTCTGGCACCCACGCCCGTGGTCTTCGTGCCCATTTACCGCAAAGACGAGGAGCGCGCTCTGGTGCTCGAAAAAGCGGAAGCCCTGGCCGCCGGTTGGGACAAGCTCTTTTACAAGATTGACGACCGGGACCAGTACAAGCCGGGATACAAATTCGCCGAGTGGGAACTCAAGGGCATCCCCGTGCGCATTGAGATCGGACCCCGTGATGTGGCCTCCGATTCCGTGGTCGTTGTCCGCCGTGATACAGGCGAAAAAGAAAGCGTTTCCGCCGAGGCCCTTCACGGTCATGTGGAGACACTTCTGGAAAATATGCAGGCCGATATGTTCGCCAGAGCGAAAAAGCGCATGGAAGAAAATACCTTTACGGTGGACAGTTATGAGGAGTACAAGGAACGGGTGGCCGATGGCGGTTTTTATCGTGTCTTTCTGGACCATGCGAATCCTGAAGTTGAACAGCAGATGCAGGAAGATACCCGCTCCACCATCCGTTGCATCCCCTTCGATGCGCCTGAGGAAAGCGGCCCCTGTATGATCACCGGGGCGCCTTGCAGCTATCGTGTTGTGGCGGCCCAGTCCTATTGAGCCTGAAGGCGGAAAGCAAGCATCATGACATACGTCAATCTGATTACAGGCGGCGCCGGATTCATCGGATCTCATCTCTGTGAGGCTCTGTTGGAACGGGGCGAAGAAGTGCTTTGTCTCGATAATTTTTTCACGGGACGGAAAGCGAATATTGCCCATCTGCTGGGACATCCGCGCTTTGAACTTGTGCGCCATGATCTGGTGAATCCCATTGTGCTGGAAGCGGACCGCATTTTCAATTTCGCCTGTCCCGCCTCGCCCGTTCATTACCAGTACAACCCCGTGAAAACCATCAAGACCAATGTGATGGGCGCACTGAACATGCTCGGACTGGCGAAGCGTGTGAATGCCAGGATCCTGCAGGCTTCCACTTCGGAAGTCTATGGCGATCCCACGGTACATCCGCAGACGGAAGACTACTGGGGCAATGTGAATCCCATCGGACCACGGAGCTGCTATGACGAGGGCAAACGTGTGGCGGAAACCCTCTTTTTTGACTATCACACCCAGAACCAAGTGGATATCCGTGTGATCCGCATCTTCAACACCTACGGGCCACGCATGCTGGTCAATGACGGGCGTGTGGTGAGCAACTTCGTTGTACAGGCTCTGCGCAATGAACCCATCAGCATTTATGGCAATGGCGACCAGACCCGTTCTTTCTGTTATGTGAGCGATCTGGTGCGCGGAATTCTGTGCATGATGGACACGGACGATTTCCATGGCCCCGTCAATCTGGGCAATCCCGGCGAATTCACCATTCTGGAACTGGCGCAGAAGGTGATTGAACTCACAGGCTCCAGCTCGCAGCTGGAATACCATCCCCTGCCGGAAAACGACCCCACCAGACGGCGACCGGATATCAGCCTGGCCAGAGAACGATTGGGCTGGGAACCAACCGTTGCTCTGGAAGAAGGACTGAAAGAGACGATCAATTATTTTGATGCCCTTCTGCGGGAAAGCTGATGACAAAACGGATTTTCTTTTTCCCTTTCTTTCCCCGGAAATGCTGAGGCTGTTCCACCCGGGCCCGGGCGCGCAGAATGGCGATGGCCCGGGCAAGCTGGCGGTAAATGGTCGTACTGTGGCATTTGAACCGTCGGCTCATTTCCTGCACAGGCATATCCTCAAAGTAGTGGAGCTCCACCAGACGCCGCAGCCGTCGGTTCAGATGGCGTCTCATGGCCAGGCGAACCCAGCAAAGCAATTCCTCCCGTTCCCGGGCGCGCTTTTCGGCCACGCGCCGTTCCGCCTCCGTCTCATGCCACATGGCTATTGTATGGGGGAATCTGTCGACCAGAGCCGGCTCGAAAAAAATATTCTCGTACTGTGTCTTTTCCTGAAAGCTGTTCATGAAGGCCTCCTTTTGCAAATCTGAAAACAGAAAAACGCCTGATGCGTCTTGCTTCCAGATCAGCATAGAGGGAAGGAGGCTGAAAAGACTTTTGCTTTTCCTTTGTCTTTTCTTTGGATTTTCTTCATCCTTGTCCAAATCAGCTGTTCTTGAACAGACCAATGCAACAATGAGTCAACCTGATCCTGGGAACTGGGAAAATGGAGACACAACCTGGCCAAAATACCAATGAATTCAACTGTGTGGATTTGATGATAGCCTTAATTTGGACACCAGTGGATTTTCTTTAATCTTCAGGAGGGCGGGAAACAGGCTCAGGAAGGATCCAGAAGAGTGTAATCCACAGTCTCATGATTTCCTTTTTCCAGATGGCGGGCCAGAATAAAGAGGTAGTCACTGAAACGGTTGACAAAGGCCAGGGCGAGAGGATCGGCAAAAAGGGGAACAGCCGATTGACACGCAACCATACGTCTTTCCAGAGTACGTGCGGCCGTGGCGGTCTGATCGGCCAGAGCGGCTGTCTCATTGGTGGCTGTGGCGATGAAAGCGGGCGGCAATGTCAGTGCCTGCTCCAGTCTGTCCTGTTCTTCTTTGAGCTGCTGGAGATGGGTGGCGCGGATGCCGGGCACAGAGGAATCGGCACTGGCGGACAAACCTGATATCTGCGCACCCAGTGCAAAACAGCAATGCACCAGAAAGAGCAGGAAATCGCTCTGTTCCTTTTCTTCAGGCTCTGCGAGCAGTCGAATCCGGAGCAGCGACAGACTCGCACGGAAGGCATCGAGAGAGCCCAGCGCTTCAATGATCGGGTGGTCTTTGGGAAGGGAGCTGCCGTCGGGAATGCGCGTCGTGCCACCGTCTCCCTGTCCCGTTGTGATGGATCCGTGTTTCATACACTCTTCCTTTTTTGATTCAGGACTCGTCGTCGGGATTTTTCCAGAAGTCCGGGTCTTCCACCACCTCATCCCAACTGAGGACGGGCGGGTCATTGTCTACCAACGCTTCCAGTTCTTCTTCATCCCATTTTCTGTACAGACCTTTGGCAATGCGGCGGCGGCGGAGATAGGCGAGAACGAGAAGGACAGCGCCGGGCTGAAAGGCGATACCTGAAGAGGTGAGGGCGATAATGGCATATTTCCAGAGATTCCGCTCGTAGCCTCGGCAGAAAGTCTCCAAGTCTATGCCCCCTTCTTTCACGAGAGCCTTGCCGAAGCTTTCTTCTTTGAGTGCGTGGATCACCTTCCAGAATTTTTCTTTGCCCAGCTGCTTATGCAACTGACGGGTCATATACAAAGCCTGTACATAGGCATCACTGAACTGTTCGCGGCCCAGAGGATAGTAAAAGGCATCGTCAAGACGGTGATAAGGGATGATCCGGTTTCGCACGAACATGAAGGCGATTTTCATGGCACCATCCCAATAATGCTCATTGGCCAGAAACATGGCCAGCCCTTCGTTCAACCATTGGGGCAGCCGGTCATAGCCGATATTTCTGAAGAGGAGCAGATGGATCAGTTCATGACGGAGCGTACCGGCATAGTCCGCTCCGGGCTCGCGCAGACGGGGCGCTTTCACGGCGATCAAATCCGATGCAGGCTGAGCAATCCCCGTCACGCCCAGGCCTGAAAAGCGGACGGCATATTGATCGAAATCATCAAGAGTATCGGCAATGACAACGCGGATGGCTGCACGGCCGGCCGGGAGTACAGCCTCAAACTCCTCCACAGCCTTTTCCAGAACAGACAGGGTGAGCACAGCCGTCTTTTCCTGAGAACTCACATAGTCGATGATGAAAATGCCCCGCTGCAGCCGTTCTTTGCCGTAGGGGATGCTGCTCTGACCCTGAGAAGAAAAAGAAAAGGCCAGAAAACACAGCAGGAAAAGAAAACCGGGATGAAAACTGAGAGTGAATTGTTTCATTACCCCATTATACGCAGGGAAGGACTGAAAATGATACTGACGCCCCTCACCCCTCGTCCCTGGCCCCGACATCTTCCCGGTTTGTTTCGCGCTGAGGATGGCGTACAAAGATGATTACACTGACAACGAGAAAAAGACCGGGATCCAGGATAAAGCCTGGAGGAATGGTGTAGAGGGGCGAGGGCCTTGGTTAGGTAGGGGCACGGCATGCCGTGCCCAGAAAACCCACGAAAAATAGTTGGTCTTGGTTAGGTAGGGGCACGGCATGCCGTGCCCAGAAAGTCCACTTGGTCGACTGTTCTTTTTCAAGCCTTGCGTCATGCATTCAGCCCTCCCACATCCGTCCGATCCGACTGATCCGACCGATTCCCCCCGAAACAACCTGGCGCCCGGGGCCCTGCTCCGTCTGCGTCGTTCCTGCGAAAGCAGGAAGCTTAATGCGACAGGAAGACTTGAATATACGCACGATTCCTGCTTTCGCAGGAATGACGGCGGCGGGGGTATGTCTCAGGGACCAAATGGACCAAGTGGGCTGAATAGACAGAGTGGGCACGGCATGCCGTGCCCCTACCTGAGCCACGCC
>JAAYJV010000178.1 GCA_012522755.1 Candidatus Hydrogenedens sp.
ATCCCTCCAAACACCATAGCCATTACCATGACTATCGCAATCATTTTCCGTTTAAACATAGTCTTCCTCCTTGATATTCAGTTACTTTTAGAATTACGCCTTATCTCATGAGCCGATATTGATTATTGATACATGGTCGTAATGGATTCATCGTTCTTGTATTATATGATATATCCAACGAATGTCAACAGACTTGCCAATATTTATATGTTCCCTTCCGGTCGCATGTCAACGCTCGGAAGCGAAGTATTCGTCCATGGAGGCCAGAACACGCTTCATCTGCCCGGAAGTGCCGATGGAAATGCGCAGACACTTCTCCAGGAGTGCGCTCTGCTTGAGCGGACGGACGAAGATCTTGTTTTGGGAGAGGTGCTGAAACATGCCTTCCATCTCCTCGATCGTGGGGAATTCCACCAACAGGGCATTGGCGTAGCCGTAGTAGACGGTCAGACGGCTGCTGCGCTTTTTCAATTCGCCGAAGAACCAATCCTTGGCCTTGTTGCATTCCTCCACATAGGACTGCATGTATTCCAGGTCCTCCAGGACGCCGCAGGCGGCAGCCTGGGTAAAGGAGTTGATGTTCTTGGGGTTGCGGATCTTGTTCATATGCTCGATGTTGACGGGATTGGTGATCATGTAGCCGAAGCGGAAGTTGGCCAGGGCAAACGCCTTGGACATGGTGCGGGTGACCACGATGTTCTCGTAATTTTGGGTCAAGCCGCAGACAGATTTGCCGGCAAACTCATAGTAGGCTTCATCCACCAGGAACATGCTTTCCGGATACTTGTTCAACAGATGTTCCACATATTCAGCGGGCTGCAGGTGTCCGGTGGGGTTGTTGGGACTGCAGATATAAAGGAAGGACGGATGGACGGCATCGATGTCGGCTTCGAATTTTTCCGGAATAAACTCAAACGTTCGGCTGACTTCCGAGAAGAACAGCTGACAACCGGCGCTTTCCGCCGTCAGGCGAAAGTTGTCGTAGGAGGGGCCCAGAATCAATACGGAGTCGCCGGGAGCGATATAGCTGCGGACGATACATTCGTGTACCACATCGCTGCCGGAGAAGTAGAGGATGTGATCCTCCGGCAAACCCACATAACGACTCAGCAGGCCATTGAGTTCCGGATTGATCATGGAGGGATAGAGGTTGTAGAAGTTCTCGTGCTCCAGCAACTTGTGGATCCGCTCGCTGACCCGGGGAGACGGCTGGATGCTGGCTTCGTTCCAGTCCAGTTTTAAATATTCATCGCGCTCCCGAGGTTCCACACTCCAGATTTTGTGAGATGCCAGGCGGTAGGGTTTGAGACTCCACTGAAACTTGTTGTAATGCCGCATGATAACAATAACCTCCAATCGTATTCGCAGTGAGATCGACTCAATATGGCATTATAGCGCTCGCGGCCCGGTTCCGTCAAGATGTCCCGTCCGGCTCATATAGCGCAGCCAAAGCCAAGGTTTTGAAATACACATTGATTATTGATTCCAAAAAATATATACTGCTCTTGGAGTTTGATTGCTCATACGGGTATTTTCGCTGATGATGTGCAATCAGAAGACAGCATTAAAAGTATCATTCGTGAGGAGGAAAAGTAGATGAAAAAGGTTTTAGCACTGTTTCTGGTACTCCTGATGACCCTTTCCCTGGTCGCCTGCGGAGGGGGTGGCGACAATGGTGAAGTCAATGAAAAGGGGGTTGTGGAAGGCTCTAACGTAAGTGCCTCCGGAGAGACCGACAAGGACGTTTACCTCGACATGTGGGGCGTCTGGGCTCAGGATAATTACCGTGCCGAATACTGGCAGCAGAAGGCACAGGAATTCTGCGAGCAATACGAGGAAGAAACCGGCATCTCCGTGGCTTTCGAGTATTACGGCCAGGGCTCGTACGGAGCGCTGTCAGAGAAACTGGCAGGCGGCGCTGTGACGAAAAGCTTGCCTGTTATCTCTCAGGTGGAGGAACAGGCTACCGCCCGGTTCTATCCTCTGGCTGTGGATCTGGAGAGCTACCTTCCCGCGGAAACGCTGGACAACTACCTGGACGGGCTGATGGTCTCCTGCACGCAGCAGGGCACGATCTGCGCCGTTCCCGCCGGCCGTTCCTACATCGTTGCCTCTGTGAACAAAACCCTGCTGGAGCAGGCCGGTCACACGGTAGACGAGTTGGAAGACTGGACCTGGGAAGATATGCACCAGATCGCAAAGGATATTTCCGCGCTGGGCGACGGCATCTACGGTCATGCCCAGTACTGGGATGAAGATGCGTGGCCCTGGGAATCCGCAGTATATTCCAACGGCGGCAGCATCGACAACGAGGACGGCACCCAGATCATGTTCGACGTAGAAAGCGGCGCACCCATCCTGGATCTGGCGGTTGCCATGATGCTGGACGGATCTTCCTACAGCGCTTATAACGATTTCGGATATATCGATGTCTCCGACGGCTTCTATGAGCTGTGGGCCCAGGGCAAACTGGGCATGTACATTGGATCTATTACCATGTATGCCAGCGGAATGAAATTCAGGGACAACTATGAAGGTCATGCCGACTTCGACATCGTCGTAGCCAAACAGCCTGCCGGCTCTGCCGGTTTCTCCGTGGTGACCGGCGGCTCCAACATGATGATCATGAACAGCGCCACCGAAACCCAGAAAGAAGTAGCCGCTGCGTTCTTCGAGTATCTGGCGGAAGACGAAAACTGCGCCGGGTGGAACCAGACGTCCGGTTACATGGCCTTCACCAAGTCTGTAAAGGATGCGCCTTCCTTCAAGGCCACCACCGACGCAGATCCCAACCTGCTGAACATTTATCAATTTGTGGAAGATGCCCACGCACGCCCCACCACGCCCCATTGGCAGGATATGTATTCCAACGTCATCATTCAGGACTTGGTGGACTTGTCTCAACATCCCGAAAACTATGCCACCGGCGACAAGACCGCTGCTTTGGTGGAGAAGTGGATCGTCGAATGCCAAAAGATCCTGGACGAGGGAAACTGATCATTCTTTGATGAGTAAGATCTTCTGTCCGTAAGATGCAACGATCTCACCCTGCAGGAGTAAACGCTCCCGCAGGGTGAGAGGTATTATTTTTTTTCATCGTTTTTTCATACTCGAACCAGAAAGCAGAGGTAATTGCTTATGGCTATCGTCATGCAAGACATCAAGAAGCAGTACGCCGGCACCAGTGCCCCCGTCATGGAACACTTCGATCTGACCATCGAGGAGGGCTCTTTCACCGTGTTGCTGGGACCTTCAGGCTGCGGAAAGACAACTGCGCTACGCATGATCGCAGGTCTGGAGGAGGTGACCGGCGGACGTATTTTCATCGATGAGAACGATGTGACCGATGTGGATCCCGGGGAGCGGAACATTGCCATGGTTTTTCAGAACTATGCCATTTATCCCCATATGACCGTGCGCGGCAATATTGAATTCGGTCTGAAAAATTATCAGATCGATAAAGAAGAAATCAATGAACGTGTCAACTACGTGCTGGATATGACCGGCCTGAGCGAGTATGCCGATCGCAAACCCAGTCAGCTGTCCGGCGGCCAACGGCAACGTGTGGCGTTGGCCCGTGCGATTTCCAAGAGTCCCAAAGCCTTCCTGATGGACGAACCTCTGTCCAACCTGGACGCCAAATTGCGCATCCAGATGCGGACGGATATGATCCAGCTCTACAATCGCCTGAAGTGTACCTTCATCTATGTGACGCATGACCAGACCGAGGCCATGACCATGGGGACCGACATCGTGGTCCTGTACAAAGGAATGATCCAGCAGCACGGCACGCCCCAGGAAGTCTATAACAACCCTTCCAACCTGTTCGTAGCACAGTTCATCGGTGATCCCGGCATGAACGCGCTGAGACTCTCCGACGGCGGCTATGTGGGATTCCAGCCCCGTCTGGCTCAGTTCGGCAAATCTGAAAACGGTCTGAATCTGCAAGGCACCGTGCTCACCAACGAATTCATGGGCCACGACTGCATGATTACCGTCGATATCGGCTGCGGTTCCATCGTCATGCGAAGGAGAGAAACCAGAAAAGTGGGCGAACAAGTATCCTTGTTCATTCCCCAGGAAAACCTCTTCTACTTTGACGCGGACCAGAATCGTACCGGCACGGTACAAACCGGAGAGGTGGTGAGCGTATTCCATGTCGACGATTGATCAAATCGATTTCAGAACGTTCCGAAAGCTCGAACTGAAACAACACGGCCGCGCTTATAAAATCCTCAATGGTGCGTTGAAAAATCCTTATGTCCTGATCGCTCCGGCAGTGATCATCGCCCTGGGAACCACTGTCTTCGCCCTGATCTTCTGCATTGCCATGAGCTTCATGAAATGGGATTTGATCTGGGGGACGATTGAATTCGTAGGGTTTTACAACTACAAATACATCTTTACCGACACATTGTTTCTGACCTCTCTTCGAAATACCATCGTCTTTATGGTGGTCGCAGTGTTTATCGGTCTTGCGCTAAAAGTGGTCGTCGGTGTGTTTCTCAATAAAAACAAACCCGGACACAATTTGGTGCAAACCATCATGTTCACTCCCTACATCATTGCCACCGTAGCGATCGCCACGATTTTCAGATACATGATGCAACCCACCTCCGGTGTGTTCAACCTGATCCTCTCCACGCTGGGCCTCCCCACCTCCGACTGGTACCTGGGCGCCCAGACGGCATTGATGTCTCTGGCATTCATTACCATCTGGCAGGGCATGGGCTACGGCGTTCTGATCGTGGTATCCGGTTTGCGGTCCATCCCCGATTACGTGTACGAAGCGGCACGTCTGGACAAATCCAGCAAACCCAACACTTTCTTTCGCATCACTGTGCCTCTGCTGAGCCCCACGCTGTTCTACCTGCTGGTAACCTCGTCGGTAGCTGCGTTTACGACTTTCGATATCGTAGCCATGATGACCGACGGCGGACCCGGTACATCCACCTACATGCTGGCGTACTACGTCTATATGCAGGGCATTCGCTTTATGCATTACGGCCGCGCCATGGCGGCCTCCGTGGTGTTGCTTCTGATCACCGCCAGTCTCTCTGTCGCCAACTTTGCACTGGCCGGCAAAAAGGTACACTATCAGTGAGAAAGGAGGAATCGCATCATGACTGATATCTACAAGAAATCTCTGTTGAAGAAAAAGAATCCCCTGGTTTGGAAAATCGCCGAGTGTGTCATTCTGGCCTTCTTGTTTATCCTGTTTGTACTTCCGTTTTACTACATGATCATTTCCTCTTTTAAGAGCACGGTGGAAGCGATGCGCAATCCTCCCGTGTGGTGGCCCGCCCAATTTCTGTGGGGGAACTTTGCCGACGCCTGGAAGGGAGCCAATTTCACCAAGTACGGCTGGAACTCCATTGTAATCTCCACGTGCGTTGTATTTACCTGCCTGGCCTGCTCCGTCCCCTGCGCCTTTGCCTTCGGCCGCATGGAGTTTAAGCTCAAGAAGCCTCTGTTCGCCATCATCCTCAGCGATATGATGATCCCGGTGCAGTGCGTATTTCTGCCGCTGTTCATCCTGTTTTCCAAACTGGGATGGCTCAACACCTACGGCTCCATGATCCTGCTGTTTACGTATTCGGGAGCGACCATCTTCTTTATCCGCAATGCCTTTATGCAAGTCAACAACGAGGTGCTGGAAGCGGCGCGTCTGGACGGCGCCAGTGAGCTGACGGTCATGTATCGCGTCACATTTCCCATGGTGAAGCCCGTGGTGGTCACCATGGCGCTGATGGCATTCCTGCGACGCTGGAACGATTACTTCTGGAATCTGTCCCTGACCACCAATGATCGGGTCCGTACGCTGCCCTATGCGATTCAGGCACTGAATGCCGCCACCGACGGCGCGCTGCCTCGCTGGGAAGTGACGATGGCCGGCGCCACCATGCTGATGGCCCCCATGCTGATTGCCTACATTTTTGCCAACAAGCAGATCAAGAATGCATTTATCTATTCCGGTATCAAGTGATGATGCAATTGATTAAAAATTCCGCAGCAGCTTTTCGCAGCAATTTCGTCTGGGTGCTGGATTTCACCGACCGGGTCCGCCGAAGAGATATCCAGTCCGGCAAAATCTGTTCGGCTGTGGGATATTTGTTCTTCTTCGTTCCGGTTATTATGCAGGAGGACAATCAGTTTTCCCATTTCCATGCCAATCAGAGTCTGCTGAATCTGATTCTGTCTTCCGTGGTGGGGACGCTGCTGGCGCTCATACCCTCTGTGGGTATGTTTCTGATGGCAGCCATGGAACTGTTCTGCATATTCAATCTGTTCCGCGGCATCGCTTTGTCGCTGAAAGGCGAGGCGAAAGGAATTCCCGTCTTCGGCCAGATCACCATCATCGCCTACCGGCTGCCCGGACAATAACAACACTTTGTTGCAACAGGAGGAAACTTGAAATGAACCCCAAAGTATTACTGATCCTGATCGATGGAATGCGCCCCGACGCAGTACTGCAGGCTGAACACCCGTTCCTGCGCGAATTCATGCGCACCCGGTGCACCTACACTTTGAACGGGCGATCCGTCATGCCATCCATTACGCTGCCTTGCATCATGTCCCTGTTTCACAGCGTGACACCCGATCGGCACGGCAACCTGGACAATATGTATGTCCGTCCCAGCCATAGGATCGACGGTCTCTTTGACGTGTTGTACGCCAATAAGAAAAAGAACCTGTTCTATCGTACCTGGAACGAGTTGAGGGATCTGTGCCGTCCCGGCGCACTGGCCCGGGACGAGCTGTGCGAATGGAAAGTCTACGGCAATGCAGCCGATATCCAGCTTTGTGACCGCTGCGCCCAGGCGATCCGGGCAGAAGAGCCCGACTTCGTATTCTATTACAGCGGGAACACAGACGAAGTCGCCCACAAGCACGGCTGGATGGGACCGGAATATATGGAGGCTGTTTCCCTGGCTTCCAGGAACATCGAAAAGCTCATCGGAGTCCTGCCCGAGGGATATTCTGTGGTGATTACGGCGGATCACGGCGGCCACGCTAGGTCCCACGGCACTGAAATGCCCGAGGACATGACCATCCCCATCGCTCTGTACGGCCCCCGGTGGGAAAAAGGAAAAGAGCTGGAGACCATCAGCCTGCTGGATCTGGCACCCACCATTCTGGATATCCTTGGCTGCGAGATTCCTGATGAATGGGATGGTGTCAGCCTGCTGGACTGATCGGCCCACATTCAATAATAGAGAGCAAAGAGCCGCACGAATATGTGCGGCTCTTTGCTCCTCTCCAATGGTTGAGATTCTTTGTACTTGGTGCGGATAGTGGGACTCGAACCCACACGGATTGCTCCACAGGAACCTAAATCCTGCACGTCTGCCAGTTCCGCCATATCCGCACAATTTCATAATAGGTAAAAAGCCGCACACGCATGTGCGGCTCTTCGCTGGTGACTCCACCGGGAATCGAACCCGGGTTACCGCCGTGAAAGGGCGGTGTCTTAACCGCTTGACCATGGAGCCTTACGAAAAAACCGGCAACGACCTATTCTTCCGGGCA
>JAAYJV010000179.1 GCA_012522755.1 Candidatus Hydrogenedens sp.
CCTGAGAACATGGGACGACTGGTTCTTTGCAGCAGCACAGGCGGAACTTGCAGAGATACAAATTCCTTTCAGGGAGAGAAGGTTCACAAGCACTTCACCGGACAGCTTTTTGAAGGACAGATTCACGATTCCGGGAAGGCGATGCTCCGGATCGCCGTTGATCTCTACAGACGTTATGCTGTTCCTCAAGGCGGACACCGTAGCGGCAACAAGTTCTGTCTTAATCTCCGCCGCCCTTTGCATATGAGCGACGTTCTCTTCAAGAGCGACGCCCATAGCCACAATACCAGCCACGTTTTCCGTTCCGGCACGCTGGCCCTTCTCCTGGCCTCCGCCTATAATCAGAGAAGGCAGTTCCACACCAGCACGCTTGTACACAAAGCCCATGCCTTTGGGTCCGTTGAATTTATGGGCTGATGCAGACAGAAAATCCACCTGAAGCGCACTCACATCAACGGGGATCTGGCCCATAGCCTGCACAGCATCGCTATGGAAAAGTATGCCCCTGTCATTCAAGAGAGCGCCGATCTCCGCCACAGGCTGAATGGTACCCACTTCGTTATTGGCCATCATGACTGAAACAAGTCTTGTTTCGGGACAAAGCGCCTTCTCCACATCGCCGGGATTGATCCGTCCTCCGGAGTCAACAGGAAGAACTGTCAGACGCACACCCTTTTCTTCCAGCAGCCGACAGAGTCCCAGAACAGAAGGATGTTCCACAGCTGTGGTGATGATATGCGTCTCGCCTTCTCGAAAACGCTCCGCCACTCCTTTGATGATCCAGTTGTTTCCCTCTGATCCGCCGGAGTTGAAGACTATTTCCGCAGCTTCACAATTGAGAGCATCGGCTATCTGTTTGCGCGCCTTTTCCACTCCCCGCCGGGCCTGAACACCCAGCGTATACATGCTTGAGGCATTCCCGTACTGATCACGCAAAAAAGGCAACATGGCCTCAAAAGCCCGCTCAGACAGGGGCGCAGTCGCCGCATTATCCGCATATATCGGGCTCTTCTTTTTCAAAAGGAATCACAGCCCTGATCTTTAAACTCTTCAATCTTGTCAATCAGGAATTCCCGGTCAACCTCCAGATATTCCGCCAGACAATCCAGACAGTAACAGAGATTCCCCTTTTCGTCCACAAGTTTTTTGCTCAGCCCTTTTTCATTGCGACTGAGTTTCTCCTTGCCACATACATAACAGACTGTTTTAACCATAAAGCCCTATTCCCCCTCTTGATGGCCGTGATCTCGAATTGCAAAGACAGGCATTTCTTTCCCTTTATATTCCTTATCCAGAATCCCCAGCTGATAAACGATGGTATCGCGCATCTTGCGGGCCCGATCCAGGCAATAACGTTTGAATTCTTTCGCTGTGATATCACCCGGTTCCCGCACATTGGGAAAGAAGAGCTTCAGGTACGCCGTGGCAATGCGCTTCACCGCTTCCGTATCTCGGGTATCCGCCGCTTTAGGCACTTCAACCAACTCATCAACAATGACTCTGTAGGTCATATCGGAGCGCAGCTCATGCATGATGGAGCAGAAATACTCTGAATTCAAGGCCCACCCGGAAACCTTGAGATCATCATTCATACGCGGAATATTCCAGCCTTTGATAAAGCCATGGAAACGCTCTATGAGTGCTGATTCGTGAAATACCTGTGGCAGCTCCACAAACATGTTGCTGTATCCATCGGCATCCATGATATCTTTGCTGATATTGCCGCAGAGCATCACCCCCGCATCGGCTACTCCTGAGAAATCCCCAACAGAAAAGGTTCCTGTTTCCAGATAACCCTTCAAGGCGCCGCGCATTTCCTCAACATCAGGAAAAGAAATAGTCTGAACTTCATCGAGCGTAACGAAATCATTGGAAAAGATCAGCCCTTCCTTCCTTTTGGACAGGTCATAAAACATCTTCGCCCGGCTCATGACCCCGCCACTGGCCAGCCATCCGAAGCGGCTCACCCTTCCGAAAACATAGGATTTCCCCGTACCCTTGGGAGCAAGTTCAATAAGGTTCAACCGTTTTTCTATGAAAGGAAGGAGCCGGGTGAGCATGGTCAGTTTCTTTTCTTCATCGCCCAGATAGCCATCGGCATTATAGTCAATGGCACCCAGCAGAATATCCAGCCATTCCTCTATGGTGAATTCCTTACGCGCTTCTTTGTAATAATCAATGTCAATGGTATAAGGACAAAAATCTTTGAAGGAGCACAGCGTGATTTTCCCCTTTGCATCCGCTGTGCTACCTGTTGAAGAACGATAGCCCAACTCCACCAGTCCCCAGGTTTCACGACTTCCGATGAGCTCATCCTTGCAAAGCTCCCAAACGCTCTGATCGATAACCGTATCCCTGGCCTTCAATCCGAAATCAGGCAAAGAAAAATGAACGCTGCCCTCCTTGATATCAATATCAACAGAAACCTTCGCAAGAAATTTCACACGTTCATTATCAACGATGATCTGATTTTTGATGCCTGTCCAGTCATCTTTTGTCGGAAGATAAGTGCTGATGAACTTCCTCAACTGTTCCGGATCAAAATAGCCACTCTCATCGGCGAAACGCTTGAGCAGCCAATCGCGCATAAATGAAGGAAGGCTCAAGGAGGAAAAGAAATTACTCTTTTTCAGATCCTTGTAAACCACCATCTCATCAAAACACTGCCTGAGTTTGTTGATCATGCAGAGATTCTCCTAAAACAGATTGTCAAAATCATCCTTAACGTTACCGCTGCGACTCTGTACGCGGAAAGATAGACGGCTTATCAGAGTATCATTGTCAAAAACATCCACATCATAGGCTCCCACCCGCTTGATGTCACTCAAAGTGGCGAGATACTGATTCTCCCCTGTTTTTATCGCTTCATAACGTGTTTCCCGAACCTCAACAGATGGCTTCTTCAATGGCGAATCTGATACGAAGCTGATTGCCACCCCCAGACGAAAATCAACGAGCACACTGTCTTCAAGCAGACGAATGACAACAGTCTGGTCTTTCAGAGAAAGTTCTATCACGGGAACAACAACTTCCTCCAGTGACGCACCCCCGTGAACCTCCACATTGGCGGCCCGGCTCCCTTTGAAACGACCGTAGTCCGCAAGAATACAGTAGCCGTTTTCTTCCGTGGCAAAGGGAAGATCATAGATCCCGTCATCAAAATCCGTCAGCTCGCAACAGCGCCCTGAGTGCTGCCCCTGGGTCTTTGTTTCGTATTTCTCTTCTTGCTTCTTGAGCACAGCCAGACGACTTGCTCCGTGGTCACTCACAATATAACAGCGCTTGTATTTCTTCTGATTCAATTCAATATTGATTCTGTCCAGAACACCCCGGATAATTTCCAGCTCTTTACCCAGATGAACAGGCTTCTCATTCTTCGTATAGTCATAACCGAGATAAACCTCGTGTTTGACCTTATCCAATTCTTTAATGGCTCTCCTGCTGCTCTCATCCCACTCTTCAAAAAAGCGCCTGTTCAGCCGGGTAATGGTGGGGAGTTCAGCCCGGCCTATCCTGATCTCCAGAGCCAATTGATTCTTTCGGGCAAAGTCGGCAATGAAAGAGAGATACTCCACTCCCAGCGCATCAATCCAATAAAGAATACCGCCCTCCCCTTTTAAGCTATCAACCAATTCATCACGGGTTGGCAGACGGTTGTAAGGCCTCTCCCGGGCCAATACATTCACTTTTTCCAAAAAGTCGCTCTCAAGCGTATTCAAAACCTTTTGCCGTTTGTAGTTTTCAAAATAGACGGTCAATTCCTCAGAAAGAGGGCCGCACTGAAAATGATATTTTTGCAGATACACAGCCAGATCAGGGTAAATCTCCGGCAGACAATCCGGTATGGATTGCTGCTGCACCAGCTGCTCTATGATTTCATCACGCTCCACACGCGTTGCATCGCTCAGGCGAAAAATACCCTGTTTCAGATCCAGTTTATTCTCACGCACAAATTTGGCTATCTCAGCTTCTGAAGCCTTTGCGAGCAGGGATTTCCGTTCTTTTTTGAAGCAGGCAAAGCGCTTGTCAGCCACAGGATCAATCTCAATGATCATGTTGAGAATATTATTCTGAAGTGCATCAAAACGGGTCGTATTGTCTATGACATATTTCAAATAACTGTTTGTAAAAGGGCTTGTCTTATTTTTCAAAGCAATGAAGTGAAGCCACGCTCTGGTATTGGACAGCGAAACTGCTGCATAGGCTCCGGACTCCAGCGATTCATCAAAATTCTCATCGGCAAAAACAGCCTCCAAACTCCCGCCTTTATCACTGATACTGCTGAGAAGATCAGCCCACTGTTCCGCATCACCCGCTGACTCGGCCACTCTGAAGTCCGGACAGAGCATCATAATGCCTTCATAGGCACTTTTAACTTGCCTGATACTCACAAGACTGTCAGGAAAAGAAAGGCATGTCTGAACAGTGAAATCACCACTGAAACCATTTTCCAGACGTCTCAGCAAGGCCTTGAAACTGGCTGAGGCGGGCAAAGGAACATCCGGTGTCGTCCGGATCAGGCTCAGATCAAAGCACTGGTTATGGAGAACACATAAACGCCGCTCATCAAAGCGGAGGTCTCGCTTCAGTTCCCGGGCAACAGACTCCATGCCCCGGAGCAGCAGAACACATTTCCCGCCCTCAAGATTCATATCTTTCAGACGAGCCAGCACTTTCTTCGCGCGTTCCTTTCCCTGAAGAGCCAGATATTCTCCAAGCCCCACAACACAACTGGGCTTGTCCTTGCTTCTGATTCTGTTCTCCAGCACATCCAGATTAGGAAGGCGGTCCTCATCGGAACAAAAACTGCTCAGCTCCAAGACCTCCAGATGAAGATCGCCGAGCAACAACCTGGCCTCTTTATAACTCTCATCACCCACAAGAAGAAAAAAAGTCTGGGCCAACTCCTGGTTCAAATAGTCCTGAAGAGCTGTTTTTATGTCCATCTCCTAATCCCCTTTGTTCGCCAGAATCTCCATCCCTACAGTGGTGTTGTCTTTAATGAGACGCTTCAGATACTCCTTCAATTGAGGAGCGTCCATCCCGTCTATGATGGACAATACCTTGTCACTCCCGCCGGCATGATATTCCGCTTCGGCCAATTCTCTGACTTTGTTTTTTACAGCGGGATGGTCATTCCACCTGTACACTTCCATGGACAAAATGCTTTCCAATTGTTCCTGCACTTTTTTGGAATCCGGTAAAAGTGTTGCATATTCTCCGATAATCTGCTCAACAAAAGCATCCATACATTTGCCTGGATCTCCAAGCGTATTGAAGAGATTGGTTTCCTCCAGATATTGCAATGCTTCTTTGATGTCAGCCTCGTTGGAATGTTGGTAGTTCAAAGTATCAAAGCATTTCACAGCCCGGTCATATTCTTTCGCATCAACACAACACAGAATGGGGATCTTATGACGCTCGGACCAATCGCGGGGATTTTTAGTCCCCGTCTTTTCCTGCCACAGCGAAAACAGCTGGTTTTTTATCAGGCCTTTGCGATAGTCTTCCGCTGCATTCCGTACACATTGATTGCTCTCCGTGCGTGTCTGGGAAAACATATCCCGCGGTAATTTCTTGAGTAATTCGTCAATATCTCTGTCGCTCAGTTCCTCAAGATAAGGCTTGTATACCTCTGTAAAAAGTTTTTGCTCCTCATCAAGAAAGAAAGAGATCTCCGCCCGCCTTTCTTTCAAAGCGGGAAGCACTCCCTTCAATTGATCCTGAACCAGTGTTTTGTCCTGATAGATTGTAAGCAGCACATTGACCAGGTCTTTGAGCCCGGGCCATTTCTCAACAATAACCTCATGAGAAATACGCAAGAGGGTCAGACGTTCTCTCCAGGCGGAACAGCTTTGAGAAAAGGAAGCTTTGGATACGGAAAGAAGACTGTTGCTTTCTTTGACAAATTGATATCCTGTGATCAGCTTGCGAATCTCATCCTCACCAAGATCTTTTTTCCACAGACAGGAGTGCTCCACAGAAGAAAACAACTCGCGGATATCAGAAAGCAATGCAGCCGAAGCACCTATGTCATCGGCCAGCGACACAAGCATCCCCTCCTCAAAAGTTTTCACAAAATTCTTCATTCCCTCTTGAACTTTGTCATCAGTGAACAATGCAGCCAGCTGCTCACCCAGATTCTTTTGTGCCTGAGCCTGTTTCCCCAACACAACCGCTATGGAGTGAGCCTCTTTGCCCTCTCTCTGAACCAGTTCTATGAATTTATGGATAGGTTCATGCAGTTCTTTTTCCGCCACCTCAGCCAAACTCCAGAGAGGCAACCCGAAGGCTGTCATTTTTATGGCAATCTGTCTTCCCATTTCCGCAGCAGAGGAACAGGAGTCTGCGGGAATGCCCCAGGCCTTTTCACACAGAGCATAAAAACTCTTTTTCTCAGGAATCATTTTTACAATATAGGATATGCGATTGGCTTTCTCCTGTATGCAATCCTGAATCATCTGACCCAGATGCTCCGGTGTCATGGGACCACTTCCGCCCTGGGGATCAGCAAAACGATAGCTTTCCGTGCCGTATTCAGAAAGGAGAAATCCTGTCAGAAAGGCATAGAGATTACAGGGAGCAAAGCCGTATTCTTCCTGCAAATGACTGTAGATTTTCTGGAGGGAAATATTTCCGTCCTTTTTGAAAGAACTCCGAATCAGTTTTTCCAGAGCACTTTTAATGCGGGACACAGGCAAGTCTTGTGTTTCCCCTTTCTCCCAATACCCGGGCACATTCCATACCTCAGGCAAAATGCTTTTCTCCAGATTCCGGACAACGGACGAGCTGTCCTGTTTGATACCGCAAATGGCCGATGCTCTTAATTGCGTGGCTTTCGCGTGATTCTCAGTCAATCCCTGCACAAAATCAAAGGTACAATTGAAGCCTGCTTTTTGTCTCAGTGCATTGTTGACAAAGCGCTCAAGTGCCGCCGCAACATTCTCTCCCCTGGCCAGGCGTTCCCCTTCCTGATTGGCATAACTGTACACAATAAAAGGGCTGTTGAAAATACGGTTTTTCCAGTCCGACTGCAACACCCGCCTGGCACGGTGTTTGCAGTCTTCAGCCGTTTTTCTGTTGCTTCCCTGATGATAAATGACCAGAGCTTCCTGTTCCACCCACTCATCAAAAGCTTCTTTACCCAAGGGTGAAGAAAGAGCATCTATGAATAGAATGTGCTCATAGGCCGGGTCAGCCACTTTCTCCTTCAGTTCTTTTCTTAAACGGGCCGCTTCATCGTCATCTTTGGCAAAGGCCATCACAGCGTGGAATTTCCAGGGAGCGGGCTTGTCCCGCAGACCGTTCAATACCCGGGTGAGGGAGGCTCGGCTCACAGCATGCAAATCTCCCTGATTGGGTTGCGTTTCAAAACGCAGTCGCAAGGCTGGAGATAACTGAAGCACTGTACTCAATTGACCCTCACTGATCAGATGATCAGTGTTTTTTGATCTGAGCTCTTCTTTATGCTGGTCAATCTTACTCTGATCGCCGGCCAGAACAGCCACTTCATAAGCCAGCTCTCCCTTGCCCACAGGTCGCGTGTGAAGAATTCCCTGCTCTTTCAGGCCCCGGACAATACCCTTGTATTGTGTGTCGAGACCGGAAGAAATACCTTCAAAGACATAGCCCAAATTGCGATCCGTTGCTTTGAAAATGTCCAATGCCCCGGATAATCCACGATCAATGGCTTGCAAAATCAGAACAGCCTTCAGAACACGCTGTTCATCAGCAGTCAATTTCTGTTGTTGAGGAAAAACATCGAGAATCATTCTCGTCTGAGCATCCAGATTCTCCCTCCCTTTTTCATAAAAGAAATTCCAAAGAAGATCCACTGTAAGCAATGGATGATCATCTTCCGGCCCCGTATTTTCAATGAACCACTGAAAAGCCCGGGTGTTTTCCGTATCAGAACTTTTAATGAAGTCGAACATGCTTCGCTGGTTCGATTTGTAAGAGGTGGCAATATATTTCAAGACCAATGCCGCCATAGGATGAAGAGGCATGATCTTTTTGATGATTCCTGCTTCTGTGATTCCCGTGGCCTCCATCACTTTTCGACAGGATCCATTCACCCGGCTATTCAAATCATCAGCGAGACGATCCCATTCCCCCGTAACTTTTGCCGCTTCCTTCAAGGTCAAAGCATGGCCCAGCAGGTCAAAGGAGATCGTGTCCGGCATGGTAATACTCACAGACGAAAAACGGTCTCGTCGCACTTTTTGTGCGGAATCGTCGTCGGGAGAAAACATCTGGCCTGATTCATGGGTCACTACAACCAAATAAAAGGCTTTATGATTAAGCAGTTCAACAAGCTTTTGAAAATCAGAGAGCGTTGACAGGTTGTTTCTGAAATAATCGGAAAATTCATCCCATACAAAAACAATCTTCAGGTTGTTTGTATCAATGACCTCGCCAAGCCAGGAGATAAGTCGATCAACATTCAAATCCAGCGCTGTCACACCTTCCTCACGGCCAAGATCAAGAATGTTCTCCATAAGCTGGCGGATATCACCCTCACGCCGTAATGCCTCCAACAGTTCATCAGCATTGCTCTGAGCGAAAACAGAAGCATATTTACCCTTCAGATGGCTGTTGATCCACCCTTTGTTTGCAGGCTGATCAATCCAGGCAGCCACACTCTCCTTCAATGTGGCCGAACCGGTTTTGAGATTCTTTCTTTTCAGTTCTTCATAAACGTCTTGCTGAATGACATAAAACAGTTCGCGCAGTGACGAGATGTCGCCCGAGGCATAACGGTGCACCGTGAGCACACCTGACTCTTTATGTCCCAGAAGTTTATCCAGAAGATCCGAACGCTTCTCCAAAGCCGAAAAACTGTTCCAATAAGCCCTCACCTCCTCCGCTGGAACCTCAAAAATCTTTTTCAAGGCATAAGCGCATTGAGATTTTCCAGTGCCATAAGCACCCTCTATCCACAAAGAACGCTTCTCCTGGCGCGAAAGGATCCGTTCCATTTGAGTCAGCATCTGGATAAAAGTCTCGTGGGGATAAGTGCGCTTCCAGGAATCAGGATCAGCTGCAATACTTGAATTGTTTATCTGAGGAAAATAATGTTTGTCTACGGCAAAATAGTCACTGTACTTACGACTCATTGCAATATTCCTTTCTGAAAAGATCGAGAACATCCGCTGAGCTTTTCTCCTGAGATAGTGTTATCTTTTCCAGATCATGGGTGAAAGCAGCATGGATAAAGTCCGAATACTTCGCTGAAAGACCCTTCAGAAAGGGCCGCATGTCATCACGGTTCAAACCAAATATGCGAGAAGGACTCAGCCCATCACGCTCAATACTGTCATTCAGTAAAATTGAAAGCGTGAACTCTTTGTAATCGCCACATTGTTCAGCAAATTTAAATAAGCCATAAAGAATAACAAGTGGATCTTCCACACGACAACGGGTACGAACCAATGAACCATCAGTAGTCACATGACCAAAATTAAGATTCGTGCCAAGTGGTATAGCGCAAAGGCGCGCAAAAGACTTGATGATAGATTTTGCATCCTTTGGCTTAACGTCGCGCGAAACAAGCATCTTTTCAACGGTAGCTCTCGAATAATCACTATCCAGATCAAGCTCTTCAATATACCATTGAATTTGAGGATTTGTATGTGCCAGATTTAAAAGGATCAGCCCCCAAGACACCTCTCTTTCCCACCCAATTTGAGCGATCAATTCAGCAAAAGAAGTACATTGGTTCTTTTCTATCAGTAATGCATCTCGAAGAAAACGCCTGAACATGGAGTACATCATGGGCCCTAATGAATGATCAGTAAAAAAAACATTTTGCAATCTAAAAAAGGATTGAAGCCATTCTATTTTCGGTGCATGATCAGCAAACGAATTCAGACTCATCATTAAAGTTCCGCCTCCTTGTGGATGTCGTACTGAATGAAAAAGCAGACATCCACTGTCAATATCATGACAATCTTTGCATTGAACACAACCACTTATCTTGACTTTATTGGAAGGAAAAGAAATACACCCATTTTTACAGTTAGCCACACACACAGAGCAATTTTCACAATATGCAGCTTTTCGAAATACTTGCCGAAACAATTTTCCAAATGTGGCGTATGTTTTTAAGTATGATTCTGAAATACTTACATCATAACCTTTCTCTGTCTTGATTAGATAAAAGTCAAAATTTTTCTCTTCATATAAAAGGCTATATTTTCCACTGAGTTTACTCAACTGACCTATTGTTTTTATCCATTCTTTCCAATTACTGCTTGGGCTGGAAACCGAGATCAACAGATATCCTTTACACAGTGTTTCTGTACACTTTGATGGGTTATTATGGAGGTCCCTTCCATTTTTACGTGCATTCCACCCGCCGTTATTGATATAGGTATTTATTCGTTCTGCTGTTTTACTCTTACCTCCATATGACATCGCTATCATATCAGTATATTGGTTTACACGTGATTGATAACACTCTCCGCGGAAGAAATTACTAATGCCACCGGACACAGGACAAAACAAACATCCTGCACGGGCATTACCTCTTTTATATGCCTGGTTTATCATAAGACGGTTTGACAAAATATAAAGCCAGACTTCTGCAGATGACCACTCAAGTATTGAGTTGTGACTGTATTGTCCTTTTTGTTTTTTCCCATAATTAAATTGGGTATACTTATTTCTTGTTACACTTTCGTGTCTTCTAACACCGACATAATCCAGACCTCGAAAGTCATTTTTATTTAATAACTTGCGAATCATAATAGTCTGAGGCGCACTTTTATGGACAGAACAACACCACCTCAACACCCTTGAAGGCGGGCCAAAAAGAGTCCACGATTCCTTTGGATCAAGATGTGACTTTGCAGTATAAAAAGGAATCTTTTCCTTTTCACATTGCCGTGCCACTTCGTCTATGAGGGTATAGGTATCTGGAAATTCCATGCCTGTGTCGGCGAAGAGGACAATAAAGCTTCCTTGGGGCAATGCTTTTTTTACCAGATCCAGCAGAACCACGCTGTCTTTCCCGCCACTGAAAGCCACATGAAAGCAATCCAGTCTGTTTCTGTATTTTTCATAGACCTCCAGAATTTGTTTCAGGGTCTCTCCTTCCACAATGTCCATGATCTCTCTGTTGGCCTCTACCATGGCCTCCATGTCAATGGGCCGTAAGGAGACCCCTTCTGCTTCGGGGGCAATGGTATTGCCTTTTTCATCAAGAGGGAGAGTAATTTCCGGCGCAGTATAAAGGTTTCCCCCTTTGAGGCGTGCCACCAGTTTTCCCCTGTACCAATAGGTATTTGCCTCAGCCCACATATAGGGATATTCATCCTGTTTATCATAGAGCCAATGTTGATCAAAACCCAGCAGATCCAGTTCCGGGGCGTAAACAGGACGTGGTTCTTTAGAAAAACCGGTGGGCGTATAATTCAGGAGAATACCGCCAGTATCCGGATCATAGGTATAGGAATACACACTTATGCTTTCTGATTTCGTATAAGATGCGCTTCTTTCAGCAATTCAGGAAGCATCTTGTAGGAACGCTTTCCAAGATAGCCCCTGTCATAGAAAAAATTCAAAGCCTCTTCTTCCTCCAGGTTCACATGCGAACCGGCAAGAGCCCGGGCCATCGCTTCAGGATAAGTGAGCTTGCTGCTTTTTCGGATCATGATTCCGACATTCGCAGAATTGAAGACGGGTGCCTCATATCGAAAAAGTGTGCTGAATCGGTGGCAATAACTTTCCAGCAGAAAAAGATTCCAGGCTTTGCCACATTCGGGAAAGAGACCGAAACTTACCATAGCTTTTAGCGGCAAAAAATCCCCTTTAATCAATTCATCCAGCAGGCGGTCTGTTTTTTCCACATCAAAGTGGATAAGGTCTTCATGCACAAAAGTATCGGCATCGATGCGAATCATCGTGTCATAGGCAATATTTAATATTGCATGGTATCGCATCTTGTTTGTCAGTTCTTTATAATAATTTTGTAGTTCCTGGAAGGAGCAGCTTTTCTGACCGCTGAATCTTTCCCGCACTAGAAGAGCGACATTTAGCTTTGTTCCTTTAGGAGTAATGATGGCTCCGTGTCTTTCATAATGAGAGGCCAATGCAAGAAAATAGGCCGCGTCTTCCAGCAGATAGCGGGGCAATTCTTGATTATTATTCTGTATCGCACCCAGTGGCAACTCAAGTTTTGATACATAAGATTTTCTACGGCATTCCTCTTTTACAAAAGATCGCAGCTCTTGCTTCTCCTCTTCTGACATTACTACGTGCGACAAAAGAGTGTAGTGTTTATAGGTATACCAAAGAAAATCACGATAGGTGGCCAGTGTCTGGGTAATTTTCTCAAAGGGTATGAAAGGAAGACGATCTGCCAGTTCTTTATAACCCAGAATAAAATCATCTCCCCATACTCTGAGAATTTCTTTGCGAACTCCTTTGAGCTCCTTCTTGCTGTGACCCTCTGTAGACAGGTAGTGTTTTTTAAAAGTTACAGGAGAATCCTGGAAGATATGCCGGAGCACCGCCTCCAAAAGTTCATAACTGAAGATTCCGCCATCTTGTAGCCAAGGGCGGTGGGCATTAAAGAAGAGTTTGTAATAAATCAGATCTGTTTCTTTTTGTTTTTCATCTTCTATGTGATTGCGAAGCTTGCTTTTTATCTCATCATGAATTCTATAGATTTTCTCATCCAGTGCTATGCCGGAGGCATTGATACAGACTTTAAGAAGATCATCTCTTTCAGGGAGGGTGTTCCATCCCCGTTTCTCCGCTTTCTGACGAAAACGCTTCAATTCAATATAAGAGTCTGTTTTACATCCACCCTCATATTCTTCTTCAAGGAGGGTAACAATCATATTTTTTAATTCGGGAGGTACAGAAAAGTGTTGTTGGGGAACTGTCCGGGTATTCTTCCTGTTGGAAGTTTTTCTGCGGGATTCTTCTTTTTCTCTGGGTTCATAATAAATCTGCACTTCTTCCAAGGGGATATGACAATGATGACAGAGACGCTCGATAATCACGAGAAGACCAACAACCCCATGCCTTAAATCAAGCCATTTTCCATTGGAAAGCTGGTGATATTGTTGGTGGCCTTTCCGCGGAAGAAAAAACACTTTCTTACCTCTGATTGCTTTGCGCTCCAGTTCCGCTACTGCCGGATGATTTTCTTCGATGAGCATTTCCACAAATGCTATGAGAAGATTGGCCCAGTTTTGTTTGGCAAGATACAGAGATTTCCCCTTTACCACACAGGAGAGCGGACGGCTATGGGTGCACTTCTTGGGATGATCAAAATCCACAAGAAAGCTGTCATTTTCAGGTGCGCCTTCGCTCTGCACAGGAAGCATGTGCATCGCACCTGCATCTTCGGAAGTCTGGGAAGACTCCACAGGTTCCGCAATGGGTTCTTCGGATTCCGTATAAGCTATGGCTTTCGGGATTTCTTCATGAGACTCTTCACGTTTTTGCTTTTCTGTGTATTCTTCCAGTTCTTTCTGATGCGCCATTGCAATGATACGGGCTTGTTCGTCTGAGATACTGGTAAACTTTCTGGATGTGTCATTATAGCCGCCAGTAGCATAAGCCTGTGGCGGCATGCGGCCAATACCCGGGGCTGAGAAATTTCCGGAGATATAGTCTTCCTTGGTTATATAGGTTGCTGCTGGTTCATGAACCATTTCAGCTGTGGCCTCTTCCTCCCGGGTGCTTTCCTCATGGTGAACTGCTGCTGTGGGTTCTTGCTGCCCTTCCGCTGGTACCTTCATCGGAGTACTGCGAAGTGAAAGATTACGGCGCTTCGTATTGGCGGTAACCTCCAGAGCAAAGGGAATTTCTTCTTTGCCAACTTCTTCTCGGGGAAGGGCGGGGGTCTCGGGGCGCATCTCCCGGCTGCTGTCTCTCGGTGTTTTTCGCACAGCCGCTATTTCCGGATCAATGGCTCTGCATTCTATGACAAGCTTGTCCAGTGGGATAAGACAATGACGGCAGACGCTCCGGATAATTCTGATATGACTGGGCGCATCACAATAGAGATCAATCCATTTCCCATTTGACAATTGGTACTGGCGGTGTTGCATCAGAGGCTTGTCCATAAAAAAAGGACGCTTCCTGTAGAAAACAATCCTGGCCAGAGAAGGGATGCGCGGGTTCTTCTCTTCTATGAGTGTTTCCAGAAGAGCAACGACCAAAGTGCCCCAACTTTCCTTGTCGAAGTGAACAGCCCGTTTTGTTGTATGAAGGGTCTCTATAGTGCAACGAAGAGGAACAGTGCCCCGATAACGCTGAGGATCGCTGAAATCCACCTGCATGACGCCATCTTGTACAGCGGCATTTTTTTCTTGAGAATTGGCAGAGGATGCGTGGCTGTCGGATTCTGATTCTTCGAAGGATGACAGCTCAACAGCCTCTTCCTCAGGTGCATTTTGACCGACAAACATCTTTAGCGATAGAGAACGGGCGGTTCGTCGTGCCGATTCCCACAATTCCTTCATTAATTTTCTGTTCCTCTTTGCTCAGTGCCGGGCTGCACAATACTTTAATACGAAGCTTCCGGAAATTTATCTTTACCCGATCTCACGGACACCGGACAATAAGGCGTTGGGTTCGGGAAGAATAAACACAGACATTTTGCTCTTATACATTATGACGAAACGGCCGGAGGTTTTCAACAATGAGTAAGATTGCGCTTTTCATAGATGACAGGGTTCAGAAGAAGGCTGATTTATTTTGCTCCGCTTTTTCAAACAAACGTAGGGTACTGTTCTTTACGGAGAGAAGAGATTCCTGTGATATGTCAACAAGGAAATTGAATCTCTCCCGATGCATCATATAAGGTTGAGCAGAGTTTGAGTGGAAAAGACAAACTGATTGTGGAAGGGTACTATGCTGTTTAATATGAAAATCACCGGCCATATGACTTTATCGGTCATCAATGACAGAGGCATGAAAGTGCTGGGTGTTGATATGCTGTCCAAAGGGACCATGCGTGCCGGAACCGGAGGCGACTTACTTGCGCGTGCCCTGAACGATCTGACTTTCCTTCAGGAGTGTTCATTGGATCAGGAACACAACTTGAAATTGTTCCGGGAAATGGAGTCTGGCATTTCTCCGCGACCTTGGTTTTGTCAATCCTTCCCGGAAAAGAAAAGACTCACCCTTTGCGACAGTCAGAAAAAACAGATTGCTGCACATACATTTTCGAAAAAAACAACTGAATCCGATTTTCTGGAAATAGTCAGAGCACTGGAAGCCGTGGTGGAGAAAGTGAATCGCCTTTAGACAATCGTCCGCCTGATGAAATGTCTGACTTTTGGGGAACAGAAAAGAAGGCTTGCAAAGAAAAAAATGGAGCGGGACACGGGGTTCGAACCCGCGACATCCAGCTTGGGAAGCTGGCACTCTACCAACTGAGTTAGTCCCGCTTGATGGGGTTTTATTTTAGCAGATGAAGAGTATGCTGTCAACTTTTTTGGCCAGTTGTTTTTATCGGGAAAAGCATTGAGGGGCGAGGAATGAGGGGCGAGGGACGAGGGACGAGGGCAGGTAGGGGCACGGCATGCCGTGCCCATTTCATCCCAGACTCCAACCCCCGCCGCAACACATCAATTTTTTCTCACTGAGGACATGGCACAAAAATATGGATAAAAATAACGCCAAAAAAAACAGCAGATGGCGGGGACAGGGGATGTAAGATACTGGGAGGTATCAGTGGTTTCCGGGGAGTCGGTCGGATCGGTCGGATCGGTCGGATCGGTCGGATCGGTCGGATC
>JAAYJV010000180.1 GCA_012522755.1 Candidatus Hydrogenedens sp.
CCAGGTACTCCCTGTTGGTTACCGGATATTTCCCGATCTTGTATTCATCCAGATAAACAGGCTGCGGCCAGATCTCTTCGGAGCTGTCCGGATCGATTGTAACGCCACCCATGGGAAAGGTACCCGCAACAACGTCGATCATTTCGCCGGGTACAATTCCCTCGGATTCCACTTCACCTTCGATGGATTTGGTTGCACCTGAAAGATGCAGGCTGATGCCCGGCAACACATAGGAAGCCGAAAGCTTGGCCGGCGAGCCAAGCAACAGAAGCAAGATCAGAATGTGAGAAAAAAAACCTTTTGTTTTCACAAATCTTTCTTTACAATAACAGTGCAGGTTGTTATGGTACTCACTGGAAACAACGCCACCAAAGATACATATGATTTTTTAACTGATCTTTTTTGAAGCTTTTATTATAACACAGCAATACGCACTATAATTGATTTAAAGCAGATTGAAATCTGAAATATAACTTGCCATTTTTTCATCAGAATGAGTACGCAGAAACGGCATGATTTTTTAACCAGGCCATTCACTGAACACAGGCAAAAGATTTCAGATCAACGATTCCCTCTGGGTTCCAAAACAACGGTGCCTTTTCGCATGAGGTGGGATATAATAAACAAGCAAATTTTTCATGACCATCAGCCAAATAAAGGGACTTCGACAATAAAATGAAGATTAAATCCAAGGGCTATCTGAAAGTGATTGGAATACTGTACATTATCGCTTTGCATTTTTTGATCCTTCATTTGTATTGCAACCAAATTACAGTTCCTTCATTCCACTATAATTTTTATTATAAAAATGAAAGCTCTCACGATTATGTATTGATCAAGGGTATACAGCTCACTGATGTGCCTTTCGGTCCAACTGTTTTGCCGAACTCATCGATTATCGTTCCCAAAGAGCAAACAGGGCATCTTCAGATTCCGGGGGAAGTTGATTTTCCGAATACTCTTTTTGTTGTTGTAGCGGTTCCATGTACGGAAAAAGGCCGTTTAATTGAAAGCGAGTCAAAAAACGCCCTCATAGAAATCATTCCTTTTTCATCCATCAGAAACAACAGCTTTTCCGACGACAGCACTTTTCCAATAATCCCAAAAACGGATTCAATCACGGACGACCGTTTCATTCCCATAGACGATATTATCGGGCGATTCGAAATAACAGAAGAAAGCCACTGACACCGGCAACTCGCGGAAGCCGGTTCGTTCTCCCCGGCTGTTGAGCAGTTTGTCTCTCTGGATACAAATGAAAGAAAATCCTGAGATATCCAGGGGCTTGCCAGGTGAACGCTCTTTTTTTCGCATTCTCTTACACTATCAGGATACTTTTTGTTATAGTATGTTTTTATATTGCACTGTGCCCATGATGCGGGCGAATCCAACACAATGAAGGAGATTTTTACGATGACACTGAAACATGCAGGATACACACTGGGTCTGCTCATGCTTACACTGGCGCTTCTTCCGGGCTGTGCCACAACAGGCACCTGCGCGAAAAGCGATCTGGAACTGGTGAAAGAAACGACCGATCTGTGGGCCGAGGCGCTGGTGGAACAGGATGTGGAAAAGCTGCTGACCACCGTTTCCGAGTCTTTCACGGCCCCGCAGATGGAATCGGCGGACAAAAGCATGCTGGGTATATTCATTCAGCAGGCCATTGATGCCGGCTATCTTGAAGATGCGGAAGTCAGCTTTGAGGATGCGGAATTTGAAGAAGTGGACGGCGAATTCATCGTCTATCCCATCGACCTCATGGGTTCCGCCGGAAGTGTGTCCGCAGAACTGGGTCTGAAAAAAGAAGAAGGCCAGTGGCTCATCCACACGATGAGTGTTGACGGTCTCTGAGACGGTATGATTTAAACCATTACAGCGGCGATCCGTCGGCTTTTTCAGGCGGGCGGATCGCTTCATGCTGTCAACGCAGGATTCACAAACCATGACGGCCCCTCTCGAGAATGTTCTGACAACCCTCCGCTCTAAAAAAGAGGAGTATCTGGAAGGTTTGAAAGCCTGTCTGCGCATCCCCAGTATTTCCACTCTGGCGGAAAACCGCAAAGACATGTACCATATGGCCGACTGGCTGCAGGAGGCAATGCGTCAGGCGGGGCTGGAAAATGTGGCGGCCATGGACACGCCGGGACTGCCTGTGATTTATGGCGACTGGCTCCACGCTCCCGGGAAGCCGACAGTGCTCGTCTATGGCCATTATGATGTGCAGCCCGTGGATCCTCTTGATGAATGGCTGAGCCCGCCCTTTGGCGCGGAAGTGCGGGATGATCATATCTATGCCCGTGGCGCTTCAGACATGAAGGGTCAGATCTTCGCGCAACTGATGGCTGTGGAGGCCTGGATGGCTGAAGGCGGCTGTCCCGTCAATCTGAAATATCTCATTGAAGGGGAAGAAGAAATCGGCTCCACCCATCTGGACGCCTTTATTCAGGAACATACGGACCTGCTCCAATGCGATATTGTGCTGAACTGTGATGCCATGATCCACAGTGCCGCACGTCCTTCAATCAACTATGCCCTCCGGGGTCTAGCCTATTTTGAGTTGGAAATCTGTACAGCCCAAAAAGATATGCACAGCGGCATGTTCGGCGGTGCTGTACATAACCCCATCCATGTATTGACGGATCTTCTCAGCGGCATGCACGACAGCAGAGGACACATTACCTTGCCCGGCTTCTATGATCATGTTCCCCTTCTCGAAGAAGAGGAACGCACTCTCCTGGCTGAAGCGCCCTATGACGATGCGGATTTTCTGAAGACTTCCGGTGCCTTCGCCCTCCACGGTGAAGAAGGCTATACCACTCTGGAGCGGCTGGGTGCCCGCCCGTCTCTGGATGTGAATGGTATCTGGGGCGGATTTCAGGGAGAAGGTGCGAAGACCGTGTTGCCGGCCCGGGCGGGCGCGAAACTTTCCATGCGGCTGATTCCCGGACAGATTCTGGAGGAGGTGGAAAAGCAGTTGCGTGCCTATATTGAACAGGCGATTCCTGAAGGCTGTGAATGGACCGTGACCTGCCAGTCTCTGGGGCCGGGTTCCGTCATGAACTGGAAATCGCCTTATATGCAGGCGGCTGTGGAGGCTGTCTCTGAAGTCTTCGGCGTGAAACCCTTCTTGCGTCGTGAAGGTGCCAGTGTCCCCGTGGTGCGGCTTCTGCAGGAGCGGTTGGGTGTCGATTCCATCATGCTGGGATTCGGACAACCTGATGACGGGATTCACGGACCCAACGAAAAACAGTCCCTCTCCGTATTGTTTCAGGGGATGGAAAGCTATGCCCGCTTTATGGACCGGGTCGGGACCATCGATCCTGCGCAGAGCCATGACTAAGGAACGACTTGATATTCTTGTGCAGGAACGTTTTCAACTCACCCGCAGCAAAGCACAAGGGTTGATCCAGACCAATTGTGTTCGCAATGGAGCGGGCGAAATTCTGAATAAAGCCGGCATGCGCCTGGATCCAGATGTGGAACTTGTGCTGGAGGAAGGGCCCCGTTTCGTCAGTCGCGGGGGCGAAAAACTTGAGCATGCCCTCAAGCATTTTCCCGTGTCGGTGCAGGACAGGGTTGTACTGGATACGGGCGCTTCAACGGGTGGTTTCACGGATTGCCTGCTCCAGTATGGTGCGAGTCATGTCTATGCCGTGGATGTGGGTTATGGTCAACTGGCCTGGACCTTGCGACAGGATCCGCGAGTAACCGTTCTGGAACGCTGCAATATCCGGAATCTGCAGCAGGATCAACTGCCTCTTTCCCCCACTTTCTTCACTGTGGACTGCTCCTTCATTTCTCTCAAGATTGTGCTTCCCTGTCTGGTGAATCTTCTTTCGGGAACACCGGAAGGCATTGTTCTTATCAAACCGCAGTTTGAAGCGGGACGCCATCAGGTGGGCAAGGGCGGCGTGGTCCGAGATGAAAAGGTTCATCGTGAGGTTGTAGAGGGAATCACTGATTTTGCGAAGGATCTCGGTTTCAGGGAAGTGGACACCACCCCTTCGCCTCTGCTGGGCCCGGCTGGGAACCGGGAATTTCTCGCCTGGCTCCGGGGCTTTCAGGCCGATGCGGCCCGGGAATAATCAGCGGAATTCGTCATCAATGATATGGGAAATGAAACGTTCCACGGAGATCTGATAGTACTGGCTTTCCGGGGTGATGAATACGCCTGTGGTGATATCCTCCATGCGATCAAGTTCGTCCATGGCTTTGCTCAACATATCATCCAGCGTATCAGGCATGTGCTTCACTTCCAGGTCTTCCATGGAACATTCCACAGGCCTGTCGGGGAAACCCAGAAATCCGAAAACACGCCCCGCAATCTCCATATCCACCTCGTCTTCTCCAAAGATATCTTCGTAGCTCGACTGGTAATGACGGGGCTTGATGAGAAAGCGCGGTGAAACCTGGATACGACCCCGTACGTAGAGACAGCCCCGGGTGCCTTCCAGACCAGGGCCCAGACAGATATAGGGCAATTCATGGTAGCCTTTGACGATACCGTAGGTAGGCCGGCGGATGATGCGGGTACGATCAAAAATATCCCGCATTTCGTCAAAACTCAGACTCATGAATACAGTCTCCACTAAGAGGGAAATCACCAGACATAACAAAGGGCGAGCGCTCAGGTCCAGAGCCCGCCCGTCACAAGAAGAAAAGATTATTTTCGTGATTTTGCAAGTTTTTCAAACAGAGCAATCACACGGTCATGCCGATATTCACGGGCTATTTCAATACCCGTCTGTCCCTCGGCATTGGGCTGATCAGGGGCCTGGCCTTGCCGGACCAGAAGTTGGATGATTCCGCCGCTTCCGAAGACAGCCGCCGTATGCAAGGGCATGTCGCCATAATCATCCACCAGCGACGGGTCGGCACCGAGTTCCAAAAGGGCTTTCGCTTCTTCACTGCGACCGAGCATGGCCGCCACATGAAGAGGCGTCATCCCGGTCACATCCCGGACATCCAATGGGATTCCCTTTTCCACGAGAATGGGAAGCAGTTCGATTTTCTTGTAAGTCACCGCTGTATGGAGGGGCGATTTCCCTTTCCCGTCAACAGACTTCAGATATTCGGGATGGGCTTGCAACAGATCCAGAACAGCATCAGTGGATTCATGGGCAATGGCATCATGAATACTGGCACTGCAGCCGGAAAGCCCCAGAGCCATGAGACTGAGCAGAATGACGGTGGCGGATAAGCCATTTTTATGTAGAATTGTCAGCAAGAAAATGATCCTCATCGGAAGGGCCGAATAACAGGTCAAGCCCTTTTATTCTTTCGTCAAGATCCTGTTTTGACTGTACCTACAGCCTATCAAATCTTTCTGTCAGTTTACAAGAAAGAAAAGATGCGGGCGACTGGGAGCGGGGTCAGGGGATATAAGAGACTTGAAGGGATTAGCAGTGTCGGGGGAATCGGTCGGATCGGTCGGATCAGGCCAATCGGACGGATGTGGGAGGGGCTCAGCTTGGTTCTGGGTATTGATTCAGGGTCAGTGGACCAAGTGGACAGAGTGGACGCTCAAGATCAGAGACTTTTTATGTCGCCTGAATTTCTTCCGTGTATTTCCTGATTGACCTGGTTTAAAAATCATTCCATTTCAGTGTGTTACTACCCATCAACTTTCATTATTATTTCGAAGAAGTCTTTATTGCTGACTCTGCAAGGCATGTGCTTTCAAGCTATTATGAGATCTTGGATTGGGAAACTATCTTCC
>JAAYJV010000020.1 GCA_012522755.1 Candidatus Hydrogenedens sp.
ACCGCATCACTGTTTACAAAATGTCAATGTCATAACACGCTGTCTGCCAATGTGGAAATTGGCGTTCCCAGGTGCTCGACTCAAAGTCGTCAGCCCTATTACCTATCACCTATCACCTATAATGCGCCCCTCCCACATCCGTCCGATCCGACTGATCCGACCGATCCGTCCGACTCCCCTGAGATCACTGATCCCTTCAAGTCTCTTACTTGCCTCAAGACATATCCCCGCCATCTGCCAATGTGGAAATTGGCGTTCCCAGGAGTGACTCTCAAGGTCTTTCAGGGTTTCTCAAGGCATTTTGTCAGAAGACAGGTTCTCGAATCTGTGGTCGCATCACCTATTGAAATTAAACATCTCAGGTGGACAGCAACACAAACTTCTTCGAAAAGATAATGGAAGATGACGGATAGTTACACGGAATGGGCAGCATCTGACCCCGCAGATCAGATGAAGAAAGGCTGTGTTTCTTTCTCCGGCGTTACTTCGGGAGATTCCATGAATCTCAGCATATGCTGGAGTGTCTGATTCAGATCCTGCAGGAAAGAGGAACCCGGATTATAGTGCAGCCCTTCTTCCACATGATGGCATGCTGTTTTCAATACGCCCAGTGCGGCACGGGGAGGCATGCCCGCCTTTTCCGCTTCCACTACCGTTTGCAGCAGGGTGAGGGCTGTATCACAATGAAGGGTTGCTCTGAACTCATCAGGCGTCATCTTCCCGTCCAGAATGCTCATATTGCCGCTGTCCTCAAGAATCTGACGGGCCTGGTCGTACTCTCCTTTGGCCCGTGTAAGTTGAGGCGGTTTCTGGGTGAAAAAACAACGGCCCAGCAGATAATGGGCAACAGCGTCGTCAGGGTTTTTCTGCAGGTTTTCCACAATGAGCGGATAAGCCTCTTCATAATGCAGGGCTTCGCAGAGTTTCCAGGCGATGAGCAGTGTCTCTTCCGGGTCATGGGCCCGACGACATGCAGCGCCAGCCAGGCACAGCACAAGCAGGAGGGTGGCCGTGGTCAGGCGGCGAAGCACAGTGCTGAAGTGCGTTTCCTCAGCGTTCATGTTGCCACCGGGGCCGCAAACGAAGGAATCCCGTTTGGGCGCCTGCACGGATGAAGAGAGTGATTTCATCAGTCTTATCCCGTTCAAAGAAGGCTGCGGCTTCCTGATACTCTTCCAGGTTGGTGATGGTGAAACTGTTCATGGACATGATGATGAGCCCCGGCTGGATCCTGGCCGCCTGGGCGGGACTGCCCGATACAACGCGCCGGACAATGACGCCCTGCACTTCCTCGCCAAGATTCAGGAGAATACGAAGGTCCCGGGTGATTTCTCTCACGGACATGCCCAGCTGCTCATCCATATATTCATCAGCATCCTGGGCGGCCCGGGGACGTCGGCCCAGAGTGGTGGTCAGATGAAAGCTTTCGCCGTCACGGAGCAACTCAATTTTCACTTCAGCGCCGGGCGTCTGTTCTTTCACCATTTGCGTGAAAGCGATGACATCCCTGTCCTGAGTGGCGCGGATGGACTGGCCATCAAAACGGCGGATGATATCTCCGGGAAGGATACCGTCATTGGCGGCCGGTGAATCGGGGATGACGGTACTCACGATGAGTCCGCCCGCTTCGTCAATCTTCCAGTACTCGGCGAAGTCTTCTTTCAAGGGTTGGGTGAAAATACCGAGCCAGGCCTCTTCAGCTTCAATGGATTCCTGGGTCTGATCGGGTGGCGTGAGAATATGTTTTTCAAAGAGAGAAGCCTGATAGACCAGCGGGTGACCGCTCCGGGAGAAAATTTCGCCTCCTTCCGCCACGGTCAGATCAAAGCCCGTTACACCTACTACCCGGCCCCGGCTGTTGATGACGGGTCCGGTGACAAAGCCCATTTTCAGGGGAGTGCCCAGACAATAGGTCAGCCGTGGAGAATCCACTACAGAGATGACACGGTCTTCCTGAATGGCCCGGTTGAAATCCATGGATTCGCCCAGGATTCCCATAATGGCCACAGGTTCGGCCAGTGCCAGTCCCGCCTGAAAATCAAACTGAACACTGGGCAGGGACAGAGGCCTTTCTGACTGAATACGCAAGAAGGAAATATTCAACTCATCGGGCTTCTTGAGCAGGACAGCGGGATGACTCTGTTCTTTGCCATCGATACGGAAGGTGACCCGGAAATTGAAGGTCTGTACATTTTCCCGCTGTAAATGTCCGTTGGAAAGAAGCAGTCCCTCGGGAGCGACATTGAGCCCCACTGCAAAGCCATTCTGCCGCATTTGTTCGCCACTGCGCGGATCCGTTGTTTCCTGGGTGAAGGTCAGCACGCAGAGAGCGGGTGAGACGGTGTCAAAGGCCCGTTGCAATACGCTCTGATCCAGAGCCGCCAGCTTGCCGCCGCTGAACAAAGCAGCCAGCAAAAGAAGAATCACGGAAGTGTTTTTATTCAACATGGTCAAGTATTTCCCTGTCCAGAACGAAACTCTGGTTGTCGGCACGGTTGATCAGCACAAAGCGCGTGAGGGCGCCTTTCTGCACGAACAGCATGGTCAGTTTCTGTTTGCTGTCCTGCAGTGTCTTGTACAGATCCATAAAATGAGCGAGGGAAGAAATGTCTTCTTCATCGACTTTTAAAATGATATCGCCGGGAGTCAATCCGGATATGGCCGCAAGCCCACCGGGCAGACAACCTGAAACCAGCACACCCGTATGACCGTGCAGCTGAGCACGGCGGGCCAGTTCCGGAGTGAGTTCCACCAGAGTGAAGCCCCATTCTGAAAACTCCGCATTGATCCCTTTGATGGCCGATTCTTCCTCAGCTGTCACGGTAAATTCCATTTCTTCATCGCCCCGACTCAGGAGCAACTGTAGGGCTTCGCCTACAGGCAAATCAGCCACAGCCTTGCGCACGGCGGGGAGCTCCTCTTCATAACGGGCTTGCAGGGGACGATCGCCCAGACGGAGAAGCACATCGCCCGGTCGGATACCGGCTTCATAACTGGATGACATGGGAGCCACATCGGCAATGACCACGCCCCGAGCTTGCGGATCGTCGGTCTTGGAGGTGATTTCCTGAAATACCAGACCCAGTGAGCCACGCTGCACACGGCCGTGATCCACGATCTCCGTCACCACCTCGCGGGCGATATTGGCTGGAATGGCGAAGCCCAGATTTTCCGCGCCGCTCAGCATGCGCGCATTGATCCCCACTACATCTCCTTTGAGATTCACAAGAGGGCCGCCGCTGTTGCCGGGGTTGATGGCCGCATCGGTCTGGATCCAGTTGTTATAAGGCGAGGTCATGCCCGAGGCCCCTTCGAGATAACGGTCGGGCACACTGATGATTCCCAGAGACACGCTCCTGGCCAGTCCGTGGGGACTGCCCATGGCGAGCACCATCTGTCCCGCTTCAATGGCATCGGAATCACCCCAGTTCACATGAGGGAAGGGGCGCTCCGCTTCGATTTTCAGCACAGCCACATCCGTATAGGGGTCCACGCCTACAACACGGGCCTGATGCTCCGTATTGTCGCTCAGAATACACCAGACCTCGCTGCTTTCGCCGGCCACGTGTTCGTTGGTCACAATATAGCCGTCGGCACTGATGATGAAACCACTGCCCACAGTGAGTACTTCGGTCCGCTTGCCCGATACGAATACTTCTTTCACGGGTCGGATATGAACCAGTGCCGGTGCGACACGGTTCCTGGCGGAGAGCACACGATCCTGCGTATTGACACTCAAACCCGCGCAACTGCTGAGAATGAGGGACAGAATAAGGAGCAGTCCCGGAGGGAGCAATCGTCGTGAAAAGAACATGGAATCAGAAAAGAATTTGTGAATCATGGATAGTGCTTTGTTTTTGTTGTAACAAGTTGTCACTGCGCCTTATTCGCCCAGGCTGAAAAGAGCACCCAGATTGGCGAAGCCCTTTGAAGCCGGGAAGGCGTGGGGATATTGGTTGAACTTCACATGGCCATCCATGTAGAGCGTATTGGCGCCGCCGGGGAGATGGTTGAACTGGGCGCTGGCCGTGGTCGTGGTGGTGACCTCGTCCCACATGACCGGAATCATACTTTGTGCCTGAGCGGAGGCAGCGGGATTGTTGATGTCCGTTATGAGGAAACGCTCAATGCCTTCCCGCAGACGATACAAGGTCGTGCTGTCGCCATTGCCCAGAGGAATGTCACTGGGCGTGGACATGGCCTGGAACATCCCGTAGGCCGTGGGATTGTTGAGGTCTTTATCCAGCGCTCCGTCGTTATCAGGATTCTGATCGCCCAGGCTGCCTGTGAAGAGAGGCGGCATATGGGAAATGCAGGCCATGAGATAGGCCATCTGCGATGAGAGCACAGCGGAAGGAAAGCCGAAGAGGCCTACGTCGATGGAGGGATCCGTGTCTTCGCCTTTGTCGATCACGAAGCCGTAGTAGAGATAACTCGCATCAGCGCGCGAGGGAAACTGGTCGTAGAGACAATGGCTGCCCGAGGCGGAACGGACAAGCCCCAGCGGATTCGCATCGCTCCGCTCCGGATCGGACGGGCAGAGCAGCACCTGCATGTCCGTGAGATATTCGGGATACAGAGCCGACATCTGGGGAGCCAGACTCGCGCGATCCTGACCGCCTTCACATTCCGCTGGCAAGGCGGCACCCCAAGGCTGATCGGCGTGGATGCGCGGGAAAAGGTCCTTCGATTCACCGGCGTACATCTTGAAGACAATGCCCATCTGCTTGAGATTATTGGCACAGCTTGAACGGCGTGCCGCTTCTCGTGCCCGGGCCAGGGCAGGCAGCAGAATAGCCGCCAGAATACCGATAATTGCAATGACCACCAGCAGTTCAATGAGTGTGAAACCTTTGTTTCCACGGCTGAACATAATCGTTCCCTTTCCATCACTATATTTATGATGAAGACGCTTCGTTATAACTTGCTTTCCCGGTGATTATACACGAAATGGAGAAAGCTCCATTCCGGGAGTCTCCTGTGAATAAGAGTTTTCCCGGGCACTCCAGATGGAAACACCTGTAAACACAGGAAATTCCGGTTGAATCCGGCGAGAAGATAGAACGAAAAGCTGCGCCGTGAAAAAAGGATCAGACCCAGCCGCGCAGACGGCAGGCTTCGGCCACACGCTGGATAGCGATCATATAGGCCGCATCACGCATGGTCACTTCTTTGGACTTGGCCAATTGATCGACGGCATGGAAAGCGGCAACCATTTTTTCTTCCAGCCGGTGCAATACCTCCACTTTGCTCCAGTAGAAATTGATGTTGCACTGGACCTGCTCAAAATAGCTGCATGTGACGCCACCGGCATTGGTGAGAAAATCGGGAATCACAAAAATATTCTTTTCTTTCAACTGCGCATCAGCTTCCAGAGTCGTGGGGCCGTTGGCCGCTTCGAGGAGCACCTTCACAGAGGGCTTGATCTGACCGACCGTCTCGGCATTGACCTGATTTTCCAGAGCAGCGGGAATGAGAATATCCACTTCCTCTTCTATCCAGGCATTTCCGGGAAGCACTTCATAGCCGGCCGCCTGTGCTTTCGCCTTGTCGATGCCGCCATAGCGGTTGGTGATGGAGAGCAGAAATTCCAGATCGATACCTTCTTCTTTTTTGTAGCTGTAGGCCACTTTATCCGCCTGGTCCCAACAGGCAACGCAAGTGACCGTACCGCCATATTCCTGAAAGAGTCGGATGGCATATTGAGCGACATTGCCGAAGCCCTGTACAGAAGCCTTGCATTTGGTGATATCGAGATTCAGTGTCTTCAGTGCTTCGCGCAGTACATAAATCACGCCGAAACCCGTCGCTTCCGTACGACCCAGCGAACCGCCCATGCCCAGAGGCTTGCCCGTAATGAAGCCGGGGTATTTCTCGCCGCGGAGCGTTTCGTATTCATCAAGCATCCACAGCATATGCTGACTTGAAGTCATCACATCAGGGGCGGGCACATCAGTGAGGGGCCCCAGATTTTTCCAAACCTGACGAATCCAGCCCCGGCAGATGTTTTCCTGCTCGCGCTGGGAGAGATGATGAGGATCACAGACAACGCCGCCTTTACCGCCGCCCAGAGGAATGTCCACAACGGCGCATTTCCAGGTCATCCACATGGAAAGAGCACGCACTGTATTGTCTGTTTCCTGAGGATGAAAGCGGATGCCGCCCTTGTTGGGGCCGCGCGCATCATTGTGTTGTACCCGGGAGCCGCGGAATACTCTGGTGGAACCGTCATCCATCTTCACCGGAATACTGAAATAGTATTCGCGCATCGGCTGGCGAAGAAATTCGCGGGTCGCTTCGTCCAGACCCAGTTTTTCGGCCACGGCATCAAACTGCTTTTGGGCCAGTTCAAAGGCGTTGAAGGATTGGTCTCCCATCGTACGGTTCCTTATCGGGCTTATGTTTTTCTATGCTCCCAGGTTAGGGGAACAACGGCGTGAAGATCACCATGAAAGGGGGGACAGGAAGGCTGCCCGGATAAAAATATCCGGCAACTGCTCTGCTTCATTGCTGATGTGTGCGCATCCATCGGAGAGCCCTGGTTGCGTTTCATGACAGGAGTATTTTATTCCAAGTGGCACAGCCTCGGCAAATTTTATTCAGAATAAGCCTGTTTTCTTTGTTTTTCAGACTGAAAAGGCATTTTTGGCATACCGATCCCACATAATTACTGTACCATATTTTGAAGGAAAAAGGCAGATATTGAAAAAGTGTCTGTGGAAGGTTGTCGGGAGTGGACCAAGTGGACAGAGTGGACCAAGTGGACTCTATCCAAGTCTTGGAATCACACTCAAGGTTAATCCCCGCCATTATTGATCTGATCGATTCGTCCGAATGACCAGAGACGGCAGGCGGGTTGAATTCTTTTCTGTCTTTAAGTAATACCCTTGAGGTTGAACAAGTCAGGCACTGGCTTTGATGGAAAACTCGGGCATCTCGTCGTACAATTTTCCATCCAGAAGACGGCCTGTTTTCTTTTTGTTTACGCCACCCCACTGTTTGAAGAAAAAAGGCACTTTTTGATCTTTGCATTGATTTCGGATGTCGGTCACCCATTCGGGCTTGACAGGACGGGCTTTGGGACCTGATTCACCACCTGCTATAACCCAATCAATACCTTGTAAGGAGACATTGCCAACAGGTCCTAATAAAGGCTCGAAAGAAATAAATTTGAGGTGACTTTCAGTTTTCTGTAAATCGTTGACTCGATATAAAGTATCACTGTTCTCAACGGATACGCCCATCCAGATATTCGGTGCCCAGGACAAATGCGGATCCAGTTCCAGAAGACGTTTGGAGCGTTTGGTGAGAATCTGAAACTGGTGCCAGTTTGCTTTGTGCATTGTCTCAAAAACTTTTGTTATAAAAGATAGAGGGACACGACTGTGAAAGAGGTCACTCATTGAATTAACAAAAATCAGTCGGGGCTTTTTCCAAGTAAGAGGATGTAAAAGCATCTCTTCATGAGCGGCCACTTCAAAACCGTTTTTATAGTTGGGCTGTCCCATCGCCTGAAGACGTTTTGCCATGCGTTCGGCGTAGCAGTTCTTGCAGCCTGTACTGATTTTAGTGCAGCCGGTTACAGGGTTCCAAGTGGATTCAGTCCATTCTATGCGACTAGTTGACATCGTAATTTACTTTCAAAGTGAATTGGACTTTCGGTTCCTTTTTACCGTATTTTTTCCAACTGAGATAGAAAGCACCTTTGCGTGCGGGCTCCTTAGTATCAAGTTTTTCAACCAAGAGGCTGCCATCGTCCTGTATTGATTTTAACACAGAAGCGGCATGCTTGGAAGGTAAGAAACCTTGTTTTAAAGTAAACTCGCTTACTTCCAGATTATTCCGGCTCTTTTCCTTTAAAAAACTTATGAGATCCTTTTTAAATCGATGTTCTTTTTTGGGAGTACTATCTTCAGAGAACAATGGCATTTGTCCTGCAAAGGTGATGTCTTCATCAATATTATAGTTGGCTTCGCCGGTTACCTGATCGGCATCCCAACAAACACTCAAAAATTTTTCCAAGCCAAGCAGTTTGCTTGTGCCAAAGACCAAACCATAGATATTTTTTGATGTGTCTTTTTTAATTGAAAACGGAGCAAGATGATATACCTTATCAGGTGCTACAAGTTTCTGATAAAAATTCTGACAGATAAAGCGATGAATTTGGCTGATAGGAACTTCTTTTATTTTCTCTGGATCAATAGGAATATATTTTTGTATAGCTTCTAATTTTATAAATCTCTTGACAGTGTTGGAAGATAGAAAGAACAAGATGTCTGTGGTATCACAGTTTACTAAAGCTTTGAATAAATCCTGTCTCATTTCTTTTATGCCAAACTGATCGATAAAAATAAGATTGGCCGAACGTTTTGCGCTGATTGACCTTATATTTGCTTCAAGGCATGTTTTAAAATCCTGACTGGTATAATTGACTTGAACTTGATTTTGAAACAAGGGCTCATCGTCTCTCTTGTCTATGAGTTTTTTAAGCTTTTCTATTTTCTTCTCATCAACATCATTGAAGTGTAGAAAAATGTTTACGTTAGTAACCCTGGTTATTTTGGGAGTGGCAAAATACTCTCTGACAGAATCGAGAATGATAAGAGGTGATCCTTTGCGTCCAGCGGAGTCTTCTCCTTCTCCAGCAAAAAAATCATAAATATGTATTTCAGGATATGAGGATTTGGAAAGAAAGACAGGAAGCCATTCTTTTAAATATCCTTGTAAAATTTCGAGTTTAAGTTGTGTGGCCAGATCAAACGGTTGTTCATGAAACCCTTGCTTCGACATTCTTCTTCCCGTTAAACATCATAGAACTAAAAATCGTGTTAAGACATTTGTGATTTCACCAGATCTACTTCACCATAAACGGTCTTGAAAAGCACGGCCCGTTCCTCAGCCAGTGCAAAGGGGTCATCAGCGTCCAGATCCCGGGTATTGCTGAGATGGCCGCGCTGCATGGCAAAGAGGAGGGTGTCCGTGGCTTTGGCATCATAACCACTGAGGAGAGCACAGCGCTCAGCCAGTCGGAGGATGGAGAAGCATATCAAAGCTTCTTTCAACCCCAGATAACGGCACTCTCGGATGAGTGCAATACAGCGTGTGGCATATTCGTGCAGGTAGTCTGCACGTTCTTCCAGAAGAAGTTGTTGAGCCTTTTCTTCTCTCCGGGCCATCAGTTTCAGGGTGGTTTCCATCTTCTGCGCCAGATAACGCTCCGATTTTCTTGCACTCGCACGGGTTGTCAGGATGCGAAGAAATCCCAAAGGGGCAGGAGCACTCGAATTCTGTTCTCCACCGCCCGGATAGAGGGACTGACACTGGGCATCTTCGATTCCGGGAGCCATCAATTCAATGCCTGCAGAAAAAGCGCTGCTGTACTGGCAGCGAGGTGCCGTTCCCAGAGTCATGTTTTGCAGATGAAAGTTTTCGCCCAGACTGAGTAATTGCTTTTCAACGCTGTCCTCATCCATCCAGCTGGCCATGAGCGTGTCTGCAGGCATGTCCAGCAGTGCAGTCAGTTGCAGACCATTACCGCAGTGCTTCAGGGAAGGGCTGAGATACCCCCAGTTTTTGTGGAAGGCGAAACCGAGTCGGGTGTGCAGGGTATTGGCCAGTTCTCTGGCTGCTTCCCAGGCCGCCAATACGCTTCCTTCGGGAGAAAAAGCGCGAATCTGCAAGTGATTCTCCAGATTCACGGTGACAGCGAAGCCATGATCCCGGGAGAGAAAAAGGCCACTGGAAGAATCTTCCGGATCGAGTTTATAACTGGTCAAAAAGCGTTCAGCCAGCATCTGAATCCCGGTTTCTCCCAGTTCAGTGGCTTCATAAAATTCAGCCTGTGCGAAATCAGGATGTTTTTTCAAGGCCTGCACAATCCGTTGTCGGACCGCCGCTCTTTCTTCCTCACTGGCGCGGTGGTGAAATGGGAAGTCGGTAAGATTGCGTGTCAGGGAGATAAAGCCCAGCAGCGTATTTTTCGCAGGATCTGTCTGGTTTTCACTCCATTTCGGCCAGTGTCGCATCAAGTCTTCAAGGCTCATGGTTCAGTCCCGGAGGGTGTTGTGCTCAGATCATTCTCCAGTTTTGCGATCTCGTCGCGGAGTCTTGCCGCTTCCTCATACTCTTCTCTGGCCAGCACGACCCGGAGTTGCTCCCGTTTTTGGCGTACTGTCAGCCGCAGCTGTTTGTGAATATCTTCGCCTTCGGGGAATTCGCCCTCGTATGGGGAGTATCCTTGCTGAGGCATGAGTGCTTCCCGGGCCTCTTGCAATTCCCGTCGAAAAAGGGAGAAACAGTCAGGACACCCAAGCAACCCTGACTCCGCCTGATGCCAGGTGGTGTTGCAATTGTGGCATTTCTCCGGCCTCCCCGGATAGCGTTTCTTTTTAGTTGCAGTCGGGGTACCGCCAGAGGAGTCTGAGGACCTTCTTCCGGGCTTGGCCGCAGTTGATGACTCTGTACCGGAAAATTCAGGAGCCCGCGACAGATAAAGGGCGAGACAGTCCTCACATAAGGAAAGACGATAACGCTTTCCTTCCTTCACTTCCGCATAGGTTTTCAGTGTTTTTTCTTTTTTACAGTGATCGCAACGCATGATGATGCTCCTATGGCAAGTATACCATGCTTGGAAAAGAGACTCCAGTTGACGGGGTTACCCTCGGTAGGGGCGAAAAATCTTTCGCCCGTTTTTGTCTTTATGTTTTCGGGCGAAAAATCTTTCGCCCGTTTTTATCTTTATGTTTTCGGGCGAAAGATTTTTCGCCCCTACCGAGGGTAAGTCTCAGCCATTCCGTCCACGACCTCCACGCTGTCCCCCTCGCATAAAACGCCTGTCTTTTTTGTTCTCATGACATAAAGGAAAGGACATCATTTTCTTTGCTCGCATGCTCTTTTCTTTTGGGGCGGATTCCTCTGCTGTGATACACTACAGCGGAATCGGAAGGGGATATTTCAATGAGTGAAAGTGCCATGGCTGATTACAATAACAAAGAGACCAGGTTTATTTTATCGATGCTCCGTGAGGCTTCGGCTCTGGCTATGACGGTACAGAACCAATCAGCCTTGTTTACTGTGGAAAAAAGCGATCTGTCGCCGGTGACTGTGGCTGATTTTGCCATTCAAGCTCTGGTATCCCATCGGCTTTTCAGTCGTTTTCCCGATGCGATTCTCGTGGCGGAGGAAGATTCCGCTTCCCTTCGCAGGTCTGAGGGCCGGGAGATGCTGGAAGTGATCACTTCTTTTGTAGCCCGCTTCATCCCTGAGGCTTCGGAAGAGGCGGTGTGTGATTGGATCGACCGTGGTGCCGCTGCAGACGGTGGCGAATCTTTCTGGACACTGGATCCCATTGATGGAACCAAGGGTTATCGACGGGGCGGACAATATGCCGTAGCTCTGGCCGAGGTGAAGGGTTCTCAGGTAATGCGCGGCGCTCTGGCTTGTCCGGCTTTGAGCGCAAAAGAAATACCGGGATTGAATGACACAGGGCTTCTGGTTTTTGCGATGCGTGGTGAAGGATCGTGGATGCAGCCTCTGTCGGTGATGGATCCGGGGCTGGCGACGCCCCTGCAAGTCAATCAATGTGCCGAAGCCTCACAGGCCCGTATGCTCCGTTCTTTTGAAGCGGCTCATACGGATACGGAAGCGCTGGAACGGCTGGCAGAAGCTTTGCAGCTTGATCCCGGTGCCAATGTATTGATGGACAGCCAGGCGAAATTTGCCGTTCTCGCATCGGGCGGAGCGGAATTTATCTTCCGGCTTCTTTCTCCTGACCGTCCGGGTTACAAAGAGTGTATCTGGGACCAGGCGGCCGGTTCTCTGGTTGTGGAAGAGGCTGGCGGCCGGGTAACGGATCTTGAGGGTCAGAGTCTGGATTTTTCACAGGGACGGCGACTCAAAAACAATACGGGCGTTCTGGCGACAAACGGTGTTCTCCATGATGTCGCTCTGGATGCTTTGAAAACGATAATCTCTTCATAGTTGTTTCACATTTAAAAGTATGGATGACATGGCCATGGGTATCGTACGCAAACCCAAACTGACTGAAATCGCTGATATGAAAGCGCTCCTGGACGAAGCCGCCACAGCCCGGCAGGTTTTGCCCCGGGAGATGGCTGAGATGCTGGAGAATGCCCGCGATTTTTTTGTGTATGTGGATGAAGAAGGCGTGGGCGGCCTGGCGGCCTTGCATATTGATCTGGTGGATCTCGCCGAGGTGCGTTCTCTGGTCGTTCGTGACAATCTGCGTGGCAAAGGGATCGGCAGTCTCCTTGTCGAAGCGGCTGTGGAAGAAGCGCGTCATCTTCAGATTGCCCGGGTCTATGCTTTTACCCGTCAGCCTGAGTTTTTCAAACGCCTCGGCTTTCAGGTCGTGGACCGTTCTGAACTGCCCTATAAAGCCTTGAAAGACTGTCAACGCTGTCCCTTCTTCGCGCAATGTGATGAAACAGCGCTGGTACGGCCCGTGCCTCCTGCAGCGATGGACGGCGTTGCCTGAATCTTTTTCCCGCCTCGGACAGTCAGACTGGATAAAGCCATTTTACCCAGGGAGTTTGCCATGTCTTCTATTTCTTTCCTCCGTTTCTGTTCCATCACAGTGCTGGGCTTTCTCTTGCTGCATGGTGCAGCCGCCGCTTTCGAAATCGTCATGCCCACCACGAAGCCGTCCCGTCTGTTCATGAGCGACGAGGAAATAACGAGGCTGCGGCAACGCGCTCAGGATCCGCAATGGGAAAAGCACTGCGCGGATCTCTTGCGTGATGCTGAGAAGTGCATGGAAAATATCCGCGAGATTCCTCATCAGGGCGGACAATGGACTCACTGGTACAGCTGCCCCGAAGATGGCGGAAAACTCACTGCTGAATCGCCCACAGCCCACCGCTGCGCCCACTGTGACGAAGTCTATTCAGGCTACCCCTATGACGATGCTTATATCACCTTGGTGCATAACCGCATCATCAACGAACTTAAAACCATCGCCACGGCCTATGCCCTGGATCCGCGCAGTGCTTGGGCGGAGCATATCCGCGCGACCCTGTTGGAATATGCCTCCTTCTATGAAAGCCTTCCTTATCATGATTTCAAGAATGGCGACGCACTCTCAGGGGGACGGCTTTATGCCCAGACTCTCGATGAATCGGTGAGTCTCTGTCATCTCTGTTTCGCCTATGATCTGGTCTATGGCGATCCCTGCTTTTCCGAAGAGGATCACGAGCAGATCAAAGACAAACTGTTGTTGCCCATGTGCGAAACCATTCAACGCTATGACATGCGTATTTCCAACTGGCAGACCTGGCATAATGCCGGCGTAGTCTGTGCCGGACTTCTTGCAGGCGATCGTGAGCTGGTGGATTGGGCCATCAACGGCAAATCGGGATTCATGTTTCAGCTGGACCGCTCCATTCTTTCCGGAGGCATGTGGTACGAAGGCGCACCGTCCTATCACTGGTATTCTTTTCATGCTCTCTTCTATATGCTTGAGGCGACGGACAGAGTGGGGATGAAGCTCTGGGATCAGCCGCAGATGAAAGCCATGCTTGACGGGCCTTTACGCCAGATCTATCCCGACCTGACTTTCCCGGCCATTCACGACAGCATACGCTCTTCCATTCTGGCTGACAGGGGCTTCTATGAGATGGGCTACAGCCGCTTCAAAGAGGAAGCCTATCTACCCTTGCTTGACAAGCGTGACAACAGATATGCCTTGTTGTATGGTGTGGACAGCCTGCCTGAAGGGGATCACGTATTGACACTCAAATCCTCCAATGATGAAGAGGAAGCGCTGGCCATTCTCCGGAGTGGCGACGGCAAGACCGCTGTTTTTCTGGATTATACGCGGGCGCGGATCGGACACATGCACCCGGCAACGGTCAATCTCCTCATCTATGCCCACGGAAATGAACGCACCGTCGACGCCGGACGCCTTCCCTATGGCAATCCTCTCCACAACGGCTGGTGCCGCCAGACGATTTCACATAATACGGTGGTGGTCAACGAAAGCAGCCACAGACGCATTGAATCGGAATGTGTGTTCTTTGAAAGCAATGATCTGTGGAGTGCCGCCCGGGTGAAAGTAAAGCTGGAAGGGGGTAAACACAGACTGGATCGGAGTATCGTACTATTGAAAGATCTGGTTATCGATGTTTTCCGGGCCAGTTCCCGTGAAGAAGCCGTCTTTGACCAGCCTCTGCACCTCCGTGGAGAATGGTCGCAAGTGCCACCATTGAAAGAAGAAGTGATCACCTTTGATGCTGCGGGCTATAAAGAACTGCGGGACATGCGTGAAGTGAAAGAGCCGCAGCGATGGTATACCCTCATCACAGGAGACACAAGCCGTATTGAAGTGCAGGTATTGGATCAGGCGCGGCAATATGTCGGCCGGAGTCCCGGCTATGAATACAATGAGAACCTGCCCTTTCTCATGCGGCGACTCGAGGGCGAAGAAGCCCTCTTCGTGACGGCTTATCATCTGCTGGAAGGGGAGACGCTTCCCGACACGCTGCGCTGCGATATCAGCCCGGCCGGTGAGGTGACCATCACTTGCCGGGACCAGACCATTTCCCTGAGCGAAGAGAGTCTTTCCATCGTTCCCTGATGCTCTTTATGAGCTGTGTGGCCGGGCTGTGCTCAGCCGGGGCTTGGTGCTATAATGCGGAAGAACTCCAACAAAAGGAACTTCCTCATGAAATCAGTGCGCCTTTGTCCCGTCCTTCTGTGTGCTTTCACTTTTGTCTTACTCGCCGAAAATTTGCAGGCTTCCGAGCCTCAGGAACTGTGGTCTTTCAATACGGGTGCCAAGATTTATGCGCCGCCATTGGTCACTGATCTTGATGGCGATGGTTATCCGGAAATAATTGTTCCCGCTTCCAGATCCCAGCGGCTCCTCTGTCTGAATGGTGTCGGAGAAGTGAAATGGGAGTTTGCGCTGGACGATGAGAATGCTGACGGATTTCATGCCGCTGTATCGGCTGTCGATTACGATGGTGACGGAGAGAAGGAAATCTTTTTTCTGACCCGAGGCGGTACGGCGGGCTGTCTCGATGCAGAAGGGCTGCTTATCTGGCGTGTTTATCTTGACGACGAAATGGACTATACGGGGCCTGTTCTGGCGGATATCAACGGCGATGGCCGTGTGGAGCTTCTTTTCGGCTCTGAAAGCGGCACCCTCTATTGTCTGAGCGACACGGGCGAAATTCTCTGGCGTCATCAGCGACGTGGTGGCATTCGGGGCATCCCCGCGGTGACAGCTCTTCAACCTGATGGTGCCCTGCGACTCGTGGCTGTATGGAGCGGTGGCGAAGAAGCCTGCTATGACGGCGATGGGAATGTTCTCTGGGAGTTTGATGAGCCTCTGCCGGCGGGAGAGCGGCGCTCCGGCGTGGCCATTGGTGATCTGGAAGGTCAAGGAACGATGACGGTCATCACGGCAACGGAAGACTATCAGATGATCGCCCGTTCAGCGGAAACAGGGGAAGAGTGCTGGCGTTTCAAGGGGAAGGGCCGTATCGATCAGACCTGCAGTTTCGCTCTCGTTGATTTTGACGGAAGCGGTCAGCTTGATGTTGTGGGAGGTGACTCTTCGGGCTGTGTATACCGCATTCGCAACGGTGAAGCGCTCTGGGCCACGGAAACAGGGGGCGGCATTGTGCAAGGCCCGGCCGTGGGCGATCTGGACGGCGACGGGATACAGAAAGTACTGGTCTGTTCCCGCTCCAGCCGTTTGCTCTGTCTTCATGGCGAAAGCGGGGAGATCCTCTGGGATTTTGAGACTCCGGCCGCTCCCTTGACAACACCCGTTGTGGCTGATGTGACGGGGGACGGGCGACTCGAAATTCTCTTCACCTCCAAAGACAACTATCTGTACTGTTTGCGTGTAAAAGGATCGGGTAAAGGTGGGACTTGCCCCTGGCCCATGATTCAGAAAGATGCGCAGCTGAGCGGCAATGCCCGGGGTGATGCCTTGTTCACACCCTCGCCAGCCACGGACCGTCCCGACAATTTCCCGGCGCCCATCTCTGCACCGGAAGAGGTGGAGCTGCATTCCGGAGAGAATGTCATTGCCTTTGAATTTACCAACGACAGTTACCGCAGCCGCCATCTGGAAGTGCGTGTGGATATTGTTTCGCCCGAAGGAGAGACAAGCACCCGCCTCTATTCGGCTTTTCTCCCGCCTTATGCTCAGGAACAGCGGAGGCTCCGCTTTGATGCGCTCCAGAGCGGACGCTACGGGATCAAGTGGGGTCTGAGCGATTTGGGAACAGGTGAGCGGCTTGTAACGATGGCGCGTCTCTTCAGTTTTTCCGCACTTCAGGAAGAGGAATTGCGTCTCCAATCCCTGCAGGAAGAAGGGGAACGGCGTTTGAGCGGTCTTCAGGACAGGGCTCTGCAGGAACGGGCACAGGCTGCTTTCAGCAATGCTCTGGCGGAAGCGAGAGAGGCATGCAGTATGGCCCGGGACGGGGACCGGGTAATCCCGGAAAAACTGCCGAAAGCACACAGTTCGCTGGACGCGCTGGAACAGGCCGTAGCGCCTTTGCGTGTTGTGCCTCCCGGAACGGAGAATCTGGTTTTCGGCGTGGCGTCGACTTCTTCCCTCATCAAAGTCTTTCCTGATGCAGCCTTCCCGCCTTTGTCTGAAGAAGGAGAAGTCCCTGCGGAAATGAGCATCTGTCTGGCCAAAAATGAATATGAGTCCGCCCAGCTGGTGGTGGTTCCCCTGTGGTCTGATGTGCATGAACTGACGATAGAAGCTGACAGGCTTGTGCATTCCGATGGTGCCGGAAGCATCGATGCCTCACAGATTACGCTGTATCAGATCGGCTATGTGGAGATCGGTCTTCCTGAATACAGCTTTGCCGTGGAGCGTGTGGGTCTCTATCCCGATCTGCTGCAGCCTTTTGAACCCATGAGCATTCCCGCTTCGCAGCATGCCCAGCCCTTCCAGCTGACTGTGAAGACCCTCCCGGATACGGCGCCGGGCCTCTATGAAGGCAAGATTACGGTGAGGGCACAGGGTGCCGCAGCTGTAGAGATGGCTTTGAAAGTTTGGGTCTGGGATTTTGCTCTGCCCGAGCGGAACAGCCTCATCACCTCCTTCTGGATGAACGAGAATTATATCCGTCAATTCTACAAGTATGAAGAGCGCTTGCCGGAAGAGATCCGCCGTGCTTATTATGATCTTCACCTGAAATACCGGGTAGGCCCCATCAAAACCCTGCCTCTGGAAGGCGGTGAGCTCCTGGACGATATGGAATATGTGCTGGACCGGGGTCAGGATGCTTTCTTTGTTTCCCTGCCCGTGTTGAAAACAGAAGAACAGCGGGCTGAATTTCAGGAAAAGCTTCTCCGTACTCGTGATCTGGTTCAGGAAAAAGGCTGGGAGGATAAGGCACTTTTTTATACCTATGACGAAGTGGCTGTCATGGCGCGCCATCTCATTCCGGAAGTCGTATCTGTCAATGAGTGGGCTCGGAATCTGGTGCCCCAATGGCCTCTGCTGCAGACCAGTGCTCCCGAGCAATCGCTCACCGGTGCAGTCGATATCTGGTGTCCCACCATTGACACATTCAATCCCGCCTATCTGAAGCAGCGCATGGATGCCGGCGATCGCCTCTGGATGTATACCGTCTGGGAACGGCCGGGCATCATGATCGAATTTCCCAATACGGATTACCGCATCATGTTCTGGCAATGCTGGAAATATGGAGCTGAAGGCTTCTTGTATTGGGGCACTACCCATTGGGATTACAATGTCCGTGGCGAAGAACGCTGGCCTGATGTCCCCTGGATCACGTACAACAGCCAACCCGGACACAACGGCTGCGGTTATCTGCTTTATCCCGGTCCGGAGGGCAGGCCACTGGCATCGATCCGGCTGGCGCTGGTCCGTGACGGCATAGAAGATTATGAATATCTGCATCTCTTGAAGAGCCGCTATGAAGAGAAGAAAAGCAGGCTGACTTCCGCTGAACGTGTGGAAGTGGAAGCCCTCCTTCGTGTGGATCCCGCCGTGGTACAGGATCACAAACACTATACGGAGGATCCGAAAAGACTCATGCAGGCTCGTGAAAAACTGGCCATGTGGATCGAAAGACTGGGCCGATAAAGCATCGGAAGTTTGGGAGGAAATGAAACAATGAGATCAGTGGAAATGATCAGGAAATATGCCAGGCTCAGTCATGTGCTTGCAGCCATTTTTCTGGTCGCAAACCTTCACTTTCTCTTTCTATCCAAAGTGCTGAGCGTCGGTCTGGCTTTGATAGCCCTGGCTGCAAGCCCCCGATTGTTGACCGCCTTTGTTTTTTCTTTTTCCTTGTGGATGGGGTTAAACAACATATCTTTTTTCGGTGATCAGTTTTCCAACGAATGGTTCGGAGTGCTGAGTTTTCTTGTCTGTATCATCCTCTTCAAATTCAAGAAAGAAGGGCTTGGCGGTCTCATCGGAAACAAACTGATTCCTCAAGAGAGCAGGGCTTTCTCACTCCTCACCGTATCGCTCGTTTTACTGTCCTTCTTACTGATTGTTTTATCTTTATTCAGAGGTTTTCCTTCAGGTTGCTTTCTTTGGGGGCTCCTGGCTGCTTTTTTCGCTCGTGAACTCTTCAAGAAGAAGCCCTTATGGCGGCTGGGAGAGGCGCTGGGTTTTCTGGTGATGGCTGTGCTCTTGCTTCTCACGACACTTCTTCTTACAGAAGCTGGCGGACGCATACTTTTTCCGGATTATTACTGGTACAGAGAGCTTTACTATGAAGCTGATGAGGAATTGATTTTCACCTTTATTCCGGGCCGGACAGGTGTCGAATCCATTATCGACAATGACAATAACAAAAAAACAATAGAGATGAAGATATCGGAACAGGGACTGCGTGATCGTTTTCATCCGCCCCGGGTGGGAAATGAATACCGCATTCTTCTTGCTGGAGATTCCTACACTCTGGGCATGGGACTCCATCAGGAAGAGACCATTGCCAGCCAGTTGGAAAAATTACTCAATGACTGGAGCTTTTCCCGCTCTTTCCGGGTCATGAATGCCGGGGTAGGTGGCTATGCGCCGTGGCAGGAACGCATATTTCTGGAGCGTCGGGGTTATCCTCTTGATCCTGATCTGGTGATACTGCAACTATTTCCGGCCAACGACGTTGCCGGCTCTTACAACCAGACCAGGAAATATCTTCAGGCTGTGGACTACCGTTGGGAGGATCGGGTCACCAGCTTCCGGGAGAAGCGCCCTCCCTTTTTACTGGAACGATGGGCAAAAGGTCATTCCCTCATTTATCAGATGCTCTCCGACCGCCGGGATATGTCACTTTCTTTGCAAAGAGTCTGGGAAGCCTGTCGACTTCTTCCTCAATATGGCCCGGTCAACTATCCGCCAATATCTGACAGACCTGCTTATCAGGAAGTGTGCCTTGTGGATTGGTATCCGGAACTGCATGAGGCCTGGGCGTTGTATGCCGGAGCCATTCACGGCATAAGAGATGATTGTCGGGCAAGAAACATCAAACTCGCTGCCTGGGCCCATGGTGAGGCTATATCGCTTCAGCCTGATTTCTGGGAGGGGTTGAACGGTCAGTTTCCGGGAACGACCTATGAAATGAACAAGGATCTCCGTCTTACCAGAGAGGTTTTGGAAGAACTGGGCATTCCCTGCATTGATGTTCTCACAGCCTTGGAGCGGGCGGAATCCCCGGAAGATCTTTATTATATCTATGATGGCCATTTCTCTGTAGAAGGCGCACGCCTCATTGCCCAAACGCTGGCTGTCTATATACTCAAGCAGCTGGCGTTTCTTTGAGCCGGGTTATGGAAACTGCTGATCGCTTTTCTCAACCCTTTTCCTCGCCTTCAATCTCGGCTTCTCCTTCTCCCTCACCGGGCCCAGCTTCATCAGCAGGTGTGTCTTCGGCTATGGCGAAGAGAAAGGCTCTGGGATCCAGGCTGTCGTAGCCGGAGAGTGCTCCCCAGTGAAAGGCATAGATACCCGGCTCCAGGTTTTCACCGGGATGCAGTTCCACCAGCAGCCCTTCATCTTTGTCCAGAATCCGGGAAATAAGCGGTACGGACTGATCAGCAACGAGAATACTGTCCTGATTGGCGGCCTCTGTTTTGTCTGTTTTTTCTTTCACAGCCTCTCCCTGTTTCAAAGCGATGCGGCGCAGTCTATGGAGCACGGCATTATAGGGCTGTACTTTATGGGCGAGAAAAACCAAGGCCTCTGATTCGCCGTTTTGTTCCGGATCTGTCCGGGGCAATGTCAATCCCGGCTCCACAGGCGTTCCGAAAACGGGCTCGCCGCTGGCTGTCGTATAACGGTTGATCCGGGGATGTTCCAGAGCCTGATAGCGGAACTCTTTCTGATAAAACACCCCTTCTTCAGCAGGGAGAGGCATCAATTTTACGGGAGGCACTTCATTCACACCGAAAAGAAGCGAATCCATTTCAATGCGTGCCGAAGTGTAACCTGTTTTATAAAAGTACAGGGTGGCGCTCCCTCTGTCGGCACGGAGCGAATAGCGTCCCGTGGCATTGGAGAGATCTTCCTGTTCCTGTTCCTGTCCTTCCAGAATAACAGTCACCCCCGGAAGAGCTTCATCGGCAACATCAAAGACCAGGCCGCGGATAACAGCGTTCTGAGTGCAGCCGGAAAAGATCAGGAGGGCTGTACACATGGAGAAAAGCAGCAGAACCCTGGTGTTTCTTGCAGAAAAAGAAAGATAGCTCACCGATGACAATCCTTAAAAGTTGAACTTACCCATGTACTGTCCGTTGCGCAGGGCACTTTCCAGAGCATCGCCTTCGCTTTCGTCCTGTTCCACAATATAAAAACGGATACCGGCTTGTTTCACTTCCGGCAGGAAATGGCGCCACGGAATGATACCCTTGCCCAGTTCCGTGAACACAACCGTCTTTCCGTCAGCGTCCAGGCGGTAATCTTTGATATGTACCAGCGGGATACGCCCCTGATATTGTACCAGCAGCTCGGAGAGATCGGCTCCTGCAGCGGCGGCCCAGCCCAAATCCAGTTCCAGATGCAGGTGATCGGGATGGGCTGTCTTCATGATCAGATCCAGAATGCGGTCCGTGCCGAAGCGGGCGAACTCATGAGCATGGTTATGGTAGCACAAGCGATGCCCTTCGTTGAGAAACTGTTCCCCCAGCTTGTCCAGGAGGAGTGCCGCATCGATCCAACTGGGACGGTCAGGGCATTGCTCTTCACCCAGCCAGGGGACGACAATAAAGGGCGTGCGCAGAGTCTGAGCCTGACGGAGCACCTTTTCCGGCTGTGAAGCCAGTTCTTCAATACTCACGTGCATGCTGATGGCTGTGAGGGCTGCCTGGTCGAGATAACTTTTGAATTCGGCCGCTGACTTGCCATAGAGTCCCGCAAGTTCCACCCATTTATAGCCGACTCTGCTGAGAGGAGCCAGAGCCTGCTGGAGGTTTTTCATGCAGTGATCGCGAATGGAATAAAGCTGCAAGGCGTAGGGATAGTGACTCATAGGATTCTCCTGCTTTTCGTACAGAGGCACGACATTATCTTATTATATCCCCGGTTGAACTCCTGATGGAAAAAAACGTACCATCAGAGAGTAAACCGGGAGATGAATCATGGTTGAAAAACTTGTAATACGGCTGGTCGTGCCGCTGCTGATACTGTCAACAGCAGTCGGTGCCCAGTCCCTTCGCATTGAGATGAAAAAAGACCGGGCTGAAGTATACCTGGAAGAACAGCTTGTTACAGCCTATTGTGTGAACAAAAAACAGAAGTACCCTTATTTCTACCCTGTCAACGGCCCGGCGAGTCATGAGGGCCTCACCACGGCGGGAACAGAGCCTTATCCCCATCACCATTCACTTTTTTTCGGCTGCGATCGGGTCAATGGCGGTAATTACTGGCAGGACACATTGCGCGCCGGACAGATTATTTCCCTGTCATTGCAGGTGGAACAGGGGGAAGGGGAGGTCGTGACGCTTCATAACGAATGCGAATGGCGTCAACCCGGCAAAGAGCCTGTTCTCCGTGACTTTCGCCGTATTTCTTTCTCGGCTCCTTCAACAGCTTTGCGGATCATCGATTTTGATATACGACTGCTTTCCCTGACGGATCTGCATATTGAGAAAACCAATCACAGCCTTTTTGCAGCCAGAATGTGCCCTGCTCTCAGTGTGGATGAGGGTGGAACACTGATCAATGCTTCCGGTGATCAGGGCGAAAAAGGAAGCTTCGGGGTGCCCTCGCCCTGGTGTGACTACAGTGGCAAACGAGGTGAGCGGGTGGAAGGACTGGCTATTTTTCAGCATCCTGACAACCCTCTTTATCCTGCTCCCTGGTTTACACGGGACTACGGTTTCTTTTCACCCACACCCCTTTACTGGCCTCCTTCTGACGATGGTCTTCGGCTGAAGGAAGGAGAAGAAGTCCGTCTCCGTTATCGGGTAGTGATTCACGAGGGAACAGCGGAAGAAGCGGGGATTGCCGCGCTCTTTGAAGGCTATGCCCATAGTGATGGGAATAAGGTCGAATAAGGAAACAACAAAGGAAAGTCCATGATTGAGAAAGACAGGAAGAAGGCCTTTTTAGATGGATTGAAGCGGGATCAGCGCGAAAGGGATGCCGGTTACCGTGCTCAGGCACTGAAGATGTTTCCCCATGTATGTGAAAAATGCGGCCGCGAGTTCTCAGGGAAAAATCTGAGGGAGCTCACGGTACATCATAAAGACGGCAATCACTTCAACAACCCTTCTGATGGAAGCAACTGGGCCATGCTCTGCCTCTATTGCCACGATGATGAACACGGCACTCTGGAGCAGCGGGGGATCATCGATGCAGCCAATCATGCCCTGACCCGGGATAAGGGTCTTGTCCATAATCCCTTTGAAAACCTGAAAAACCTTTTTCCCGCCGAAGAGAATGATGAGCAGAGCGGGGAAGAAAACCCATGAAAGAATATTCTGTGTATAAACTGACCTTGATGAGTCTTCTGATTGCCTGCTGTGCTTTTTGTTGCGAGGCTTCAACAGTAAAAAAGGCATTCTTTTTTGAAGATGAGGAAATCCCCGCTGCACCGGGGATGATGCAAAGCCTGAAAGAAAGCCTCGTCGCTGAAGGCTATACCCTCTTGCCTGTTCAGGCGGCAACACTCAGTGATGCGGGCTTTCTCACAACAGAAAAGGCGTCGCTGCTGGCCTTGCCCGATGCCTCACGTCTGCCCATGGCCGCAATCCCCGTTGTGAGTGCATTTCTGAAAGAGAGGGGAAAGCTCATTGCTCTCAATGCGCCGCTGTGGCAGGAACGGCTCGCCTCTTTTGACGGGCAATGGCTCAGTCTGGAAGAGTACCGCAATCGTCGGGCCGGCACGACTCCCTCATATTGTTTCATTGATTTTTCAAAGGAATCGCTCAGCTCCTGGAAGCGCTCCGCCTACCGGGGCGACGCCGATACACGCTATACCCTGGTTCCGGCCGAGGAACTGGGGCCGGGAAAAACAGCCTTATCCGTGTCTCTGCCTGATATGGAGAACTGGGATTCAGCCTGTCGATTTTTTGAGACTTCCCCCTTTCCTGAAGGCCATGTGATGACTCTGTTCAGCGCCAGGGGCGGCCCCCGTACCAACAGGCTGGCCGTGGAGCTCCGCGAGAAAGACGGCTCCCGCTGGCTCGCCTCAATTCCTCTGACGGAACAATGGCAGCAGTTCATGTTGCTCCCCGAAGAGTTTGAGTACTGGCAAAGTGTTCCGGGCCGGGAGCATACCCGATTGAACCCTGCTCGGGTGGATATGATCGCCTTTACTCTGGCCTACAGTCACACGGGGCATCTCCACGGCGCCCATGAATTTGCCGTGGCCGAGGTGGGCTCGGCTCCCCTCAACGAAGCCTATCAGAAGGCACGCAAAGAAATTGCTGTTCCCGCCTTCGATATTCTGTCGCCGACCTACAAGTTCTATCCCATGGACGATGTGGTGGAAGTGCTTACAGCCACGGATGGACTCTTACCGGCGGGAGAGCCCGTATCTGTGCCCCGGGCCATGCAAAGCGTGCATCCCCGTCCCGAAGCAGGCGGCTTTTCCAAGGGTCGTTCCTGGCGCTGGTTGCCTTTGCTGGAGGCAAGAGGAAGTGATGGCACTGTACGCGGCTACCCGGCCGCCATGGTCTTTCAGAGTGACGGCCCTGTCGCAGGCAGCCATTGGGCCACCTTCGCTGTTTCTGATGCAGACTGGTATGGCACGGCCCTGGCCAGAAAAATGCTCCGTGCGGCTATTCAGCGTCTTGCATCGCCGCTTTTTCTCCTTGATGGCGGTGCCGACTGCTACACCGCTTTTGAAGGGCAGACTTTACGCCTGGGCGCCACAGTGGCCAACAACGGCGAAACAGACGAAGTGGCGAAAATTGAACTCAATGTTGTGAAGGCTGATGGAAGTCTCATGTGGGAGCAGAAGCTTTCCAGCGTCATCCCGGCGGGGGAGAGTCTGCAGCTGGAAGAGTCCTGGCGCCCTGAAGCTTGCGACGGTGCCCCTTTAACCATCACGGTCCGCTTGCTGCATAAGGATGAAGTTGTTGACGAAGCGCGGCACGAACTGCATTTCTGGTATCCACCGTCCACACCCCGTTTTGTAACGGTGGAAAACAGCGATTTTTATCTGGATGGCAAACGCTGGCGTCCCCATGGGGTCAACTATATGCCTTCTTCCGGTATTGCTGTGGAGTGGCCCACCTACTTCGAGAAATGGCTGGGTGCCGACGCTTACCATCCCCGGATCATTCAGCGTGATCTGGAACGTTGTGCGGCCCTGGGCTGCAATGCCCTGAGTATTTTCATTTATCACCAGTCTCTGGAAGGTCAGAATCTGGTTGACCTGCTCCGGCGCATGGATACTCTGGGCATGAAAGCGAATCTCTCTCTGCGTCCCGGTACGCCCATGGATTTCCAGTGGGAGCTCATGAAAGAACTCATAGAAGTACACCGACTGGCGGAAAACGATACCGTCTTCGCTTATGATCTCGCCTGGGAGCCCCAGTTCAGAGCTTTTGAGCGCACGCCTTTCAATGCCGACTGGGAGGCCTGGGTCATTGAGCGCTACGGAAGCGTTGAAAATGCCGAGAAAGACTGGGGCGAAGCCTTCCTCAGAGATGAGAGCGGCGCCCCACTGAATATCACGCCTGAGATGGTTGCCCGTGAGGGTGAGGGCGCTCCGAGAATGGCGGCCTACAGACGCTTTCTCGACACGCTTCTCTATGAGAAATACAACAGAGCCCGGCGACTGGTCAAAGGGATTGATCCCAATCATCATGTCAGTTTCCGCATGAGCATGGCCGGTGATCCCACTGACTACCAGACAGAGGCGATCCTCTACGATTTCGCCTATCTCGGTGGTGCTGTCGATATTTTTGAACCTGAAGCCTATGGCCGCATCGGCGACTGGGAGAAAGTGAAACCCGGCTGGTTCACAGGGGAATATGCGCGGTGGGCGAATCCGGCTCTTCCTGTGCTCTGGGCGGAAGCGGGAGTCCATGTCTGGGACTTGAGCACCATGGAACCCAACAAAGATCTCCTGCAATTTCAGGAACAGTATTACCGTGACTTTTACCGCATGCTTATCAGCAGCCACGCCGATGGTATTTTCTGGTGGTGGTATCCCGGCGGTTTCAGGGTAGGCGAAAAAAGCGATTACGGCATTATCAATCCCGATGGAACCGACCGTCCTGTCACCCGGGTGATCCGCGAACAGGCGAAATATTTCCAGGAAGGGGCCGACCAGCCTCCTGTGGATCTGTGGCTGACCATGGACCGGGACAGACACAACAACGGTCTCACAGGGATCTACAGCGAACTGCAGGAGGCATTCTGGCAAGGACTGGAAGATGGGAAAGTGCCCGGATTGCGCACGGAAGGCACCGGCAAGAACACGCGCAACTGTCCCGCCCTGGCTGTGGGAAATACAGCTTTGACCGGCCATAATCCACCCAAATATATGGATGCCTTCTTCGATTGCGTCGCCTGGAAAACAGGCGAAGACGATTGGAAGGAAGTGGAGAAGGGCGATACCCTCGTGCTTCCCGCCCAGGGAAAGATCTCTTTGAAAATCAGTCTGACCAATCTCGGTGAGGCTACTCTGGTCCCCCCTGCAGGAGACAGGGAACAGGCGGGTGACGTCTACCTCCTTTTGAGTGGAGCCTTCTCCGAGCGCATTGCCCTGCCCGGGCCCTTGAAGCGTTTCGAAAGTCTGACAGTGGAAATTCCCCTTGATACAGGGGAGAGCATACAAAGAGCGGGAAGCCTGAAGATGCAACTGGAAGCTTCGCAGCGGAGTCCTTTCGGCTCTGTATTCACTCTCAAACTTGAAAATCACGAGATTCAGAAAGGGAAGCAATGAAACAACTGAGCCGTCGGGAAATGCTCTGCGGTCTTACCATCGGTGCGGGGCTTGCTCTCTGGCCCTCTTCCTCCCCTGCAGAGAAAGAAAGAGCGAAACCCAATATTGTTTTTATTCTGGCCGACGATCTGGGTTATGGCGGTCTGGGCTGTTATGGTCAGGAGAAAATAAAAACACCTCATATTGACCGTATGGCTCTGGAAGGCATGCGCTTCACTCAGGCCTATGCCGGGAGTACTGTCTGCGCACCGTCACGCTGTGCCCTCATGACGGGACTGCATACGGGTCATTGCCGCATACGTGGCAACCATTCCCTGACCCGGCCTGATGCGCTTTCTCTTCTTGAAGAAGACATGACCGTTGCAGAGAGTCTCCGTTCCGCCGGATATCATACCGCTCTCATCGGGAAATGGGGACTGGGCGAACCCCACACCCCCGGCGGCCCGTTGAAAAAAGGTTTTCAGGAATTTTACGGGTATACGGATCAGGGCGAGGCCCATAATTACTATCCCGAATGGCTGTGGCGCAACGATGAAAAAGAAAGTCTTCCCGGCAATGTTCTGGAAATGCCGCGTGTAGCCAAAGAAAGGGTGACTTACAGTCACGATCTTTTTACGAAAGAAGCACTGACTTTTATTGACCGGCAGAAAGATGATCCTTTCTTCCTTTACCTGGCCTATACCTTGCCTCATGCGAACAATGAAGCGAGTCGAGTTCGCGAGCATGGCATGGAAGTGCCCGAGGAAGGAATCTATGCCGATGAAGACTGGCCGCCTGCCCAGCGTGGTCACGCAGCCATGATTTCCCGACTAGATAGAGATGTGGGTGCCCTTCTGGATAGACTCAAAGAAAAAGGAATCGCTGAAAATACACTGGTCATTTTCGCCAGTGATAACGGACCCCATCGTGAAGGCGGTGCTGATCCTGATTTCTTTCAGGACAGCGGCCCCTTCCGTGGTATCAAACGTGATTTGTACGAAGGCGGTATCCGTGTGCCGGCCATCGCCTGGTGGCCCGGTGTCATTGCTCCCGGACAGGTCAGTGATCATCCCTGGGCATTCTGGGATTTCCCCGCAACGGCTGTTGAGCTCGCCAGAGCTGAGGCACCTGAAGATGACGGTATTTCCATTGTACCTACACTGAAAGGTGAGGGAGAACAGGCTGTTCATGATACCTTTTATTGGGAGTTCCATGAAGGCGGCTGCAAGCAGGCGGTCCGCTTCGGCGACTGGAAAGCGATTCAGCCCGGCCGTAAGAAAAAGATGGAGCTCTATGATCTCTCGCAGGATCCGCAGGAGCAGAATAATTGTATTGACCGGCATCCTGAAAAAGCCATGGCTGCGAAACGATTCCTGCGACAGGAACGCCGTGAGTCTGAGGATTTTCCTCTCCGTTGATCAGAGGGGACAGGCAATCTGCTGCAAGTCTTCCGATCTGGATACCGGTCTTTTTTGCGTTGTTGTGGCTGAACGCTTTGATGCAGGGGCCGGGTCGCAACAAAACGGTATGACGGCGGGGGAGTATAGGGGATAGATGATAGGGCATTCATGCCCGAGCTGACTTCGTGGTTAAAAAGTCATCTCATTTCTCGGTGGTTCTCTGTATTACTATCCTTCAACTTCCATTATTTTTTTAAAGAAGTTTATATTGCTGACTCTGAAAGTCATATATTTTCAAGATATTGTGGGATTCTTAATTCGGCAAACTGTCTTCCGACAATCACGAACCAATAATGCTTCGAGAAACCCTGAAAGACCTTGAGATTCACTCCTGGGAACGCCAATTTCCACATTGGCAGGAGACCCGGAAAAAGACAATGACTTATGAATGCATTTAACGGGAGAACAAAGACTCAGAGTTCACAAAGGCTTTCATTTGA